>SLMS01000086.1 GCA_007133495.1 Candidatus Sumerlaeota bacterium | reverse complement strand
GGACGCCACCGGGGCGGTCATCCTCACCGTGGCGGCCGAGCCACAGGAAATCGAAGACAGCGAGGTCCCGGCAAGGACGGTGGGGGCCTTGATCCCCATGCCCGACGGCGTGGCGAGCATCCGGCTTGTGGAGGACGGCACGCCGGTGGCCAGCCGCGAGCGGTCCCCTTCCGCGCCCGAGGTCGAATTAATAGAGCCGGCAGCCGGGACGGTTGTCACGGACGTCCTGATTGTGGATTGGGAAGCCACCGATCCCGATGGCAACGATCTGACCACCATGATTCAGTACAGCGACGACGACGGAGAGTCTTGGATTACGCTCACGACCAACGCGTTTGAAAGTCCCTTCGCCCGCGAGGCAGAATTCCTTCCCGGCGCCGTCGGCACGGCACGGATTCGCATTATCGTAAACGACGGGTTCAACGCGACAGAGGCCGTCTCCGGCGCCTTCACCGTAGAGCCCAAGCCACCGCTCGTTGAAATTCTTCAGCCCGCGGACGGCGAGACTTTTGCCGTGGGTGAGCCGATACTTCTCCATGCCGAAGCCTACGACCCCGAGGACGGTCCGCTCCGCGGCAGCGCGCTTCTGTGGGAGATAGACGGCGTAGGGGAGATTGGCACGGGCCGCGAGCGAATCCTCCGCGATCTGACGCCCGGGACGCACAGCCTGAGCGTAACGGCGACGGACAGCTTGGGGCTTTTCTCCACGGCGGAGGTTGTCATCTTCGTGCAGGCCCGCTCTGCCACCCGGACGGAAATCGCCGCGCGGCTTCTCGGCATCCTTGGCGAAGAACCGGAGCTGGACTTCGATCTCAACACCGACGGCGCCGTGGACAGCGCGGACATCCCTCACGCGGACGGCAGGCCGTAGAGAGCATCCGCAGGCGCCTCGCTTATGAAGGGCCGGCGTGGCTGCCAGCCTGACGATGCTTAAGCCGAGCGGAGGGGAAGGTTGGGCGGCCACCCGCCAGCAGGCTCCCCTTCGTTCAAATGCTGCGATGAAACGAAGCCCGGAAGCTCTCATGGCGGTTGGCACATAGAAGGGGGGCAGGTCACCACTAGCTCCGGGAAGCCGGCAAACAGCGGCACCCAAGTGCCTCAATCACTGGCAGGCTCTGTTCAGTAGAAGACGAAGATGGTTGGTAACACCAGCGGCGCGGGGATGAACTCCCACGTTTCATCCACGGTGATTGGAGCGGTTCCCCCAAAGAGCACCGCGCGGCCGCGCGCGCTGTCGTAAGCCATGGCGTGATTGTCGCGCCCGGCAGGGCCGGGTGCATTGTCGAGTTCCCACCTGTCCCCGTTCCATTCCCACATCTCGTCGAACCGTGTGAAGGTGCCGTTGACGAGCCCCGAGCCTCCGAAGAGGAGGACCCGGCCGCGCACGCTGTCGTGGGCCATGGTGTGGTTGCGGCGGGGGGTGGGTCCGTCTATTATCGGGATTTCTTCCCATTGTTCGCCGTCCCAGCCCCACATGTCGCCGATGTCACCGGCTGCTCCCCAACCGCCGAAGAGGACTACTTGGCCGCGCCGGCCGTCGTAGGCCATGGCGTGGTCGGTCCGTGCGGAGGGGCCGGTGTTGGTGAGGTGTTCCCACTGCTCGCCATCCCACTCCCAAGTGTCGCGGCGGAGGCTGATTTCACCCCCGACGCCGTGGAAGGCACCTCCGAAGAGGACGACACGATCGCGCTGTGGGTCGTAGGCCATGGCGTGCCCCTGGCTGGAGGACGGGGCGGTCCCGGGGGCTACAGATATCTCCTGCCATTGCTCGCCATCCCATTCCCAGGTGTCGGCAAGGTGCTCCGGGAAGACTCCTTCACCACCGAATCCCCCGAAGAGGAGGGTGCGTTGGCGGGCAGTGTGGTAAACCATGGCGAAGTCGCGGCGGGGGGCGGGCCCTTCGGTGGCGGCGAGTTCCCACTGCCGGCCGTCCCACTCCCATGTCTCATCGACGAGGTCGCCGAAGGGTGTCTGTCCGCCGAAGAGCACGGTGCGGTCCCGGGCGCTGTCGTGGGCCATGGCGTGGTCGCGGCGGGGGGGTGGGGCAGCGGAGTGGACCTGCTCCCACTGCCCGGCGTCCCACTCCCATGTCTCGTCCACGGATTCTGACGAGCCGATTCCCTCGGGTCGGCGTATTCCGCCAAAGAGTACCACACGTTGTCGGGCCGCATCATACGCCATGGCGTGTTCGCGGCGGTCGAAGGGTCCCTCCTCAACAACCTGCTCCCAGGTCTCGCCGTCCCATTCCCACGTCTCGCTACTGCCATCGCCCGTACCGCCCTGGAGAAGCACTTTTTGGCGGACACTGTCGAAAACCATCGCGTGCCTCGCGCGTGGCGAGGGCCCGAACTCGGTATCGATTTCCGTCCACTCCTGGCCGTTCCATTCCCATGTATCGTCCAAAGTGACCGCGGCGATGCCGGTCCAGCCTGACCCCCCGAACAGGAGCACCCTGTTCCTCACGCCATCGTAGGCCATGGCGTGAGTGTAACGCCGCTCGGGACCGGTTGTGCTGACCAAGTGCCATTCCTGCCCGTCCCACTCCCATGTGTCCCAGAGACGTCCTTCGACGCCGCGCCCGGCGAACAGGACGACGCGGCCGCGCGCGCTGTCGTAAGCCATGGCGTGTTCCCGGCGGGGTTCGGGACCGGTTGTGCTCACCAGTTCCCACTCCTCCCCGTCCCACTCCCAGGTGTCACCGCGGCTAAAGGCCCCTGAATCGTCGTCACCCCCGAAGAGAACCACGCGTTCGCGCGCCTCGTCGTAAGCCATGGCGTGGTCGCGGCGCGGGGTGGGGCCCGTGATGGCGAGTAGTGCCCACCTTTGGCCGTCCCACCCCCAGGTTTCTCCGCGCCTGCCCTTTGCGGGGGTCGAGCCCCCGAAGAGCACGACGTGCCCCCGGGCACTGTCGTAAGCCATCGCGTGGTCATGGCGGGAGGTTGGAGGGGTCCTGATCCAAGCCGACTCGGGCGGTCCGGGAATCTGCTCCTGCTTGACGGAGGCAATTGCGCCGGGCGGCGGTGCGGACGCACTCGGGTCCGTCGCAGGTTCGCCTTCCACAACGGCTGGAATCGAGAAAAGGAATGTAAATAGGAGAAGCCGAGCTGCCGTGTCCATCTGCGCAACTCCCTGCGCCATTCGGCAGATTGATCACGTGCCCTCGCCCGCCACCTTGTCAAAAGACTCCCCCACCTCCCCAAGCCTTTGTCAATCCTTACCGGAGATCGCGGCGGCTTTTGTATAGACAACCCATGGGTCCGCAATGCACACATAAACGCCACGCCACACCAGGGAAGGACCTATCCGTGCCGACACCCGGACCGTGGTTCCCAGTCCACAATTGTGTGCTTGTCACCCGCTGTGACCGGTGATGCACGCATCGGTGACATTCCCCCCGGGTTGGTGAAGACTTCCTCGGCCCGCCCGTGGTTGACGGGTTTTTCGGGGTCACATGAGTCCCACACAGTGGCCGACCCGAGTGGGACGGCTCAGGTGTGTCTATACGGCGAGTTTCCGGGGTCCCAGTTCCTCGCGGACTCGGCGGGGCACCGTGGCTAAATCGCCGACTCAGCGGCGTCTCGGCTACCGTTCACCGGGACGCACTTGGCGGGGCAGAAAGGCGGGCATCGAGTTCGAGGCCGGCCGGGGGGGGCAGTATCGCTACCAGCGTGACCGCTGATTTTGGACACATGAGGGAGGCATCTGCACGCATTGCGGACATCCGGGTGCCCAATCCACCCGCCCTCAGCTAAGTTCAATATTAATAACGAAATACACCCCGCAAGTGCCTCACTTCCGGGTGTTGAACCGCATTCAGTATCTCCTTTTTTGTTCCCCGGACGGGAAAAAGGGGTTGACCGGCCAACCGAATTTCACTCGGATTTTTCCTGAAGTCAACTCCCCCACCGAGGACTTCGACATGCAAGCGTTTCCGTTTTCCGGAGAAACGGGAGGAAAAGCCGTTTCCTTTCGTTTCCTGATGGCCAGCCTATTCCTGGCACTGCTTCCCCTCCCTGTTGCCGGACAACCAACCCAGCCCACGCAGTACCAAATCCAGAAGAAGGTGGACGGCGTGGTGCAGTCGGTCGCCGCCGCCATCCACCACGACAAGGCCGTGGAGGTGATCGTACATGAACGGGCCTCCATCCTGAAGGATGCGCAGAACCGCATCAACGTGACGATTCACTTCGCGCGCGAGCTGACCGATGCCGAGGTTTCAGACTTTGAGGCCCAGGGCATAGAGTTCATGCGCCTCACAACCGGCATCTCAAACTTCGACAGATTCTATCCCGCATGGGTGACCCTCCACGGCCTGAACGTGCTGGTGCTCTCCCCGCTGGTGGAGTTTATCGAGCCGGGTGCATCGATTTCGGCTGAATCGCCGCTGAATCTTTCACGGCCGGAAATACAGGCGGACATCCGGCAAGGTTCCTTTGTACCTGACGCCTCCTTCTGGCCAGGTCTCAACCGCGGCCAAGGCCAAACCATCGCCGTCTTCGACACGGGTATCGACGTGTTTCACCCGGACTTCTTCTCCGTGGATACGAGCACCGCCTACGACTGGATAGACGTGAATGGCAACGAGTTCTTCGAGCCCGGCGTGGATTGCGTAGACCTAAACGCCAACGGGGTGTGCGATCCGGGGGAGATTTTGCGCTACAGCAGCCCCCTGGATTCTCCGATCTACGACACACGCACGGACTGGCTATACAACGACGCCAATGACGACGGCCAGCGGAACTTCGGGCCTGCTGCGTTCAACGACGCCACGCCCGGCTTCGGGGAAATGGTATTCGTGGTGGACGACACGAATGGGAATTTCCGCCTCGATCCCGGGGAGAAGCTTTACGCCCTTGGGCAGAGCAAGGTTCGGCGGGTACTCGGCCCCGACGACGAGGAATATGTCCGCGGAGTCAACCTGATAGACACCCCTGTGGACAGCAACGGGCATGGCACGTCCGTGGCAAGCATCCTGGTGGGGCAGGACGCGGACTTCCGCCGGCTTTATACCGGGATCGCTCCAGACGCGGAACTGCTCGTCATTGACCGCTACGCGAACAACAACCACATCGTGACCCTGGTGTGGGCCCGGGATCACGGCGCGAATATTTTTCTTTGGGAGTTCGGAGGCTGGGTATGGCATTTCCTGGATGGAAGCAGCGCGCTCGAGCAGGCGAAAACCCAGAATATGAACGCAAGCGATCTGATTCACGTGACTCCGAACGGAAATCTTGCAGGGTCAAACCGCGTGGCAAGGGTGGAAGTTGGCGCCTCTCAGCAGGCTGATGTTCCGCTGACCATTCCCGACACGATTGGGGCGCAGCCGGCGGACGTCACCCGTCTCACGCTCTCCATTAATTGGCCGGGGAATAATCTGGCCGACGTTGAGCTTCTTTTGCGCGAGGACGGCGAAAGCAACTTCGTAAATCTTAACCCCATTGGTCAAACGAATGTTACCGTCGGCAACCACAGAGTGTGGAGAAGTGGCTCCCACTCCCCGCGGAATCGCACACGGGTTGATCTCAGCATTGTGAACGACGAGGACGGGGAGGCGGTCGCAAACAACTGGACGTTGCGCGTGCGCGGAGCGAATTTTCTTACAGAAGAGATCACAGTTCATCTCTTTTGCAGCGACAGCGCCACCACTTGGAGCGGTGGGGTCTTCTGGGGAAATTTCACCACCGACGAGGGAACCATTACGTGGCCCGCCACGGCCGACCGGACAATAAACGTGGGTAGCTACCGGACACGACAGGCGCCTGTGGGAGCGCTCAGTCTATCCAGCGGCCGGGGGCCGCGGATAGACGGGGCCACAGGGCTGCTGGACGTGGCCGCCCCCGGGAACTTTGACGTCATCTGCGCGGAAACCTCCGGCGGCCAGCAGGCGCAATGGGCGCAGACCCGGAACTTCGGCGGAACCAGCGCCGCTGCGCCCCACGTGGCCGCCGCTGCCGCGCTGCTGCGCCAGACAGCCGGCCCGATACCCGGATTCGAAATACAAGAGCTTATCAACCAGGGTGCCGATAGCACGGGCCTGGAAGGCCTGCCGGACGAGGACTGGGGGCATGGGCGCCTCCGTATAGACGACAGCCACCAGATATTCTTCGACGCGGCGTGTCCTCCTATCCAGGCGCCCACCTACGCCTCACCCGAGAATCTTGCCACTGGCTTGGACCCCGAGGACATCACGGTCAACTGGAACCCCTCCAGCGGCGCCCAAGTGTACGATCTCTATTGGGGGCCCAACCCCGAACCGCCACTTTACGT
>SLMS01000274.1 GCA_007133495.1 Candidatus Sumerlaeota bacterium | reverse complement strand
GGACCGCATCGAAGGCGGTTTGCTGGTCCGGCAGGAACGCCAGCCGTTCATCCGGCGGCGGGACCGCCGGCGCAGCGGGCAGTTCCGCCGGCACTTCCTCCAGCGCTCCGGCCTGCTGCATCCTCCGCAGCGTGGCCGTAGTGGTCCCGGCGGCAGCGGCCAGCTCCGCAAGCGGCAGCACCCCGAAAGCGCCGCCCGCCAGCTTTTCCGCCACGGCACGCTGCCGCGTGGTGAGCCCGGCATCCCGCCAGCCCTTTGCGATCCGGTACGTCATGCGGCGCGGCAGATTCGTGTCTGAAAAGCCGATCACCGAGGCCGCCGCCAGCGCCTCCCCCCACGAACAGCAATAGTAGTCGGCCACCCATTGCGAAAGCCGGAGTATCTCCCCGCTGATTGTATAGCCATCCGCCACACGGCGCCTCAGCGGCCGCAGCCGGACGCCCGGATCAACAGCGGAGGAATCCCCCACCTCCACCACGCAGCCCACCTCCTTCCGCGGGCCGATGGGCACCTCCACCAGGTACCCGGGTGCAAGCTGCCCTTCGAGTTCGGGAGGAATCCGGTAGGAGAGCGCCTTGCCGAGCGGACGGTTCAGCACGACAGAGGCAACCGGGGCAGGCCCGCTCACGTCCGGCCGCCCTCGAGCAGGTCCGGCTGCGCCGCCTCTCTCCGGCGTTCCTTCCGCGCGAAGCGGCCCGCCGCCGCGAGCACCTCCCTCGCCAGCGCCTCCCCGTAGCACTCCTCCGCCGTATAGACACGCCCGCCGTTGCGTGCGGTAACCTGCCGCTGAAGACGGCGCAGCTCCGCCGGCGCGGGCTCCTCCGCCCGGAGAACGAATACCGGCCGGCCAATCCGGAGCGCAAACGCCGCACAGTGATAGGTGCCGCTCTCCGGCTGCGCCTCGCCCACAACCACCGCGTGGGAGAATGCGGCGATCAGCCGGTTGCGCACGACCGGCGTCTGGCGGGTGGGGCGCTGCCCGTGCGCAAAAGGAGAGAGGAGAAGGGCCCGCCCCGGCTCGTCCGCAAGGAAGGCCCGCCCGCCAAAATCCGGATTGGCAACGAATCCCAGCCCGAACGGTAGGCAGGCAACGGTGCTGCCCCCCGCCTCAAGCGCCGCGCGATGCGCGGCCAGGTCCGTTCCGGCAGCCGCGCCGCTCACGACCGGTGCCCCCTCGTCCGCAAGCCGCGTCGAGAGCGCCTCCACCGCCACGAGCGAAGCTGGTCCGGCGTTCCTCGTCCCGATCACCGCCACCCGAAGCGCCCGCCCGGCAACCTCCGGCTCGCCCCTCCAACACGCCAGATCCCCGACGCCCGCCTCCATCCAAGGGCGGAGAAACGGCGCGGGAAAGCCCTCCTCGTGAAGGCGCCGGGAGTGGAGAGGATATTCTTCGCGCATGGTCCGGCCGGCGGGGCGCCTCCTCAAAAGCGAACGGCACCCGGGGTGGGGTGCCGTTCGCGCCGTGCAGGGAAACGAAAGGAATCAGTACTGAACATCAACCTTCCGGAAGCCGATATCATGTATATACAGGGTCGCGTCCGAGTTCGGCTCCTCCAGGAAATGGAGGAGGTCGAAGGCGAAACGCACGCCCTGCTCGGCGATTTCGGGAGTGGACGGCCGGTAGAAGAGCAGATACTCGCGCCCGGCCACCGAGGTGGGCGGGTTGCCGGCGGAGGCATGCACGCCCGCCACCGTCTTCATCACCGCCTGGTCGCTGCCGCCCGACATCAGCCGGAGCCGGAAATGCGGCACCTGCTTGGGATCGGTCTGGTCACTCCCCACGCGCACCGTCAGCAGATAGACACTGTCCGGGTCGAGTTCGGTCGTGGAGCCGCCCTTGCCGTCGGGGAACTCAAGCACCGGCGTCTGGGTGAAGCCGAACACGTTGTTCTTGCCACCCGGGGAGACGGTGATGGCCTCTCCAGACTTGCCGAAGACCGGCGGCTCAAAGCCAACCTCGGAACCGCTCTCCTCCCACTCCAGTGCACCCTCGATGGTCGAGATGAACGCGGACTTGCCGAGATCGCCCATGGCGAGCGCCTCTCCAATGTTCATCCACGCGTCGAACCCGTTCACGCGCCGGTAATCGGGGGAGTTCTGAAACTCCGCCAGCTTGTCCACCTGGAGCGGCGTGGCGCTTGGGAAGTCGCCAACCGGCGGCGGGCTGGTGTCCCGGAGCAGTTCGTAATACCGCCAGGCGGGAATCTCCGGGTACGAATGGCGCAGAAGAGTCACCAGCCCGCCCATGTGGGCCGCCGCAGCGGAGGTACCGGGAAATGGCGCAGTCTGGTCAAAGCTGAGCGGTGGTGGGCCGCCCGCGGAAAATGCGAAAGTGTTCGTATAGCTCATCACCGCAGGGCCCCGCTGTGTGGAGTACCAGCGTACGAAGTCGTTGTTGAGCGCCCGGCCCGGTCCCGGCTCAACACCCGGAACCGACCCGCGATAAACACGGTTCACCCCCTGGGTCGCGTCAATGCCACCCACGGTGAGAACCGGCGCCAACGCGTCGCCGTTGTTGCCCGCCACGCCGTGGGTGAGATACTGTGTGCTCGGGCGGTCGGGAATCAGCCCCTGCAGAATGACCAGGGTGAAAAGCGTCCGTGAATCATTGGTCTGGTCGGCGCGGTTGATGACGACGGCTGCGTCGCTGAAAGTGTGGTGGGTAATGCGCTCGAAGGGCAGGCCGAAACCGTCCTGCCGGTTGGTGGAGGAAGCAAAAGGTGTCGAAATGTCCAGCGTGGTCGCGTTGACGAGATACAGGTCCAAGTCGTCCGCCGCACGTGGATTGTGGTCATCCCAGACGTCGTCCCACACCAGTGCCACGTCGATCACGCCATTGATTGGTTGGATGACCAGGCCCTCCACCCGGTTGCTGGTGTTCCGCGCCGCGGCAAAGTTATGGAACTTGCCGACGTTCGGGTCCGGGTTGGCTGTGAAGTGCCCATTGACGAACAACGGGAAACGTTGCGGTGTGTTCGGAAACGTATCCGCCCGGAAAATGCTCTGGTTGCCGGTGGCAGAGACGTAGATCACGTTGTGGTTCAGCATGATCTGCTGTG
This sequence comes from Candidatus Sumerlaeota bacterium, assembly GCA_007133495.1. Classification (GTDB taxonomy): domain Bacteria; phylum Sumerlaeota; class Sumerlaeia; order SLMS01; family SLMS01; genus SLMS01. The sequence goes on along the minus strand of SLMS01000274.1, from coordinate 3,216 downwards.
CCCGGCGCGAGACCGTGCTGCTCCCGTCGAACCGCCCCACGTCGTAGAAAACCATCGTGTCCACGATGACATCCACGCCCTGACCAAGCAGATGGTTGCGCGCGGTTTCCATCTCGGCGGAAGTCCGGGCGCGCGCGTAGATATACTCCGCTCCCGGAGCAATATCGAAAAGCGTCTCCAGCACTGCCGCCCCGTCCGTCATTAAATTGCCGGGAAGCGTATGCTGGCTGAACGACGGCGGGAAGATACGCACCGACCCAAACCGCCCGAACGTCACACCGTCATCAGAGCTGGGGTCCGGCGGAATATTACCCGTCACTATCCGGAGGTCGTGGTTTGTGCCCTGTTCCGGCGCCGGGAAGGACCCCTCGTTCCAAAGGCCGTGGGAAATCACCCCCACGCGGAGACCCGTGCCATCCACGTTGCCGAGCTGGCGCACGAAATTGGTGTTCAAGTTCGCGTCGCCCTGGGTCAGGACGCTTCCCATCGCGGGGATACCATAGGACGGCCGGCGGAGATGCCGCACGCCCGGAAGCGCCGCCACTTCCTCCACCGCGTCCAGCGGCACCCAAGCCTGCAGGATATAGCGTGATTCGTCCTCCGCCACGACTTCGCAGCCGAGCGCCTCCAGCGCCTCTCGCGCCGTCGGCGTCCAGTGCTCCAGCCACACGTAGGTCTCGATCTCTTGGTTCTCTTCGCCGCGGAGTTCAAACAGCGGCTGGACCCGCTCCTCATGCACCGACTTCCGGAGCTTGTCCCGCCCCGCCATGTCCGAGTCCCGGAGCTGCTCCACCAGGTGGTGGTACTCCGAGGTCATCCCCGGGTGGGGCTGACTGACGGACTTGGTGTCCAACGAGCCAGTGACGAGCAGATCGCCCTGCCCCGCACCGGCCCCGGCCGAAAGGCCGAGAACCAGTGCCAGTGTCATCCAACCTTTGAGGGAAAGGGTTTTCATTCGTTGGCCTCTCAATGGAAGAGTTCCCATCCGTCCAGCCCGGTGGCATCCTCGTCACGGGGCTGGTCATCCTTGCCTTCGTCCGCCTCCGATTGCGGCAGGGCGACGGCAAAGGCGTTGGGTTTGCTCACGGCGCTGTCGCCGCTCCGGTTGAAGACGAATATCTGCCGCGGACCGATCTGAGCGTTCTCCCGGATGCGGATACGCACCTGGATCAGCTCCGAGGAGCGCACGATCGGCTGGTGGAGCAGCTCGATGCCCTGGCCGAAGAAGACCTCAGCATTGGGCTCGAACCGCCGGCCGAGCAGACGCACGTCCAACTCCTGTCCCTGCCGGCCGAAGTTCGGCAGCACCCCGGTGATCGCCAGATCCCGGCGGATGAGCGGTTGCTGCGCCGCCCCGGTCAGGATGTTCAGGTTCGTTCGGGCGTTCGGGCCCGCCCCGACAAGCCGGTTTTCGTAGAAGACATCCAACGCCCCGCGGGACATAAATCCCACCGGCCTGCCGCTCTCCCCGACGTAGAGGTCGAAGTCGCCGTCGCCGTGGGCATCGAACAACGCCACGGCGCGTGCCACTCCTCGCGGATCGCCGGCCATGCCTTCGGTGGCCGCCGTGGAAATCGACAGCGGCATTTCGCTGGCCGTCCTGTCGGCAAACTGAGGGAAGCCGGGCGAACCGGTGTTCACCAGCAGGCGTGTGGAGGGCTCGCGCCCGTCCGCCCGTACACCGGCCACCAGGTCGAGGAAGCCATTCTGGGTCACGTCGGCCACTGAAGCATCGAACACCGCGTGAAAGACCGGGTCGGTGAAGACAATGCCGGAGATGTTGCTGAAGTTGCCACTGCCGTCGTTGGACAGATAGACAGGGAAACCATCACCCGTCCACAGGATCACGTCCCAGACCGGCTCGTACACCGGCTCGCCGGCCTCGTCCGTGTTGCCCGTCAGGTTGATGAACCGCGGCGGGCGCTGGGTCACGTAGGTACGGGCTGGAGCCGACGGGTCCGAGACCACTTCGGTCACCGGAATGGACCAGTGCTCCTCCGGCACGTCGTGCACAGGGACCTCTTCATCCAGGAAAACGCGCTCCTGGAGCACTCTGACCATGCTGTCGAATATCTGACGTTCCCGATCGGTCACGATCCCGTCGCCGTCAATGTCCTCGGTGAAGTCACCCTTCCGGCCGAAGTTCGCCACGGTCACCCGCGTGACGGGACGTTCGATCGTCGGCCAGACACTGGCGTCCTGCACGGTCGTGAAGTGGCCCTCCCCGTCGTTGAGCAGGAGCTGCGAGCGGCGGACGAGGTCCGGACCGACGCTCTCTCCCGCACCCGAGCTGTTACCAAGGATCAGGTCCAAGTGCCCGTTATTGTTCACATCCACGAAGGCCGCCGACCAAGTATCGTCGAACTGCGTGCCGGAGACACCCGGGTCGAGTTCGACCTGAGGCATCCGCTCGTCCGTCTCATCGATCAGTTGGAACTCGTTGGGCCGGTTCGGATTGGGCAGCCGGTTCATCAGCAGCACGTTCTGCGCGCCGAAGTTCAGGATACCGTTGGCGAGGAAAACGTCGATCCGCCCGTTGCGGTTCACGTCGCCGAAGGCCACCGAGCGGGTATCCTCGCCACCGTCGGCATTGATGACCGGCGGGTACTTCGGTGTGTCCGCAAGCGTCGGCCGGTGCAGCTCCATAATGCCCTGGCCGAGCAGGGTGTTGTCCATGATGGTATCGGAGAAGCCCTCGATCCCGTCGCCTTCACGGCGGATGCGGCGCTCTTCGCGGTCCCACTCGTGGTGACTGTTGTAGAACGCCGGTGACCGGTCCGCCAGGAACAAGTTGAACCGGAACAGGTCGGGCTCCTGGGCGTTGCGGTTAATGTAGATATCGTTCCGCTGGCCATGGTTGGCCACAAACACGTCCAAGTCACCGTCCCCGTCGAGGTCCACGAAGCGGATTTCCGAAGTGAACCGCTGGGCTGGGGAGAGCCAAGTCTCGGGGAAAGCGTCCGTAACCAGTTTCGGTCCGGGGTTGCCGATACCGAGCGGCACAAACAGAGGCGTAGCAGGGAAGGAAGGCCCGGCGTTTTGCAGGATGTAGGACCTGTCCCCGGTATCGGTGAGGACGGCGCCTCCACCAACTGCGATGTCCAGCCGGCCGTCGCGGGTCACGTCACCAACATCGACGCTGGCGGTCGAACCGCGCAGCGAGCCTCCGTCGGGCCCGAAGGCCGGTTCGCCAGCCATGGTGTAGCTCCGCGGGAT
>SLMS01000107.1 GCA_007133495.1 Candidatus Sumerlaeota bacterium | reverse complement strand
TGAGCATCTGGCGCGCGGCGGGCTCGATGTATTCGACCGCGAACGATCTGCTCCGCTGGGACCAGGTCCTGCGCGAAAATACCCTGCTTGGCGAGGAATGGAAGGACAAAATGTTCACCCGCCAGCAGCGCTCCTATGGCTACGGGGTCAGCGTGTTCGAGGAAGAGGCTCCGGGCGGAGAGACGGTCCGCTACATGGGGCACTCGGGTTTCTACGGTGGGTTTAACAATTACTTTGCGCACTTCCCCGATACCGGGGAGGTGATCATTCTGCTGAACAACGGCGGGCGCACCGAAATCAGCACGATCCGCAATGGGATTGTGAATATACTCCTCGGAAAACCGTACGACCTTCCCGTGGCGACTCATCAGCTTGAGCCGGAGGGCCCCGATCCACGCCTCGCGATCGGCCAGATATCCAGCCATGGCGTCATCACTTCCGACGATGCCACGTTCGACCCGGTGGACGCGTCGGCGGGGACGACGATCTACGCCATGAATTTCCTCGTTCACGACGGGGAGGAGGTCTATTTTGCCAACTCGACCGGAGACGATGCGCGCATTTTTGATGGCGAGGTAAGCACCGATGGCCACTCGTTGCGCAATGAAGGGATGGAATATACGAATACTTCGTGGCTGACCTCCGATCTGGATGTCAACGTGACCGGCACCGGCTCGCCACGCCTTGAGCTGGCGTGGACCTTCCACAACAGCAGCCGGGAGGAGCGCTCCATCCGCATGATGTGGTTTACGGACCCGGACCTGACGACTGCCGGCTCCTCCGCCACGCAGGACCGCCTGGCCATCCTGCCCAAGGCGTCCAACTCCGGAGAGCAGATGATGCTGGTCTTCAATCATCCGGAGGAGGACGAAGCGCCGGACAGCAAGTCGGGCCTCCTCTTCCAGGTGGAAGGGACGCCGCACCATTTCTTCGGTGTTGCCGAGGACGCCGGGGCCTCGGGTTACTGGCGCAGTTCCGGGCCGTTCGAATCCATCGGACCACGTGCCGCCGATTACCAGATTCCGGAGGAACTGCGCGGCACAACGCAGCATGATGAGGACGGAGATGGCGTGACCGATGGTCCGCGTGACGTGGGTGTTTCCGTGCAGGCGGATATAGACCTGCCTGCGCGCGGGTCGCGGACGGTGCGGTACTCCATCGAATTCGGACCCGATATCGAGCTGTGACCGCGCCCGCAAAGGGTGAACTCTCCTGAAGGAAAGCATAAGGCCCCGCCATCGAACGTGATGGCGGGGCCTCTGTCGTTGTGGCTGTGTGTGCGGTGCCGGGTGCTCAGCGCCTTGCCCGGAGTGCCTCGGCGGCGGCCATCTCCTCGGCGAGCAGGCGGCGCTGCTGGGCCTCATGGCCTGCCTGCTCGGCGACCCGTTGCCGCTCAAGCGTGTCCTCCGGTTCGAGGTGGTGGTCCCAATCGAAATAGTGGCGTTTCCAGGTGAACCGGTCTCCAACACAATGGAGGACGGTATAGCCGGTCTGGTCGCCGTGCCAGTTGCCGCCCCACCACGCACCGCTTGCGGAGGGGCTGGTGAGGTACCAGACATTCTTGTACCAGTAATCTTCCGCGCGGTGGGAGTGCCCCTGCAGGAGGGCCTTCACCTTGTGACGCTGGAGCATCTCGCGCAGGTCCCTCGTGTTGCGGATCACGAGGCCGGTCATCGCGGGTGCGTCGAAATCGTTCCGCACCTGGGCCAGATTGTTGAAGGCCGCGATGTGCTGTACGCACATTGTCGGCCGGTCGCCCGCCTTCGCCAGGTCCAGGGCCAGCCAATGCAATTGCTCCTCGCTGATCTGCGCCTCGTAGGACGGGCCCGTGTCGGTTTCCACCGGCTCCTGGCTGTCGAGAACGACGAAGTGCCAGTCCTTGTGGTCAAAGCTGTAGTAGGAGCTGTCCATACCGAGCCGGTTCATGATCATCCTGCTGCCGATCTCAGGGTCGTCCTCGGAGACCTTTCGGCGGGCGCTGAGGCCCAGGAGGTCATGGTTCCCCAGGCAGTTGTAGTAGGGCATTTCGAGAGTGTCGCTGATGGATTTATAGAGCTGTATCTGGTCCTCGAACTCGCTGCGGTCGGTGTAGAGCCCGTCGAATGCCAGGTCGCCGCCCATGAGGGCGAAGTCCGGCTGGGGGCGCAGCGCGTTGACCGAGGCGACACAGGTGCGGTAGCCCTCGTCGCCGCGGCGCCTGCGGAGCACGTGCTGGTCGGTTATGTGAACGAAGCGGAAGCCTTCGTCCTCGGGCAGGTTTTCCGTTCGGGCGTGTCCGTTCGCGGCGGAGCCGAGTGTCGCTCCGGCTGCCAGCCCCGCTGTCCCCAAGGCCATGTTGCCGAGGAATTGTCTGCGTGTGTGCTTGCTCATGTTGGTCTTCTCCTTCGCGGATCAGTGGCCAGTGGGTCTTGGGGCACGGGCGCTGGTCAACCCACATCGGGCCGCCCGCTGGGGCTCATTCCGCGGAGTAGGCGGCGAGAAGCTCCAGGACCCCGTCGGTGACGTCGTTGGTCGCGCCGGTGGTGGTGGTGTGCGCGTTGACGAGGAACGAGAAGAGCAGGAGTTCGCCGTCGTCGGTGGTGACGTAGCCGGAAAGGCCACGGGTGTTGGCGACAGTGCCGGTCTTCGCGCGGACGTTGTCGGCGGCTGGTGTGTCGCGCATGCGGCTGCTCAGGGTGCCGTCCACCCCGGCGATGGGCTGGATGTCCCACCACAGGTCACCGTGTTCGCCTTCGAGCATGGCCCGGTTGATCTGAACCATGGCGCGCGGGGAGACGAAATTATAGCGCGACATCCCGGAACCGTCCCTGAACACAAACGTGTCGGAGGTGAGGCCGATGTTTTCCATCTCGTCCTCGACAACGCGCCGGCCGGAGCTGAAACTGCCATGGCCGGTCTCCTCGTAGCCCATGGTCTTGACGAGTGTCTCGGCATAGAGGTTCTGGCTGCGCTTGTATAGACCCTTGAGGATTTCGCTGAGCGCGGGCGAGTCCATGGTGAACAGTTCGGTCAGGTCATCGTGTGTCTTTGTCCAGCCCTCGAACTCGTCTATATCGCGCGGCCGACCGGCGACCTTGACGCCTTCCTCGTTGAGGGTTTCGACAAGGACCGTGGTGAAGTACATGGTCGGATCGATGATCGAGGGGGAGCGGGTGGAATCGGAATCACCGGGTTTCATCGTGCCGGAGACGGTGATCACGTTCTGGTCCAGGTCGCGGCGGGCGATGGAGACCGATGTCGAGCCCTCGGAGACGACGCGGACCTCGTCGCGGATGGTGATGTGGCTGGTTTCGATGTTGGGGGTGATGGTGACGTTGTCTTCGGGCGTTTCCGGGGCGGAGACGCGGATGTCGATATAGCCCTCGTTGACCTGGAGTGGCCCGAACTCGGCGTTGGGCCAGTTGGGGAGGTTGGCGACGACTGAGGTGCGGTTGATGTTCCAGTCGTCGAAGGCGCTGTCGTCGCCGATCACGTCACCTTCGATGTGTCTGATGCCGGCTTCGCGGAGTCGGGCGGCCATCCCGCGGAAGGGGTCCCTTGTGTCGGCGTGAAAGCGGAAGGGGCCGCTGCCGCCGTAGTGGGTGGGGTCGCCGTTGCTCCAGACGACGAGGTTGCCCTTGAGGACGCCGTCCTCGATTTCCCCGTCGGCGAAAAAGCGCGTGGTGAAGGTCCAGTCCGGGCCGAGGTAGTTGAGCGCGGCGGCGGTCGTGAGGGCCTTCTGGTTGGAGGCGGGAATGAAGCCCCGGTCGGCGTTGCGCTCGTACCAGATTTCGCCCGTCTCGTGCGACTGGATGAGAGCGCCCCAGAAGGCGTTGGAAAAGCGCGGGTCCTCGAAGTGCTCGTCGATCTGTTCGAGGAGTTCGGCAGGAGGCGCGGAGGCTGCAGGTTGGGCCGGGGCGTAGCCGGCAAGGCCGGCGGTGAGGAGGGCCCCTCCGATGGTGAGGGGGCAGAGCGTCCGGGCTGCGTTCATGGGGTCGTGTCCTTTTTCCAAGCGAGCTGATAGTCGCATGGAAACATGCGGCGAGCCATAGGCGTCAACCAGCACTTGACCGGACGGGCCGCCGTCGTAGGGCGAGAGGCCTGTGTTGGGGGGGGCAGGGAGTGGGCCGGGCCGGAGCAGACCGGCAGTCACCACCCTCCCGGTGTGGCCGCGACGCCGCGGCCACACCGGGTGCGGGAGATTTTGCTCAAGGTGGGTGACGGGCTGCCGCCTGGGGTCAGTTCGTGGTTGGGGAAAGTACGTCTATCGAAACCTTCTTGAAAATAAGGGCGATGGTGGGATCGGCGCCCGATTGCTCGGTGTAGAGGTAATCGAAGGAGAGAATCCATGTGCCGCCGTCTATTTCCGGGGGTGTCTCGAAATAGCCGATGTAGGTTTCCGGCTGGCCGTCCATGGGGATGCGGCTGCCGGTGTCGCGGGAGTCTATATTAACGTAGTATGATGTCTGGAGCGAAGAATCGTTGACCCGCATGCGGAAGGTGGGCACGCGGGTGCGGTCTGATGCAGTCTTCACACCGTCCGTCTCCACGGTCCATTCGAAGCGGTAGAGCGCGCCGCCCTTGACGGGGATGTTCGTCTCACGTCCCCAGAATCCGAATATCTGCGAACTGAGAAATTTATTGCGGGCATCCGTTTTCGCGTTCGGCTCGGCTCCGCGGATGAGCAGTCCCCGTTCGTCCGCCTCGAACTCGGCGGGCGGCGGGATGGGCGCCCCGGTGCGGGGGGTGAAGCCGAGCCTGTCGCCGCCCTGGAAGGACTGCTGCACGACGGGCACGCGCGATCCGTACAGACTCTCCTCGGTGGCAACGGCCGAGACGTAGAGCAATTCCAGCTCGACGCCTGCATCGTTCAGGCCGCCAACGTTCAGCACGTCCCAGTGGAGGCCAAGCCCATTCGCGCATCCGGGCAGGAGGAAGAAGTGTCTATACACACGCGGCGGTTCGGCGGGCGAGACGTCCCCCCATGCGCCGGAGATGAACGAGATCACGTCGCTCCGGTGGAAGTCGGCGGAGGACGTCCGCGTGCGCATGTCCGGCACGCGCGCCGGGTCGCCGTCCGACGCGGCGAGGTACTCGGCAAGGTAGAGCTGCCCATCGCCTGTCCCGCCGCTGATGAACGGGGCGTCCTCCTCAAGCGGATCGTTCACACCGATGATCGGCGAACCCCAGAACGCGAAGGCGTTCTGGTTGTCCGAAGGAATATGGGAGAGGGACTGCATTGCGGGTCTATACGAGCCTTGCACTTCGGAGAACCCGGGCGGGTTGCCGAATATCCAGCCCTGCTCCGATTCGCTGAAATCGAAGGCGATGCCGGCGGGCTGGCCGTGGAGCCATGTGTCTGCAAGAATCCCTGTACGGTCCTGGCCGCCGAAGAGCACCGTCTCCCCGCGCGCCGCGTCCCAGGCCATGGCGTGGCTGCTTCGCACCGGAGGCTGGAAGGTGCCCGTGGCGCGATGCCACTGCGCGCCGTCCCAGTGCCACGTGAGTGGAAGGCGCGAATGCGATACACCGCCGAAAAGGACAGTGCGCTCCGCCTCCGTATCGTATATCATGGAGTGGTTGGTGCGCGCCCGGGGGGTGAGGTGGGTGGCGAACTCCCACGTACTGCCGTCCCACTCCCACGTGTCATGGCGCCAGGAGCCGTCGTACCCTCCGTATAGCACCATGCGCCCGAGGGCTGTATCGTAAACCATCGCCGCGCCGGTCCGGGGACCGGGTCCTTCGGCGTGCACCGGGAACCATTGCGCGCCGATCCGCTCCCAAGTATCGCCGCGATGCTCCCCGTTGTTTCCGCCGAAGAGGATCATGCGGCTCCGCTCCGAATCATAGGCCATCGCGTGGCCTTGCCGGGCGGGAGGCGGTCCGGGGAAGAAGACTTCCCGCCACTGCTCGCCGTCCCACTCCCACGTGTCGTTTAGAAGGGCGAGCGTCGCCCCACCCCGTCCTCCGAAGAGCACGACGCGTTCGCGCGCTGTATCGTAAGCCATCGCGTGTCCGGCGCGCGCCGGCGGGCCATCCGTGGCGGCCAGGCGCCACCGCACGCCGTCCCATTCCCATGTGCCGCCGGCGAAGCTGCCGGATTCGCTTTCCACCCCGCCGAACATGACCACGCGTTCGCGCGCCGCGTCGTAGGCCATCGCATGCTGGACGCGCGGGGATGGGCCCTGCACGCCCGGCCGGTGCCAGACGCGCTCCACAGGCTCGGCAGCAGCGGCAAACGTGCATGCAAGAAACACCATCACCGCCATGGCCAGGGAGAATGCATCCCGGTATGCCCTCCACGCGGAGGCGCGATGGCCCGAGGTGCGGTTTGCGGGAGAGTTGTGTC
>SLMS01000041.1 GCA_007133495.1 Candidatus Sumerlaeota bacterium | reverse complement strand
GGGGAGTACATTTGATGGCCCCTGCGGTTCGGGGTGTAGCGCAGCCTGGTAGCGCACTCGTCTGGGGGGCGAGTGGTCGCCGGTTCAAATCCGGCCACCCCGACCAGTTTTCCATCCGTTCTCAACATATATTGGCAGCTTTTTGCGCGCACCTCGTGCCAGCCTCCGCGGAATGGCGTTGCGCACTTGGGGGCGCGCCGCCGATGCATGGTGGATATGTTGTCAGAAACCGGCGTCAGTAAGGAAGCTGATTACGTGACTCATCAAACTCAGTATCAGCAGGGGGGAGACAGCGTCCGTCGCGTTTTCGAGGACGCAGAATCGGCGCGCGAGTACTACGGCCGCTACGTGAGCTTCGTCCGCACAGTCCGGCCAGCTGGCGGCACCAAGCTGCTCGATCTCGGGTGCGGCAACGGGTGGTCATCGGAGTTGCTGCACGGTGAGGGCTTCAACGTGACAGGACTTGAGGTGACGCGCGAAGCATTTTCCCGCCCTGAGGCAAAGGGGCTCCGGTTTGTTGTGGGGAGTGCGGAATCGCTCCCGTTCGAGCGGGGCGAGTTTGACATCGTCTCCTCTTACCAAGTGCTGGAGCACGTCGCCAACCCGGCAGCGGCGCTGCTGGAGATGATCCGCGTGACGCGGGGGGGGGGAGAATTGTGGTGGCTGGCCCAAACCTGCTCAGCCCGCTGAATACGCTACGTCAGATACTGCGGGGGCCGTTGCTTCCGGACAGGAGTGTACCGCGCAACCCGAGCGGAAAAAGCAAGTTTGAAGCGGCGACCTTGACTGTCCTCAACCTCGCACGGTTGGCAGTGCGGGCGAGTTCCCGAACCCCGCGCTTCATCATGCGGGAACCGGATTTCCGTCCACCCGCGCGCGGGGACAGCGATGCCTGTTTCCTACTGAATCCCTGCGACGTCATCGCGTTTCTCTCGGCTCGTGGCTGCGACCTTATCCGGAACGGCGCCCCCGGCCGCCCGGGTTGGACGGCTCCGCTCGCGGGTGGGACGTGGGTGGCGATGGAGAAGTCAGATGGTCCAGTATAGAAACACATCTGCCTTCCGCTGGTATGCCTGATTCTCCTGCCTGTGTTTTCCTCTCCGCCACGAACGGCACCGGCAGCCTTGTTTCACGGATCATCGCCTTCCCCCAGCCGGTGGACGGGCATGAGGCGCGATCGTACAGGCAGCGCCCCTCTCCCGGCGGTTCCACAGGACCCCATGGCGCTTGACGATGCGGTGGCGCCGATGCTCCAATCCTTCCGCAAACACAAGGGAGAAGCCAACCATGAGCAAGCATACACGCAGACAATTTCTCGGCAACATGGCACTCGGGACGGCCGGGCTGGCCGCCGGAGCAGGCCTGAGTTGCACCACCGCAAACGGCCGACCGCGGATGAATCCCCTCCCCCGGGACGAGGGGTTCTACTTTGTCCACCTGACCGACCAGCACGTGCGCCGCAAGCGCCGCGGCGACGAGGGCTACCAGGCCTGCGTGGCCTCGGTGAACGCGCTGCAGCCCCGCCCCGACTTCGTCCTGATGGGCGGCGATATGGCCTTCGACGGTCTCTACACCGAGCGCGACGAGTTCGAGGACCAGATACGGCTCTACAAGTCCATCAGCGACACACTGGAAATGCCCTACTACAATTGCCTCGGGAACCACGACCTCCTTGGGCTCAGCGCCCGCCGCAAGGTCCCCGTGGACGACCCGGAGATCGGCCACAAGATGATCCTGGAGCGGCTCGGCATGGACAGCTCCTACTATAGCTTCGACCACAAGGGTTGGCATTTCGTCGTGCTGGACAGCATGGAACACGTGGAGACGGACTCAGGCCCCACCTACCGGGGACAGATCAGCGAGGAACAACTGCATTGGCTGGCGATGGACCTGGCCAAGGCGGGAGACCGGCCAACGATATGCGTGCAGCACATCGCGGCGTTCAACAACCTGGCGCAGGTCTGGAACGACTTCGACCTCCCCGCCATGTACACCCGCTACGTGATCCGGAACAACAAGGACCTGCGCGAGATGCTCCAGCGCCACAAGGTCAAGGCGCTCCTGCAGGGGCACTCCCACCGCGGCGAGGACTACCGCTACAAGAACGTGTGGTATATCACGAGTCCCTCGGCAAGTGGCGCCTGGTGGGGAGGCAACTGGCACGGCGACCACCCCGGCTATACGGTCCTGCATTGCGTGGGTGACCGGTTCACGTGGGAGACGCGGTACTTCGACTGGGAGCACCACCTCGAGCCGGAGGACACCCTCGAGCGCGAGCGCATCGCCGAGCGGGAGGCCTATGAAGCTGAACAGCGCCGGCTGCTCGCCGAGGAGATGGCCGCGGCCGAGGCGCTGCAGGAGAGCCGCTGAGCGGCCGCTGGCTCCCGTCCGCGCCGCCCGGGTCTATTTCCCCACGGTGGCCGGCTGTTCCCTCGGGTCGTAGGCCAGGGCGGGGGCGAGCCAGCGTTCGACCTCCTCGAGCGTCATGCCCTTGCGCACGGCGTAGTCCTCCGCCTGGTCCCGGCCGATAGGGGCCACGCTGAAGTACCGGCTTTCGGGGTGGGCGAAGTAGAAGCCGGAGACGGCGCTGCCAGGGTGCATGGCGAACGATTCGGTGAGGACGATGCTGGCGCGCTGTTCGGCTTCGAGCACGCGGAAGAGGAGCGGCTTTTCCGTGTGGTCGGGACAGGCGGGATAGCCGGGCGCGGGGCGGATGCCGCGGTACTCCTCGCGCATGAGCTGCTCGTTGGTGAGGTCCTCTTCCCTGCCGTAGCCGAAGATTTCGCGGGCGCGGCGGTGAAGGAGTTCGGCGAAAGCCTCGGCGCAGCGGTCGGCAAGCGCCTTGACCATGATGGCGTTATAGTCGTCGTTGTCGGCCTCGTAGTGGGCGGCGATTTCGTCCGCCTCCGGGCCGGAGGTGACGGCGAAGGCGCCGATATAGTCGAGCCGGCCGCTTTCCTTCGGCGCGGTGAAATCGGCCAGGCAGAAGTTCGGCTTGCCGTCCGGCCCCTTGTCCACCTGCTGGCGGAGAAAGTGAAGGGTGGTGAGGATGCCGGAGCGTTCCTCGTCCGTATATATCTCTATATCGTCGCCGACGGAGTTGGCGGGGAAGAACCCGAAGGCGCCGCGGGGGTGGAGCTGCTGTCCGGCGATCATTTTGGAGAGGAGGCGCTGCGCGTCGTCGTAGAGCGAGCGGGCCTGCTCCCCCACCTTCGGGTCGTCGAGTATCTTGGGGAAGCGGCCGCGCAGTTCCCAGGTGTGGAAGAAGGGCGACCAGTCGATATAGCGGGCGATTTCCTCAAGCGTGACGTCCTCCACGGTGCGGACGCCGAGGAATTCCGGCCTTTCTATGGGGGCGGCCGGCCAGTCCGGCGAGAAGCGGCGGGCGCGGGCTTCCTCCAGCGGGAGCAGTTTTTTCGCGGTGTCGCGGTTCTTGTGGTGCTCGCGCAGGCGCTCGTACTGGGCTGAGATGTCCGAGCGGAAGTCCTTCGCGCGGCGCTTGTCCAGCAGCGCCCCAACGGTGCCGACGGCGCGGGAGGCATCCACAACGTGCACCGCCGGCCCCGTATAGACGGGGTCTATCTTTACGGCCGTGTGCATTTTGCTCGTGGTGGCGCCGCCGATGAGCAGCGGGATGCGGAAGCCCTCCCGTTCCATTTCGGAGGCGACGTGCACCATCTCGTCCAATGAGGGGGTGATGAGGCCGGAGAGCCCGATGGCGTGGACGTCCTCCTTGCGGGCGCGCTCAAGGATGCGCTCGCACGGCTGCATGACGCCCATGTCTATCACCTCGTAGCCGTTGCAGGCGAGGACGACGCCGACGATGTTCTTGCCGATGTCGTGCACGTCGCCCTTGACCGTGGCCATGAGGATGCGGCCGTTGCTGGCCTTCCGTCCCGCGTCCGCCTTTTGCTCCTCCATATGGGGGATCAGATGGGCGACGGCCTTCTTCATGACGCGGGCGCTCTTGACGACCTGCGGGAGGAACATGCGGCCGGAGCCGAACAGGTCCCCGACGATGTTCATCCCCTTCATGAGCGGCCCTTCGATGATCTCCAGCGGCTTGTCGTAGTGCGCGAGGGCCTCCTCCATGTCCTGCTCGACGAATTCGGTGAGGCCCTTGACGAGCGAGTGGGATATGCGCTCCGGGAGCGGTTCGTTGCGCCATGCGGCGGCTTCGGCCTCTGTGGTTTCGCGCTTCTCGTGCTTGATCTTTTCGGCGAAATCGATCAGGCGCTCGGTGGCGTCCGGCCGGCGGTTGAGGAGGACGTCCTCGACCAGCTCGAGCAGGTCCCTGGGGATTTCCTCGTACACTTCAAGCATCCCGGCATTCACAATGCCCATGTCCAGCCCGGCCTTGATGGCATGGTAGAGGAAGGCGGCGTGCATGGCCTCCCGCACGCGTTTGTTGCCGCGGAAGGAGAAGGAGATGTTGGAGATGCCGCCGCTGACCTTGCAGCCGGGGAGGCGTTCCTTGATCAGGCTGACGGATTCGATGAACGAGCGGGCGTAGTCGTTGTGTTCCTCCATGCCGGTGGCGACGGTGAGGACGTTGGGGTCGAAGATGATGCTGGTGGGTTCGAAGCCGATCTCGTCCACGAGGATGCGGTAGGCGCGGGTGCAGATTTCCACGCGGCGCTCGGTGGTGTCGGCCTGCCCCTGCTCGTCGAAGGCCATGACGACGACGGCGGCACCGTAACGCTGCGCCAGGCGGGCATGGCGTTTGAACTCCTCCTCGCCCTCCTTGAGGCTGATGGAGTTCACGACGGATTTGCCCTGGAGGCACTTGAGGCCTGCTTCGAGGACGGACCAGCGCGAGCTGTCCACCATGATCGGCACGCGGGCGATGTCCGGCTCGGCTCCGAGCAGGTTCAGGAAGCGGACCATCGTCTCCTCGGAGTCGATGAGCCCCTCGTCCATGTTGACGTCGAGGATGTTGGCGCCGTTGGCGACCTGCTGCTCGGCGATGGCGAGCGCGCCGTCCAGGTCGCCCTCGCGCACGAGGCGGGCGAACTTCGGCGAGCCGGTGATGTTGGTGCGCTCGCCGACGGTGACGAAGCCGGTGGCCTTGTCTATACGGAGGGGTTCGAGGCCGCTGAGGCGGGTGACCTTCTCGATCACGGGAAGAGGGCGCGGGGGCAAGTCCTTCACTGCTTCGGCGATGGCGCGGACGTGTTCGGGCGTGGTGCCGCAGCACCCGCCGACCATGTTGAGCCAGCCGGCCTCGGCGAATTCGCGCAGCACCTTGGCCATGTGCCCGGGCGTGTCATCGTACTCGCCGAATTCGTTGGGCAGGCCGGCGTTCGGATAGACGGAGATGTGGCAATCGGCCAGCCGGGCAAGGTCCTCCACGTAGGGGCGCATGTCCTCGGCGCCGAGGGCGCAGTTGATGCCGACGCTGAGGGGCCGGGCGTGCTCGACGGAATACCAGCAGGCCTCGATGGTCTGGCCGGAGAGCGTGCGGCCGGATTTGTCGGTGATCGTGATGGAGACCATGACGGGGAGCCGCCGGCCGGACGCCGCGAAGTACTCCTCCATGGCGAACAGGGCGGCCTTGAGGTTGAGCGTGTCGAAGGTGGTTTCGGGCAGGAGCATGTCCACGCCACCGTCCACCAGACCGCGGACCTGTTCGAGGTAGGCGTCCTTTAGTTCGTCGAAGCTTACGGCGCGGAAGCCGGGGTCGTTCACGTCCGGAGACATGGAGGCGGTGCGGTTGGTGGGCCCAAGGGCGCCGGCCACGTAACGCGGACGGGAAGGGTCGCGTGCCGTGACAGCGTCGGCGGCGCGGCGGGCAGCCTGCGCGGCGGCGAAGTTGATGTCGTACACGAACTCCTCCGCCTTGTAGTCGGCCTGGGAAATGCGATTGGCGCTGAAGGTGTTGGTTTCGACGACGTCGGCGCCGGCCTCCAGGAACTGGCGGTGGATGTCCTCCACGATGTCCGGGCGGGTGAGGCACAGAATGTCGTTGTTCCCCTTCAGGTCATGGGAATGACTGGCAAACTGCTCGCCTCGGAAATCCTCTTCCTCAAGGGAACAATTCTGGATCATCGTCCCCATGGCGCCGTCCAGGATGAGAATGCGCCGGGCGAGGATTTCTTCGATGGGAGGGAGATTGCTCATGGTCGTTTCAACGGGCTTTCGTTGTGGGGTTGAGGAGGCTGGGCCGAGGGGCACCGGCCATGCAAGGTGGATGGACTTGCGGCGCGATTGGGCTCTGGGCGCCCATATCGCTGCATCAGGATATCATGATATGACGCGCGAGATGGGGGGAAAGCAAGCGCTTATTCCACTGTGTGCGAAAAAATGCGCAAAAACGATGTTGTGGGATTGCGCCGGAGCACCCTGCC
>SLMS01000052.1 GCA_007133495.1 Candidatus Sumerlaeota bacterium | reverse complement strand
TGAACGTGACGCCGCCGGTGCACTGGGTGGGCCATGACCGGCTGACCCCTGCGGTTCCGCTGCGGGTGACAGGCTCGGACGCGGTGATCCTGGAGGCCATGAAATGGGCGGAGGACACTGGGGCGATGGTGCTTCGTCTATACGAGGCAGGGCACGGCACCGCGCAGGCGGCTCTTCAGTTCGCCAAGCCCGTGAAGTCGGTGGCCGAAACCAATATGCTGGAGGAGGAGCCGCGGGAGATATCCTCCGGCACGCGCGAGGCGGCTCTGCACTTCCGCCCGTTCGAAATCAAGACCGTGCGGGTGGAGTTCTGACCCCAGGGGTGCCGAAACGGCGAAGTCCCCGCCTGGCAAGGAAGGCGAGCAGCCTGTCTATCTGGTGTTCCCAGTCGAGATGCTTCTCTGCGAACGCGCGGGCGTCCTCGCCGCACTGCCGGCGGAGTTCCGGATTCTTCACCAGGGAGAGGATCGCTTTGGCGAGCCCTTCGGCGCTGGGCGGTCCGGCGGTGCCGGTGCGGTGGTGCTCGACGACGCGGCCCATGTCGCCGACACGCGTCGTGGCAACGGGCCGGCCGGCGGCAAGGTAATCGCCGAACTTGTTGGGCCAGCGGCAGTGGTTGAGCGGCAGGTCCGACAGCGGCATGACAAGTATATCCGCCGCGCCGAGCACGCGGGGTATTTCCGCAAACGGGCGCGGACCGAGGTGGCGGAAGCGCCCTTCGCTTTGGGCGCGCCGTAATACGGGGTCACCGCTGTGCCACTGGGGCCCTGCGGAAAGCAGGACGAGACGCGGCTGGCGTTCCCACACGATGCGCATGGCCGCCGCGAGCTGGCGATTGTCGAGCGTGGTGCTGGCCACGTACCCCACGACGAGTGCGTCCTCCGGCAGGCCGAGAGCGGCGCGGCACTCCCCCGCCGGGAGCGGGCGGATGGTCTCCGTGTCCGCGCCAGAGGGCAGGTGCAGTACGCGGCGGTCCGGAATGCCGAGCGCACGGGTGCGCCGGCGCATCGGGCGGGCAATAATGCTGACGGCATCGGCGTCGAGTACGGCGCGGGACTCCATGGCGTCCTCCAGCCGGTAGGCCGTCCTGACGAACAGCCCGCGCGGGCCGGACAGGTACGGCGGGAGCGGCCTGTTCCAGTAGCGGGTATCGTGGAGTCCGCCCCCCGTGGAGTTCCAGAGGTCGCACCAGTCGGTCAGCCAGAACCGTGTGCGCGGGCGGAGGAGCCGGACCACCCCCTGGTCCGCGGGGAAGTGGGAGAACGTATAGACAAGGTCGAACCTGCCACGGGCGATGGCGAGGCGCTGGAGCAGGGCGAGGGGATAGGACCCGTGGCCCGGCTCGCGGCGGAAGGACCAGCTTGCCGTCTCCCATGCCTCCCAGCCGGGGGAACTCTCGGTGCGGCGGGGGCGGTACCACCCCTCTCCCGTATAGACGAAGAGGACGTCCATGCCGCGGCGATGCAGCCCTTCGGCGATTCTGCGGGCGCGGAACCAGGTGCCTTGCTCGCGGAAATTGTGGTTGAGGATCAGCGCGCGGCTCATCGGTTCGCGTTCCGCGCAAGCCTGCGCACCTCCATGGCGAGCAGGGTCACGTCGTCGCGGGGACTGCTGCCGCCGGAGAAGTGCACCATCCGGTCGATGACACGCGGGCAGGCCTGCTCCACGGGCAACGTTACGGTCTCCCGGCAGACGCGGGTGAGGCCGGAGAGGCCGAACATTTCGCCCTTGCTGTTCTGCTCCTCGATGAGCCCGTCCGTATAGACAAGAAGGCGCTGGTTTTCCCGCAGGGAGCGGGTTTCCACGTGCACCTCCAACTCGTCCACCACGCCCAGGGGGAGACTGCTTTCGAGGTACAGTGGCGCGGCGGTGCTGTCCTCCAGGCCGATCAGCAACGGTTCATGGTGCCCCGCGGAGCAATGGCGCAGTTCCCCCGTGGCGGTGTCCACCTCCGCAAGGTAGAACGTGACAAAGCTGAAACTGTCGAGCGCATGACGCAGCACAGCGTTGAGCCTGGCCATGATGGTTTCAATGGTGCGGCCGAAGCTGACCTGGGCATGGAGCGTTGCGCGCAGGATGGACATGTACATGGCGGCGGGGATGCCGTGGCCGCTGACGTCGCCGATCGCCAGAAGTATCTTTCCCTCCCGGCGGACCATGACGTCGTAGTAATCGCCGCCGGCAAGGCTGCTCGGCAGATAGCTGGCGCCGAAGCGGAACCCGTCGATGCGGGGCATCTCCTGGGGGAGGAGCTGGCGCTGGATGTCGGAGACCTTGGCGCGCTCGCGCTCAAGCGCCTCGTTGGTGACCATGAGGTTGTCGTGGGTGCGCTTTGCCGCGATATGGTTGTGAATGCGGGCGCTGAGTTCGTGCGGGTCGAAGGGTTTGGTGATAAAGTCGGTGGCGCCGGCTTCGAGGCCTTCGAGCTTTGAGGCCTGATCGGTTTTCGCTGTGAGGAGCACAATGGGGAGAAAGACTCGCGGCGGGCGCTGCTTGCGCACCTCGTGCAGATAGTCGATGCCGGACATGCCGGGCATCTCCACGTCCATGAGCACGAGATCGTAGGACTCACGGGCGGTAAAGGAGAGAGCCTCCTCGGCGCTTGTGACGATATCGACGCGGCAGCCGCGTTTTTCGAGCGTGCCCTTGACAAGCCGGCAGTTGAGCAGGCTGTCGTCGCAGACAAGGACGTGGGGAGGGCGGGTCTTGTCAAATTCGAGCGAGGTGAGAAGGGGCACGGGGAGGACGTCCGGGGCTATTTGATTCCGAAGAGCCTGGAAAGCTGGGTCATCCGGAGCACCTGCTCCACCCTCGGTTGCGGGTTGGCGAGGCTGAGGACGGTGCCGTGCTTTCGGAGATGGGTGCGCAGGCCGACAAGGACGCCGAGGCCGCTGGTGTCAATAAAGGGAGTGGAAGCGAGGTCCACCTGGATTTCCTTCGCCTGGCGTGGGGCGAGTTGCATGACCGCCTCGCGCAGCTCGCCGCAGTTCTCCGCAGTCACGTCACCCTCGACCTTCACTCTAAGCTGTTCCTGATTTCCTTCAACGACAAGGTCCATGTGCCGAAACTCCCGGTCATTCCCGGCGTGCTTGTATCGTGCTGGCTAGGAGGGAGTCCCGGCAGGCTGGAGTGGGTCAACGCCTGTTCAGGCCGCCCGCCCGGTCCGCCCCCGGGGTGCTCCCCGGGATGATTGGAGTCTGCCGAATGGCACTTGACGCATGGCGGCTGAAAGCCGTAAGGGGACGGGTTGTGCCGGAGTGCACAGAATCCCCCCACGAAAGGAAGTAAACCATGAGTTTTGTGCGCACCTTATCCCTCTCCGTGGCATCCGTCATCTGCCTGGGCGTTCTGACGGCGTGTGCAGCCCGGGCGGAGCAGGCGACCCTGGACAGGATGATCACGATGACGCCGGACGAGCTGGAGTGGTTTGAACCTGCCTCACTGCCGGCCGGAGCGGAGATGACCGTTATCGAAGGGCCAATGGACGAGGACCGCCCCTTCACCGCACGCATCCGCTTCCCGGCGGGCTACGAGCTTCCCGCCCACTGGCACCCTGCCGTGGAGCGGGTCACAGTGCTGGAAGGCACGTTTAACATGGGCATGGGTGACGAACTGGACCGTACGCAGACCCAGCCATTGGGCCCCGGTGCCGTCAAGATGATCCCCATCGGGATGCGGCATTTTGCCTGGACTGACGAGGAGACGGTGATTCAGCTCCACGGCCACGGACCTTGGGGGATCGTTTACGTCGACCCTGCCAACGACCCGCGAAGCTGACGGCCAGGACAAACGCGGCAGAGAGTTGACAAAGGCTTTACCGTTGCCTCAGACCGGAAAAGAGAGAGGATGCACCGAGGACGTCCGGCACGCGGCCGGAAGGCTATCCCGGTGCGTCCTCTTCCGCTGAGGCTTGTTGCCTCCCGGGCCAGCCGTATGAAGGAAAGGCCGGCCGGAGCGGATCATGAATCAAGGGAGTGCCCGAAAATGAGCTTTCTCAGGGGCCTGATCAAGAAGGACAACGCGTCGAAGGAGGAACTGGAGAAGGAGGCCGCCGCACGGCCCGCCTCCCAGAAGCCGCCAAAGAAGCGCGAGAATCCCATCGCCGGGAAGGAAGCCGGAGCGCCGGTGCAGAAGCGCGCTCCGAAGGGCGCCGGGCAGAAGACTGTCGTCCGGGCGCTCAAGCGCAAGGGCCTCGTGGACGACGAACAGCTCGACAAGGCGATGGCCGGAATCAAGGACGAGGAGGGCACAACGCTCCAAAAGTCCCTCGTCAAGCACGACTATGTCCGGGAGGAAAACATCCTGGACGCGTTGGCGTCCGAACTGGGCATGGAGAAGGCCGACCTCCGCGGCCTCCAGCCGAGCGAGGAACTCCTGGCGCTGATCCCCAAAAAAGTCGCCCGCAACTACCGCGTCTTTCCCGTGGAGATGGACGATTACGAGGTCTCGGTGGCCATCGCAGACCCGACGAACATCGAGGTGCTGGACGACTTGGCGCGCATCGTCGGCAAGCCCATCCGCCCGCTGATCGCTTCAGAGTCGGACATCGACCGGCTGTACAAGCGCTTCTACGAGGGCGACGAAATCCGCAACGTGTACGAAGGCATCACCGAAGGGATGCACCAGGACGAGGTGGATGCGCAGGCAGCCGAGGCCGAGCAGGAGCTCCAGTTGGAGGAGGACGAGTCGGCCCCGCCGGTCGTCCGCTTCGTGGACCTGCTCTTCAAACAGGCGGTGCACGAACGTGCCTCCGATATCCACATCGAGCCGATCCGCCAGGGCATCACGATCCGCTTCCGGGTGGACGGGGTACTGCACGAGGTGCCCGCACCACCGAAAAAGTGGCAGAACGCGATTCTCTCGCGCCTGAAGGTGCTCTCCGGGATGGACCTGGCGGAGAAGCGGGTGCCGCAGGACGGCCGCATCAAGCTCTCGCTGCCGGACCGCAAACTCGACCTCCGTGTCTCCGCCCTGCCCGGCATCCACGGTGAGTCGATCGTCATGCGTATCCTCGACCAGAGCACCGTTTTGCTCGGGCTGGAGGACGTGGGCTTCCTGCCGGACAACATCTCGACCTTCAACAGCCTGATCCGCAGGCCCACCGGGGTTATCCTGATGACCGGGCCAACGGGGTCAGGGAAAACGACGACGCTGTACGCGGCGCTCTCGACCCTGAACAACTCCGAGGTCAAGATCGTCACGATCGAAAACCCCGTGGAGTACATGATCGACGGGATCAACCAGGTGCAGGTGAACGACGAGATCGGGCTGGACTTCTCGATGGGCCTGCGGTCGCTGCTGCGCCAGTCGCCCGACGTGCTGCTGGTCGGTGAGATGCGCGACAGTGAAACGGCCGAGATCGGCATCCGGGCGGCGCTGACCGGGCACCTTGTATTCTCCACGCTGCACACCAACGACGCGCCCTCGGCTCCCGGCCGTCTCGTGGACATGGGCGTGAAGCCGTTCCTCGTGGCCTCCTCGCTTCAGGCAGTGATTGCCCAGCGGCTGGTGCGCCGGCTGTGCGGCGTGTGCAAGACCCCGCACGTGCATAACGAGGCGGAGTTGCAGGAGGTCGGCGCCACAGACGAGGAAATCGCCGCGCGCAACGAACTCGACACGCACGTTTCGGCCGGGTGCGACCGCTGCAACAACACGGGCTATCGGGGGCGCACGGCGATCCACGAAATCATGACGCTCGATTCGCGCATCCGGCGGATGATCATCCGGGGCGAATCGGCCTTCCGGATCAAGAAGGCTGCCGTGCGCGCCGGCATGAGGTCACTGCGCATGGACGGCTGGGAGAAGGTAAAGCTCGGGCAGACGTCCCTCGGCGAGATCATGCGCATCACGCAGAACGACTGACGTTCTTCGTCCGGAGTGCCGCCCCGCCCGCGTATAGCCACGGCGGGGCGGCTACTTCTTATCCCCGATAGTCAGGAGTTCGCCCTGCCGGAGCGGCGGGATGGGAAGCTCACGGTCCGCGAGGGCATCGGGCAGGTGCGCAAGGCGCATCCTCCGCCGCACGTCCTCAGGCAGGCCGGCCAGCTTCTCCAGCGGGGTGTGCGGATATTCCTCCCCCACCTCATGCACGATCAGATCGGCGCCCTTCGCCAGCCACTCCACGTACTTCGGGCCCCACTCGGTATCGCAACTGTAGGAGAGGACGGCGCCCTTGTAGCTGGCCCGGAAGCCGAAGCAGGGCTGTGAGTGGCGGGTTATCCGGGTTTCGAACACGAGTTCGGGGTCCGCGGTGGCAAAGTCCTGTCCGCGGTCGAGGCCGTCCAGGTCGAAGAACTCCTCCATGCGCTCGTCGAAGGTACCGCCAAGCTCGGTCTTGTCCCCTACCGAGGGTTCCAGCCGCGCGTACCACAGCAGCTCAATGATCTCCTCCAGGAAGTGAAGCCGCGGCGGCGGGGCCTCCTCCAGCACGATGCGGCGGTAGGCGAACTCCTCCAGGCCGTTGCAGTGGTCGCGGTGCAGATGGGTGACGATGACGTCGGTGAAGTCCGGGACGGCGAGACGTACCCCCGCGGCCTCCGTGGCCTCGCGGAGCATCTTGCCGAAGGGGGCGGGCACGTCCACCAGCACGACGGCGCTCCCGGCGAAGAGAACGAAGGAAGTATGGTAGTACCGGGTGGAAAAGGCATCCCCCACGCCGAGCGGCAGAAGGTGGAGCCTGTCGGGATCAAGCGTTGGCACAGGTCTGCTCCTTGCAGTGCGGGGGCGGTGAATGGCCAGGCAAAGAAAGGCCTCCCAAGAGAGTGACAACCGGACGGAAGTGCCCCAGACTGAGTGTTGGAGCGGGCAGTACCGCCGCTCCACCCTGCTCAGCCTGGAGGCCAGGACATCTTCCTTCCGCCCATGAGGTGGAGGTGCAGATGGTACACTTCCTGGCCTCCATCCGCCCGGCAATTGACGACCAGGCGGTACCCTCCCTCGGCCAATCCTTCCTGGCGGGCAATCTCCGCCGCCTTGAGCATCATCTTCCCCACCAGCGCCTGATGGCGCTCCCCAAGGTCGTCCACCGTGGGGATCGCCTCCTTGGGGATGATGAGGATATGGATGGGCGCCTGGGGCTTGATGTCGCGAAAGGCCAGGAGTTCCTCGTCCTCATAGACCTTGTCACAGGGTATCTCTCCGGCGACGATTTTGGAAAAGATGGTTTGTCCCATAGCCTGTGCTCACTCTTGAATGGTCTTGAACCGGCAGACATGGTCTGCCTAACAGAATCGGCGGCAGGGAATCAAGGACGCAGGGCGGAAGCATGCCAGCCCCGGAGAGCCTGAATCGATGAGCCAAGCGTTACAGGAACAGATATCGGAGTACCTTCGAGAGGGGAAGCCGGAGATCGCGCTGCAGGCAGCACTCCAACTTTCCCACTCGGAGGGAGCGACGAAGGAAGCGGCAATCCACATCGCCCGGGCCGCGGCGGTCGTTTACCGCGAGTTGATCGTCCCCCCCGTCCTGGAGTTCGCCAGCGCCGCGCCGGACTTCCTCCCCGAGGACATGGGGGAGGTGGCCCAGAAGGCGCTCAACCGGCTTTTCCGCATGACCGAACAGTGGGAGGAGCGCCTGCGGGACGTGCACCGCGAGCGGCTGGCGCGCGAGATGCGCGAGTGGCTCCGCATCGGCGAGACGCAGAAGGCGGCGGAGTGCGTCCGCCAGCTCATGGCCATGGTGGAGCCGGACCAGCTCTCGCGCCGCGCTTCGTATATCGGCGGGACGGTCGCCACGGTACTCAATCACCAGCGCGAGGCCCGCCACCTGCTCAAGTACCTCGCCAAGGCCCCCGAACGCTACAGCCTGACCGAGGGCCTGATCGCCCGCGTCGAGGAGGCTCGCGACAAGCGGACGGGGACGCTGCTGGGGGCGAACCTTGCCAACCTTGAGCGCGAGTATATCTCCAGCCTGACCGACGCCATCGTCGAGATCCAGCGCTCCCTGCCCGAGAAGAGCAAAATGGAGGAGCCGGACGAGAAAACGCTCCGGGAGGTGGGCGACATCTTCCGCTCGATCCTGCGGGTGCCGATCTGGCGCGAGGAGCCGGAGCTGCTGCTCGATGCGACGCTGCTGATGGTGGACTTCGTGCCTAAGGAGAACAGCAAGACCTCCCAGGATGCCGGAGTCGAGGGCCGCGCGTACAATCAGCTCGGGACAACGGCGAAGAAGGCGGTGCTGCAGACCTTCCTCGCCCTGGGGAAAATCCCGCTGCTGCCGCCGGTTTACAAGGCGTGGGCGGAGAGATATCTCCGCTCTCCGTATATCGGCCCCATCGTGGAGGTGATGGGGGCGCTCCGCTCACCGGAGTTCCATGATTTCCTCAGCCGGGTGTCGAAAGACCCCAGCATGCGGGAAGTGGCGGCCACGCAGCTCTCGATGGCGCGCGCGTCCATCGCGGACGTGGAGTCGGCGGAGATGCTCATGGAGGAGCTGAACACGCTGCTCAAGCGCCGGCGTTTCGAGTCCGCGGAGATGCGCGAATCAAAAAGGATCGTGGAGAGCCTGTCAAAGTTGATCCGCTCGCCGCGCAGCCACCCGGACGAGGCGTTCCGGGTGATGGACTTCCTGCGCAATCATATCCCGGAGGACATGACACGGCTGGCGATGTTCGCCGCCTGCAAGGTTTTCTCCTACAAGCCGAAAGCGCAGAACAGCGACCACCGGCGGTGGGCCATCCGGGTGCTGGTGCGGGGTATCTGGTTGCACGATGACGCGACGCCACTGCACGAGGGACAGGGAGGGCCGCTCGGGCATCTCGGCTTCCGGGCGGAACTGGTGGAAGCGCTGGAGCGAATCGGCCCCTACGACGTCTATACGGTGGCGCGGTCGATGGAACCGCTCGCAGCGGTGTATGGGGCAGCCTACCTTGCGGCGGCGGAAGCCTGTGAAAGGCTCAAGGACCCGGAGCTGCTCCCCGTCCTGGAGCGCATGCTCAATACGGCAATCCATCACGACGAGGAAAGTGCGAACAAGTACCTGGTGGAGTACATCTGGGACCCGGGCGAAAACAAGCGCGTGCCGCTGAGCAAGGGGCGCGTGATCGCCGCGCTCGTGCATGCCATCGGCACGATCGGGGGCGAGGACGCCAAGGCGGTGCTCAAGCGCTACCAGCAGCAGATCGCCTCGGGCCGGGCGGCGGCGCCGACGCTGGAAGTCGCCCAGTTCCTCGAGCGCTTCCTCGGCAAGGATGCCTTCGAGGAGCATGAAGAGGAGGAGGGGGGAGAGGAAACGCCCTTTACCGGCCACCACTCCACGCGGCAGTTGGTCCGGGACCTGCGCAAGCGCTTCCTCTTCTCCGGCAGGGAGAAACGCCGGGTGCGGAAGGTGGCGGCACTGACCGAACTGGCCAGGACCACACCGGAGGAAGCGCTCGAACCCGTGATGGACCAATTATCGAGCAAGGACCCGATGATCGTTTCCGCAGCGATCACCTGCCTGACCGAGTACACCGCGCCCGCCAAGCCCAAGCCACTGCGCGACCTCGCGGTGAACGAGGCGATCGACCTGCTGGCAAGCGAAGACGACTATACACGCAAGAACGCGGTGAAGCTGCTCCGGGAGATCGGGCCACGCCGGAAGGACGTGAAGGACAAGCTGATCGCTTTCTCCAGGCACCAGGACAGCCGGCGGGTGAAGGAGGCGCTCTCTCAGCTACTGCGCGGCGCACATGGGCCGGGGCCGATCGCGCTGCAGAAAAAAGTCGAGGCCAGCAAGGGAAAGGAAGACGAGGAAAGCCCGAAAGGCAGCACCGACGAGGTCGCACCTTCGATGCCCTCCACGGTTGTCCAGCTTGAGGAGCGCCGGGCCTACATGGACGCGCGCCGCGCATGGATCGAGGGGGGGAAGAAGGGCGATCCTCCTCCAAAACCGGCAGGCATGGACTGAGCAGCTTCGTAAACCGGCGCGCGCGGCCTCATGCGGATTGCCCCCCGCGGCCAGCGCGGCCATCCTGATTGCGGATGGACGAACGGATAGGCTACGGAAAGCAGCGGGCAAGCACCGCGCTACCGGCGCGAAAGGAGGCACAGACAAATGGCTGGAGTCTTGACACTCATCCTGGGCGGAGGGGCCGGTACGCGGCTGTACCCGCTCACCCGGGACCGGGCAAAGCCCGCCGTTCCGCTCGCCGGGAAATACCGGCTGATCGACGTTGCGGTCTCCAATTGCATCAACAGCAACCTGCGGCGGATATACGTGCTGACGCAGTACCTCTCCGCCTCGCTGAACAGGCACGTCTCGCAGTCCTACGCCTTCGACCAGTTCAGCCACGGTTCGGTGGATATCCTCGCGGCAGAGCAGCGCGCCGAGGATTCGAGCTGGTTTCAGGGCACGGCCGACGCCGTCCGCAAGCACTGGCTTACAATGGAAAATCACGACTGCGACCTGGTGCTCATCCTGCCCGGCGATGCGCTCTACCGAATGGACTATTCCGCCATGGTGCGCGAACACAGGCAAACCGGCGCGGAGATCAGCGTTGCCGTCAATACGGTGCCGCAACGCGTGGCGCATCACTTCGGGCTGTTGCGCCTGAACGAGCAGGGCGTCATCACCGAGTTCCGCGAAAAACCGAAAACGCATGAAGCCCAGGCGGGCATCGAGGCCCCGCCCGCTGTCCTCGAAAAATTCGGAGTCCGGCAGCATGGAGACGAGCCGATTTTTCTCGCCTCCATGGGCGCTTACCTTTTCAACCGCGAAGTGCTTCATGATTGGATGATGAACACCGGGCATATCGATTTCGGCAAACAGATCATCCCCGAGTCCATCACCAACAACAAGGTGCACGGCTATATATTTGACGGGTACTGGGAGGACATCGGGACGATCGATGCGTTCTACAAGGCACACATGGACTTCCTCGAAAAGGACCCGCCCTTCCGCTTCGCCGACCACAAGCGGCCCATCTATACGCGCCCTCGTTTCCTGCCGAACACGCGCGTGCCGGGCGCGGCCCACGTGTCGGAGTCGGTGGTGACCGACGGGTGCATCATCGGCAGCGCCACGGTAAGGAAATCGGTCATCGGGCTGCGCTCCCAGATCGGTGACGGCAGCACGGTCGAGGAATCGATCATCATGGGGGCGGATTTTTACGACCCCGCGCCTGTGCCTCCGTGGCAGGAAGTGGATACGTCTGTCCCGCTCGGGATCGGAAAGAACTGCATGGTGCGCCGGGCGATCCTCGACAAGAACGTGCGGGTCGGCGACGGAGTGCGCATTCTGAATGAAAAGGGCGTGGAAAGCGCCGACGGGGATTTCTATAATATCCGGCAGGGCATCGTCATCATCCCGAAGAACGCGGCGGTTCCCCCCGGCACGGTAATCTGACCGATGGTTACTTCAGCCCCGTCCGTGCGATGCCCTCGATGAAGAAGCGCTGAAGG
The DNA here is from genome assembly GCA_007133495.1 of Candidatus Sumerlaeota bacterium. Lineage (GTDB taxonomy): Bacteria > Sumerlaeota > Sumerlaeia > SLMS01 > SLMS01 > SLMS01. Next base: position 9,671 of record SLMS01000052.1, on the reverse strand, counting down.
AAGAAGAACACGACGACGATCGGCAGGATGGCGAAGCAGCTCGCCGCCATGAGGATGTGGAACTCCGTGCCCGCCTCGTCGTTCAGGTTCTGCAGGCCGACCATGAGCGTGCGCTTGGTGGGCGAGCTGGTGACGATCAGCGGCCAGAGGAGCGAGTTCCAATTGTTCAGAAAATCAAAAATACCGGCTGTGATGAAGACCGGCTTGGAGAGTGGCACAACCACCTGCCATAGGTAGCGGAACCTCCCCGCCCCGTCTATACGGGCCGCCTCCCACAGGTCCTCGGGTATCGTCATGAAAAACTGGCGCATCAGGAATATCGTAAAGACCGATGCCAGCCACGGCACCACCAACGCCGCGTAGGTGTCCAGCATCCCCAGCCCCGACAATACAAGAAAGTTGGGAATAAGCAGCACCTGCCCCGGCACCATCATTGTGGCCAGAATAAGATAAAATAGGACCGTCTTTCCCCAGAAAACCAGCCGCGCGAAGGCAAAGGCCGCCAGTGCCGAGGTAATGAGCGTGCCCGTTGTGGCAGCGACGCTGGTGCCGGCGGAGACCAGAAAGTAAGTCAGGAAATTGACCTCGCCGCGGCTTGTCTGCTCGGGCCGGTACCAGGCGCGGAGGAAATTCCGGAAATCCAGCGCCATGATGGGATTCGTCACGAAGTTGTCCGGATTCGCCATGAAGACGGATTCGGGATCGGGCAATTCGAGAGTCTGCCAGACGCCGCCGCGCTCGACCCGGCGGAAGCGGACGCCTTCTTCCGGCGCCACGGGAATCTCCTGGCCAGCAACAATCTGCACCGCCTGCGGCACGACGGGAACCATCTCACCCGTTTCCGGATGCGGTGCCTCCGTCTGAATCTGCGTGGGCGTCCAGTAGGGTGGAAACGCCGCGGCCGTCTGCCCATCCTTGAACGCCGTAACGACCATCCAATAGAAAGGCAGCAGCATCACCGCCGCCCCGATGGCAAGCACCTGATAGACAAGAAACCGCGTGGCGACGTCCGTGAGGACACGGCTTGCGGGAGAGGTCGTGCCGGCGGCCGTCATCGCCCCGCGCCAGAGCTGCCAGAGGGCAACGGCGTTTACCGCCAGCAGCGACAACACGACAAGCCGCAGGACCGTGTTCCCGGACGGGACGAGTAACGAGATTATGCCGCTGGCGGTTTCCATCGGTCAGTTCCCGTACTCGATCTTGCGGCCGAAGAGCCTGTTCTGCAACAGCGTCAGCCCCAGAATTATCATTGTCAGGATATAGGCAATGGCGGCGGCGTAGCTGAGGTTCCACTCGCCGGTGAACCCCTCCTCGTACAGGTACATCACGAGCGGGCGGGTGCTGCCGTCCGGCCCCCCTCCCGGCGTCATCATGAATTGCGGCACGAAGACTTTGAACGCGCCGATCATGGAAATGATCAGGAGGAAGAAGCTGATCGGGCTGAGGAGCGGGAAGGTTATGGCCTTGAAGCGCTGGATGGGGTTGGCGCCGTCGATCGCGGCTGCCTCATACAGCGTACGGTCTATGTTCTGGAGCCCGGCAAGAAAAATAATCATGAAGTAGCCGGTGTCGCGCCAAATGGACGTCAAAATGATACTGAACAGGCTGAGCGACGGCCCGGCGACCAGGTTGTTCAACCCGAAGGGGAGCGGCGGAACGCTCCGGTTGAACACCGGTTCGAAGAAAACCATCTCCCAGATGCCGCGCGGCTCGCTCAGCCATTCCAGCCGGACGGGATTCTCGAATCCGAGCAGGTTCACCGTCAGCACGCCAAGAAACCAGTTCCCCAGTCCGTACTCGCGGTGAAAAAGATAGCGGAAGACGATCGCGATGGCGACCCATGTGGTGATATACGGAAGAAAATAGACGGTGCGGAAGAACCCGCGGCCGGCGATCTGGCGATTGAGGAGCAGCGCGGCGGAGAGCGCCAGCACGAGCGTCGCCGGAACGGAGTAAAGCACGTAATTCGTTGTGTTCCACAACGTCTGCACGAACGCGGGGTTCCGGAAAGCCTCGGTGTACTGACTCAGGCCGACGAAGCGGAATTCCTCCATCGGCTGGAGCGCGGTGATGTTGCCGAAGCTCATGGCGAGCGAAACACCCACCGGGACGAGCCAGAATATGATGAGGATGATCCCGGCGGGGGCCAGGTAGGCGTAGGCTTCGAGGTTGTCCCGCAGCTTGCGCCGGGTTGCCGGACTCATGCGCTATCCGTACAGGTTGCCGTGACGGCGGGCGGGGGCCTCCCCCGGGGGCGTTATTCGCGCTCCACCATCGTGTGGCTGGGATTGAATCTTCCGTAGATGTCGGGACTCAGGGCGCCTGTCTGCAGGGCGTTTCCGGCCACGACATCCAGGAACCGTTCGAGGTTCATCCGCGAGGTGTCGCCATCCTCGCCACGGAAGGTGTCCACCACCGCGGTGGCAAAGAGGGGCATGCCCTCCTCCACTTGGAGTTCGCCACCCTCGGCCTTGGAGGGAACGAACGCCCAGCGCACAGGGAGCGCTTCCAGGCGCGAAGCGATGTCCGGGCCGGTTCCGTCGGTGCCTTCCCAGCCGATGTCGGCGAGCAGGACCACTTCTCCGGTGGCAAGGGAGGTGCCGAGCAGGGCAACGAACTCATCCATCGTGATCGACCCATCGCCAAGGGAGAGGTCCTCCCAATCACCGTTTCCGGTGATATAGACAAAGACCAGTTCGCCGGAGAGCGGGCGCGTGCCGAACTCGCGGACGGACTCTTCGAGCACTTCGCGCGAGAGCGTCTCGGCGCGGACCCCGGTCACGTTTTCGCCAAACTGGCCGAGCATCGGGTCCTCGAGTACTTCAGCCAGGGCGGCCAGGCCGTTCTGCACCGCAGGCGAATCGGAGCCGCCAATGAGCAGGGCATGGCGGTTCGGCGGAGAGAGCGCGGCCGGGAGGCGCACCAGGGTCAGCCCTGCACGGGTCTGATTGGCGCGGTGGTCCACGACGAGCGCCTCGATTCGATTCTCGCCAAGATCGAGCGGCACCTCAAGGTCCTGCGCAGGAACGGACGTCGGCGCCGTGTCAGGATCGATCATCGAGAGCGTGTCCAGGGGCAGGTCCACCTGCCGGTTGTTCACGGTAAGACCGGCGTTGCGGAGCCCCTGGGGGGCACTGATGGCCCAGCGGACAGTCGCCCGGGGAGCCCGGAGCTGTGCTCCTTCGGACGGGTTCAGGAAGCTGAAGGTGGGAGGGGTGCCGCGGCGGGCGAGTTCCTCCTCGCGGCGTATTTCGGCGACGCGCTGCTCGGCCTGCTCGCGCAGTTCGGCCCAGTAGCTGTCGTTCGCGGAGGGCAGTTCAGTCCAGACGGTATCGATGAAGGCGTCGAGCACCGGGGTCATTTTGCGTTCGAGGTCAGCGACCTGGGCCCGGCGGTAAAAGCGCGTGAAGAGCGAGCGGCCGGTGGTCAGCTCCGCCTTGGTGTGCGGCAGCACCACCTCGCCAGTCACGCCGTCAACGATCTGATAATCCACGTCGATGGTCCAGCGGCGCGTGAGGTAAGGTACGCCGATTTCCCACAGCAGGTCTCCAAAGATGGACAGGCCGAAGCGGGAGATGGCGCCCCGGGCGGCCAGCTCGTTCATTCGCCCTTGGACCAGCAGGTCGTACTCGCCGAGTTCGGGCAGCTCGTCGCGCGGGTGATACTCAACACTCTCGAAAACGTCCGCCTCGCTGAGCCGGCCGGCAAGCTGCTGCTGATACCATTGCGGGAAGGGGGTCAGGACAGCGGAGTGGACGGAGTCGTGCCGGTCATAGACATATCCACCCCAGAGGCCGATAATGGGGACGAGGGTCCAGGCGCTGTTGACAAACTGGGTGCGGCCGCGCTCGTCGTCCATGTCGGTGACGACGACGCGCATCGGCACGGGTTCGTGGGCTGCCTGACGTTCCATGATCCGGTAGCGGTTGGGCGTACCGCAGCCGGCTGCAACCACGGCGATTACTGCGATCATCAGCCAGGGCGCGAACCTGCTCTTCATGATGGGGGCGCCTCCTCGGGGCGGAATGCAACGAACTGGATGGGGTCACTTGGCAGGCAAAGCTCAGTGCCGGACAAGGCGAAAGCCGACATCGGGCTCCTGGCGTTCGGGGTCGAGGCGGTGGCGCCGTGCCGTCCGGATGTCGTTGGCGCTCATGGAGAGGTAGCTTCCCCCGCGCAGGACGCGGCGGGGACGCAGTTCATCCGCCGGGCGGGAGCGGACAACCGGGTTGTCGCTGCTGCCCATTTCGTAGGCGCTCTCCCGGTACCAGTCCTGGCACCATTCGCTGACGTTTCCGGCCATGTGATGGAGGTCCCAACTCGTCCTCCCACCGCTCATTTCAAGAACGGGAACGGTCCCCCCGGTGGGGTTGTTGTAGTTCGCCTGCCGGGAGACGGGCTCGCTGCTCCCCCAGGGGAAGCGGTTGCCAGTGCCCGAGCGGGCGGCGTTTTCCCATTCTGCCTCGGTCGGGAGGCGGTAACGCTCGCCGGTCAGGTCGCTGAGCCACTGAGCGTAGCGCTCAGCGGCGCGGTAGGAGATGCCGTTTGCGGGATGCAGATGCCGGCCTGCACGGGGGCGCCATGCGCCGCGTTCTGCGTCGTGCACGATGTTGAAGCTGTCACGATCCGCAGGATAGAGCTGATTCGCTTCACCGGGCGCGATGTCGTTGAGGAAGGTGGAGAACTCCAGGGCCGTCACCTCGTACCGGCCGATGTGGTAAGGGTCGAGCTGGACGTTGCGCTGAGGGCGTTCCTCCACTTCACCGACCCCGCCGGGGCTGCCCATGGTGAAGCGGCCGCCGGAAACGGGCTGCATTTCGGGCTGGAGGGTGATGTCACGCGCCATCCGGTGGGCGAGTTCGATCAGGCGCTCATCGTCCGCGAACTGTGGGTCGCGACTGGCCTGACTCCAGAGCTGCGCCCGGTCATTGAGGCTTGTTGCGTTTTCGAATTGCTGGCGGAGGTTCGCCACACGGCGCTCGACGGGATCGGGCGTGGGTGTGGGTTCGGGAGTCGGTTCCGGCGTGGCGGTTGGCGTGGGTCTCGGTGTTGGTGTGACCAGCAGCTCCTCGGGATCGGTGCCGGTTTCCTCCGGTTCCTCCGCCGGTTCGGTGGTTTCCTCTTCCTCCTCGGGCGCGATGGGCAGTTCGCCCTCGGGCGGCGGGACTTCCGTGTGGTTGGCAGCTGGCTCCCGGTTGCCGTTCAGCCCCGCGACTTCGGTGGGCTCGCCATTGCGGCTGTAAAGCACGAATCCGATCACCATCCCTGCAACGAGAAGCGAGAACACGCCGCCGGCAGCCAAGACGATGGGCGGTCCGGAGCGCTTGCGGGGCTGGTCGGACTCTTGAAGTGGGGCTGTGCTGGAGGGATCGCGATAGGGGATGGTGGGGTCGGCGGCGGAGCTTGCGGTGTCGGCCGCACGAACCGCGGGGATGGGCTGGCGCTCCTCGCCCGGCCGGCGGTCCACGAGCGTGGGCGCAGTCTCACCGGCTGCAGTCGGTGCGCCTGCGGCACCGGGGGCGGTGGGCTGAAGGACGTCGGTTCCTTCATGCTGATCGACGGCCTTGGGCCAGATGTCCTCCAGGCGCCGGCTGAAGATGGGCGCAAGCGAGTCGTAAATCCGCTGGCCGATATCCGCCGCGTCGGTGGGGCGGTTTTCAGGGTCCTTCTCGAGGCACCGGTTAATGGTTTTCTCGAAGTCTTCTGTGAGGGCCGGCACTTTCGTGCGGATGGCCGGCGGCGGCTCACCAAGGTGTGCGGCGGCTACTGTGAAGCCGGTGCCTTGGAAGGGCGTCTGGCGCGTGAAACAGAAGAAGGTGACACAGCCGAAGGAGTAGATATCGCTGCGGGCAGAGACGGCCGAGCCGCGAATCTGCTCGGGGGCCATATAGCTCGGGGTGCCGATCACCTGGCCGGTGACGGTGAGCTGCTCCTGATTCATGGTCAGGTTGGCATCAGCCTCCAGGTGCGCGATGCCGAAGTCCATGATCTTGACACGCCACTTGCCGCGAGCGCGGCGCTGGACCATGACGTTGTGGGGTTTGATGTCGCGGTGGACGATGCCGAACTCGTGGGCGTGGGCCAGCCCCTCGCCGACGCTGCGGAGGATCACCGCCAGGTCGCGCACGGTGAGGTCCGCCGGAGGGTGCTGGACGAAGGACTTCAGGTCGTGGCCCTCGACGTACTCCATGACGATGTACACCGAGTCCTCGGACTCCTGGTACTCGTACACCTGGACGATGTTGTCGTGGAGCAGCCGGGCGACGGTGCGCGCCTCGCGGGAGAAACGGGCCAGGAAGCCTTCCACCTTGAGCGCGTCGGGGTGGGGGACCTTGATGGCGACGTCGCGCCCGAGGTCGATCTGGCGGGCACGGTACACGGTGCCCATCCCGCCGGTACCGATGACGGCTTTGATTTCGTATTTGCCGGCCAGAATGTCGCCGACGGAGAACTCGCTCATGGATTCTGTGCTCGCCTGCTTGTGTCTCGTTCCGGCGATGAGGTCTATCCCGCCGAGTGCGCGGACGCGGGAGGCCCGCCTTGCGGCAGCCTCTGCTCCTGCCTAGTTAGAGCACTGGACGTCAATCCTCTTGGCGGAGGCACGGCCCAGCCCTTGCCAGAAGCCGTCCCCATTAGGGGGAGGAAGTGACGCGCAGGCAATCACAGAGGGACAGCAGAAAGTTGCTTTTCCTTCGATTTTTCCCACCCAAGGCCCGAAAGGCGGAATCCCATGCACCCCCCCGGCGGCAAAGCGGAAAAGAAAGTCCACTACTCAGGCCGGCACCTGCGGTTCTGTACGGTGGGGCACTGGGAGTACGTGGAGCGCACCCGTGCGGCCTCGGCGGTGGTCGTGGCGGCCCTGACACCGGCCGGGGAGGTGGTCTTCGTTGAGCAGTACCGCCCTCCGGTGGGGGCGAACGTGCTGGAACTCCCTGCGGGGCTTGTGGGCGACGGGCCGGAGGGGAGCGCCGAGGACCCTGTCGAGGCGGCACGGCGAGAGCTTCTCGAGGAAACCGGCTTCACGGCCGCCCATTGGGAGTTCGCCACCAAGGGCCCGATTTCACCGGGGCTGAGCACCGAGTCGATCCATCTGTTGGTGGCTGGGGAGCTGAAACGAGCGAACGATGGGGGCGGGGTCCACGGCGAGGAGGAAATCACCGTCCATCTGGTGCGGCTGGAACAGGCGCACCCTTGGCTGGAGGAGCGCCGCGCTGGGGGGCTGCTCGTGGACCCCAAGGTGTACGCGGGGCTGTTCTTCCTGCTCGCCAGACAGGGAGGCCCCGCCGCGGCGGTTAGTTGAACCCGCCCTCACCTCCGCCTGTTGCGGGCCGGTAGGTCATCGAGGCTCCAGTCCTGACCCCTGCACCGAAGATACGGCCGAACCATTCCATGACGTCGCGGACCGGATTGATGTAGATGAATATCTGGTCGCCGTCCTGCAGATAGAAGTCCACGTCGTCGCGGCGCTGTATCTGGCGCATGTTGAGGAAGAAGGTCTCCTGAGAGCCGTCCTCGAAGGTGCGGACGATTTCCGTTCGGGAGGAGGCGCTGTAGCGCAGCCCGCCCTGTTCGGTAAGCACTGATCCAAGGGTCCGCACGCTGGGACCCATGAAGACGACGCCGCGGTTCATGGCCCGGCCGTGGACGATCACCGTGCCGGCGGGCGGAATGAAAATGAGGTCGTTGGGGGAGAGCGGGACGTTGTAGTCGAGGTTGCCGGCGAGGAGGAATTCCTCCAGCGGGATGATGATTTCCTCGCGCGGGGCGATGATGCCGTCCTCGGTGGTGATGCGGCGGAGCAGTTCCTCGGGGGAAAGCTCGGCCCTTTCGCGCGGGTCGAGCTTGTCGCGGTAGATCATCATGTACCGTGCTGGCGCCATGCCGCCGGTCCTTCCGCCGAAGGTAAGGCCACCCGCCTTGAAGACTGCGTCGAGGAGGGTATCGCCGTACTCGAGATCGTAACGCCCAGGGCTGCGGACGGACCCGAGCACGTTGACCTGATTGTAGAAAAACTTGTCCACCGTGACAACGGGGATGGGATCGGCGATGAACTCCGAATAGGCAGCGCGCAGTTCGTCCTCGAGCTGCTGCGGCGTTTTGCCGTGAACCCGGATGGCACCGATGAGCGGAAGGGTGATAACGGGATTTTCGGTTACCTGAATGGTTTGGGCACCGCCAGCCTGCCCCCCGCCGAGGACGTCCATCCGGCCGACGAGCGAGATACCCAGCACGTCACCCGGGCCGATATAGTATTCCTGCGGCTCGCGCATCTGTAGCTGTGCGTCGCGGCGGAGTTCCTCGGCACGCTCGCGCATTTCCGCGCGGGTGGCATCGAACGGCGGCGGGACGAAGTCGCTGCGCGGGGTGCGCGGCCAGTAGCAACTTGCCAGAACGGCTGCAAGAAGGGTGACGGTCAGTATCCGGACCGTGCGGCTCAAATGCTGAAAGGAAAACATTGGGGCGGGAAGTACTCCATTTTGCGGTAAGTTTTCTCTCGTCTGTGTATTTTCGACGGGCCGGGGCCGAGTCACATCCACCTGCAAACCCGCGTGGAAACGTGCGAGGGCGAATGCCCGGCGTGGGTTCCGCAGGGCGTGGCAGCCCGCCGGTCAAACCCGCGTCTTGTCCTGGGCGCTGGCCGACTTCGATGGTATCGTTTCCTCGTCCGTCAGGTCTTCCTTGTACTGATATCCGTAGCCATGGCCGTAACCATACCCGTAGCCACGATATCCTGCGTAGCCCCCGTAACCGCCATACCCGGCGGGCTTGCGGGAGCGGGTGCTGTTATAGACAACGCCAAGGATGTTTGCGCCGACGAAGCGGAGTTTCTCGGTGGCCTTCTGGAGAACCTCCATCGGCGTGCTTCCAAGCCGCGCCACAATGCAGACGCCGTCCACCCTGCTGGCGACGACAAGCGAATCGGCCATGCCGTAGCATGGCGCGGAATCGATGATAATCGTCCCGTAGTTCAGGCGCATGTCCCCGAGCAGGTCGCTCAGTGCCTGGCTGTCAAGCAGGTTGATCGGCGAGGGAGTTGCGGTGCCAACGGGGAGGAGGTCCAGGTTCTCGACGCCGCCGGAAACCACAGTCTGGTTGGGCGTGGCCTGTCCGGCCAGAATATCGGAAAGGCCGGGCGAACGCGGCACCTTGAACATGCGGTGAAGCATGGGCTTCTTGAGGTCGCCGTCGATCAGCAGCACCTTCTCGCCGCGCGAGGCGAAGAACGCCGCCAGGTTCGCCGCCACGGTGGACTTGCCTTCCTGCGGGAAGCAGCTCGTGACGAGGATCGTCTGCGGGGCGTGCACCGCCGTGCTGTACTGGATGGAAGTGCGCAGGTAGTGGAACGCTTCGGCGTGATGGTCGCGTGCCTCCACGTCAATAAGCGGTGGGAGGGGGCGCCTGCTGCGGTTGAAGATCGATTTCTTGTGGAAGCGCCCGGCGTAGGGGATAAACCCAAGGCTGGGAAGCTGGAGCAGCTCCTCCACGCGGGCGGGGCTGCGGACCGAGCGGTCAAGGTAGTGCAGGCCAAAGGCCAGACCAATGCCGGTCATCGCCCCCAAGAACAGGAACATCGCCATGGTACGGTTGACGTTCGGCGAGGAGGGCGTCTGCGGCTGGATGGCCGGCTCGACGATGGAGACGTTGCTCGGCTGGATGTCGTCGGTGGCCTC
>SLMS01000165.1 GCA_007133495.1 Candidatus Sumerlaeota bacterium | reverse complement strand
TCCGCGCCACGCTCACCCCCGATACCCTGCATCTGCCGTTGCATGGAGGCCATCGCCAGACGGAACGCCTCCCCAATGCGTTCGTCCGTCCGGAGCGCCTCAACGCCCTCCTCCATGCGTCCCCGGCAGTGGCGCAGCCGCGCGATGATGCGCTCCGCGGCCGCGCGATGCACTTCGGGGAGGTCCGGAATCCCGCGGTGCTGCTCCTCGATCCAGGCGCTGTATCCTTCGACGAACTGCACCAACCGGCGGAGGGTCGCCTGCCAGGCCTCCCCGCCCTCGCGCGCCAGGGCCGCGATAGACAACGTCTCCCGGTCCACGCCGGGCAGCTCCGCCGTGGACTTCGGCACCTCGAAACGCGGCACCCAGTCCATCCGGATCAGCCGCGCGGCCCCGTCCTCCTCTTCCCAGTCTACTGCCGCTCCATGCCCGACACCGTAGATGCGCTTGTTCCGGAAGCGCAGAGCCAGCTCCTGCTCCTCATCCGTCTGCAGGTTTTTGCCAGAAAGCGGATACTCAAGGATCGCCCCTCCATGCACCAGGCACTCCAGCTCCACCTCAAAGAGGCACGATTCCGTCGTCTCGCTCAGGCTGTTGCCTGGCTGCGGAGCCTGTTTGTTCCGGAGCGATACCGTCGCCAGCCAGCCATCCCCATGCGGCCGCCAGACAACGCCCGCCCCCGCCCGGCCTCCCCACAAGGCATACTCCTCCGTAATCTGACGCGACCCCCCCGGAGCGGTGATCGGCAGGGACTCCTCCGGAAGAGGCGTGCGCTCCCAAAAGCGGCGCCCCGGTCCGTTCTCAGAGGGCTTCCTTCTCTCCTCGTAGCACACTGCCCGTGCAGCCAGTTGGCCCGCAAAATCCCGCGAGACAAGAAAGGAAAAACCGGCCGAGGACGGCGGCACATACCGCCGGATACGGTTCTCCCGTTCCTCCGCACCATCCTCGCCGTCTGCGCCTGCTCCCGCTCCTGCCGGTTCGCCGCCGCCCGCAGCCAAGGCGTCTTCCCTCCCGGCGTTCTGCTCCTCTTCGTCCTCCAGGGGGGCGGCCGATGGGTACAACACACCGGAAAGGATGCGCCCCAGCGGTGGCGTACGCATCTGCTCCCCGCAGGGGGGACCCGTCAGGTTGCGCCGGACCCACTGATAGAGCCGTTCCCTCTCCTTCCTGAGTATAGACACCTATCGGGGCCTCCCCGAGCCATGCACCATCATGGACCCAACGCACCCAAGCCTTGTCAATTCAACGGCATTCAGCCCCCCGGAAATCCTGCCTGTCAACGGCCAGTTGCCGGAGTACACCCAATTGGGCGCATCTTGGAACTGTCACCCACTCGGCAGGATCGAGGGTGCTCACGGGAACAGCGCAACTCATGGAGTGCGAAGGCTTGCCTTCGCACTCGGGGCGGGAGCTTGCTGCCGCCCCATGCCTGTTGGCCGGCCAGAGAGCGCGCGGGCAAGCCCGCGGCGCAAAGGCGGCGGCACGCCGGGGCCCGTTCGGCGGGCGCGTTTTTTTGTGCAAACGTTGGACCGATACAGGTTGACACGCGAGCCGGATCAGCCAACAGTCCGAATCTGGCTGTTTCAATCAGAGCCAGTGCAAAAAATGCGGCCGGTTTTTGCACAGCAACCGCGCCCATGAGGACCAGGAAAGGAGGGCTCCGCAGGAGAAAATCTTTTCGAAAGCCACGCTGCACGCCGTTGAAGCCGGGGCGCCTGCGCTCCTACCGCCCGACCCACGCACAACTCCACGTACAGGAGGAGAATCTGACTCATGCGTTTGCCAATTTCTACCGCAGCCTTGGCCATTGCGTTCGCCGCATCCGCGGCCAACGCTCAAACCTACTACGTCACCGGTGAAATCACCAATCCCAACTGGAGCCCGGGGACGGCCGTACCCCTTGGCGGGGACGACCCCTCGGAACTTGAGCTGACCGAAGAGTCCCCCGGCCTGCTCTCCCTCACCCTCGCCGAAAATCGGCACGTTCTCAACCAGGATGAGTCCTTGCTCTGGGAAGCCGCCGAGGAGGGTTTTGCCTCCTCGCTCCCAAGGGGCGGAGCAGCCAATTTTATTCACGGCCCGGTCTCCGGAGACCTCACCTTCTACGTCCAGACCACGCCTGAAAACGATGGGTTCACCCCGGACGTCGGTGATCTCCACGGCAACAACGGCATCATCTGGACTTCGCAGCTCATCCAAACCGTCCAGCGTGCCGACAGCGTTCAGGCCACCGGTGGCTTCCAGAACGCCATCGAAGCGGACACCGAATGGGACCCGAGCGCCGATTCCGCCGTCGAGCTGACCGACGACAATGAGGACGGGTTCTACGTCGGCACTGTCACCGGCCTGCCTTCCGGCAGTTACGAATTCAAGATAACGATCAATGGCTCCTTCGATCCATTCGTTGAGGGGCAGGGCTACGCCTTCGGCAATTCCGGCCTGGGCGGCGACAACCTGAGCTTCAACGTGCTCGACCCGGGCGACACGATCACCTTCACGCTCGACGCCAACCGCGGCCGCCACAAGGTCGAGAATGACAACCCCGCGGCGAGCCCCGGACCCCCCTTCTTCGCTGCTTCCGATGCCTGGGGCACCCAGCTTGACGCCGCAACCGAACTCATCGAACTCGAGCCCGATACCATCTACGGCCGCACCTTCACCGTCCCCACGGCTGGAAACCACACCGTGCAGGTCCTCCAGCACCAGGGCCGCTCCTTCCCGAACACGGGCCAGGGCTACCCCTTCACCACCACGAGCGACGACCAGACTGTCGCTGTGGTCTTCGACCGCACCGCCTACGGCGACACGCACTACACGCCTTACGAGGACTTCGTCGTCGTGCTCGATGCAGACACGCGCGAGGCCCTCAACGATTGGGACCGCATACAGCCTGTCGGTGACTGGCAGGACGACTTCGGCTCCGGCAACTGGAACAACAACGACCCGGCTCTGAATGCCGCCGAAACCTCCCTCGCCGGCCTGTACTCCATCACCATCGAAGCCTTCGAGACCAACACGGACCGTGAACTCAAGGCCGTCGGCGATTCCACCGCCGACTGGAGCGAGCAGGACGGATGGGAAGGCAACGGTTGGGACTTCCAGTTCGGTGGCCCAACGGACGGTGTCACCTTCGACGGTAATAACGGCACCAGCCCCATGTCCTACGACAGTGAGGAAGAGGTGACTATCTTTATAGACACCGTCACCGGCCGCGTTGGCAAGTCCGCCGCCGGCACCAAGGACACCACCGGCGCCCCGGAGCGCGGGCCGTACTTCGAGGCGGCTTTCGAAATTCCGGGCGAGCCCACCCGCGTCGAAAGCTGGGAGACCCTCCAGTAACCCCGCACCACCGCTTCACTTCCTCCGTATAGACACCAGCTCCGCCCTCCTTCCATCCCGGAAGGAGGGCGGAGTGCTTGGGGGTCCACCCTCCGTTGAACACTCCCCACATGCCACTGTGCTTGCCCGCCGGCCCCCGGTCACACCCCCATGTTGACGGTCTTTACGGCCCGGCACCCCCGCAGACCAACCCAGGAGCCACGCATGTCCCTCACCCGCCAAGCCGTCGGCGAAGTTTACCGCCTCCCCTTCCCCGAGCTGATCTACCGCGCCGCAACCGTCCATCGCGAGCACCACAATCCGCTCCAGGTGCAGATGTGCCAGCTCGAGAACATCAAGTCCGGCCGCTGTCCGGAGGACTGCAAGTACTGCCCCCAGAGCGCCCACTACGACACGGGCGCGGAGGAGTACGGCCTGGAGACGGTGGAGGAGGTGGCCGCGGCCGCCCGCGAGGCCCGGGAGGGCGGTGCCTCGCGCTTCTGCCTCGGCGCGGCGTGGCGTGGCCCGCGCCAGGACGGTGATTTCGATCGCGTGCTCGAGATGGTCCGCACCATCCGGTCGCTCGGCATGGAGGCGTGTGTGACGCTCGGGCTGCTCGACCAGGAGCAGGCGGACCGGCTCGCCGAAGCCGGCCTCACCGCCTACAACCACAACCTGGACACCTCACCCGAGTTCTACGGCAACATCATCACCACGCGCCAGTTCGAGGACCGGCTGCGCACGATCGAAGCCGTCCGCCGCGCCGGCATCACCGTCTGCAGCGGCGGCATCATCGGCATGGGCGAATCACAGGAAGACCGCATTGGGCTGCTCCACGCCCTGGCCTCACTGGACCCGCCGCCTGAAAGCGTCCCCATCAACCTCCTCGTCGCCGTCAAGGGCACCCCTCTGGAGCACGCCGAGCCGGTGGACCCGCTCGAACTGCTGCGCTGCATCGCCACCGCGCGCATCCTCATGCCCGTAAGCCGCGTGCGCCTCTCCGCCGGCCGGCAGGGCATGAGCCGCGAGCTGCAGGCCTTCTGCTTCCTCGCCGGAGCGAACTCCATCTTCACCGGCGACAAACTCCTCACCACGCCAAACCCCGGCTCAGGAGACCGGGAGTTGCTGGCGGCGCTTGGAATGGAAGGGGAGGAGAAAGTGGCGACTGGTTAGTGGCAAGTGGCCAGAGGGGGCAGGTTCCGGCTCCGTAGCCGGTGAAGGCTCCGGGGGCTGCTACCGTCCACGCAGTCCACCAAGTCCACACCGTCCACATCAGTGCTTCCGGCCGTCAGGCCGTGACCGGTGGATCACCGGCCACTGGCCCCCAACCCCAGCCGCCCCTCAGTTCTGAAACTGCGAAATCTGACTCACGAACGGGCCGCCGTACCGGTCCCCTGCCGTCGTCGTTCCGCCCATACGAAAGATCGAGCCGAAGGAAATCGTGCCGTTCGTCGGGTCGTAAACGTGGTTGGCGATCGCCGCGCTGGTTGCGTCGGTGCGGAACAGACCGCCCATGTTTGGGTAGATTTGGTCCGGCCCCACGGAGTTCACGATCCACCAGGTTCTGGCCGTGGTTTCCGGCCGGTCCACAAGTGCCAGCAGGCCGAACTGGCCGGGTGCGTCCGGGTCGCCCGCGTAGTACTTGTAGTACTGGGCGGCTTCGAGCTGGTCCGCTGGTAGGTTGAACGGCCCTTGGATGGAACCATCCGACGGATTGATGACCCCTGTGCGCTCCCGTGGCTGGAAGGGGTCGGCGAGCAGGGAGGCCGAAAGGTAGGCGATCGGCGTGCTCAGGCGTTCAAGCACCCGCCCGGCCACCGGGCCGACACCGCCGCTGGCCGCCGGGAAATAAACGCCCAGCCCGAAGGCATTCCCTTTCGGGTAGGCGTTGTGGTCCACGCGGTAGCTCTCCAGCCCCGTGGCCATGGTGCGCATGTCGGACTGGGCGCGGCTGACCCTTGCGCGGGTCTGCGCTTCGAGGAAGTTCGGAACGGCGATGGCGGCGAGGATCGCGATGATGGCCACCACGATCAGCAATTCGATCAGGGTGAAGGCGCGGCGGGGAAGAGGAAGGCTCACGGGCAATGGTCTCCGCTCGATTGAAGATTGGTGCCGCCGGCGGTGGAGTTCCGCCGTGCGAAGATTTCTGTGTCGCGCTGTGCCTCCCGGTTGGCAAGCCCATTTCCCACTGTGGCGAAGAAGTCACCGGAGGCACCCCTTTCCGCCGAATGGTTCCCGTGCTTGCCGCTCAAGGGCCTGGCTCCACGAAATCCATTGATTGCCCGGACCCTCCCTTCCGGCCAGCCCGCGGGTCAACCGGGAGAAGTCCCCGCCCGCCCGCCCGCCCAACTTCGCTTGTCATGCCGCCGGAGGGTGCGCACCCTTCCGCCCTGTCCCGCCCCGGCGGGCCGAACGAGCCAGGGAGACTTCAGCACACACACCATGGCCCTTTCCCGGGAACGCGGCCTCCGAATCTACATCCTCCGCCGCCTTGCCCTGATGGTCCCTACCTTCATCGGGGTGACCGCGCTTGTCTTCCTGCTGACCCAGCTCGTGCCCGGCGGCCCGATCGACCAGTTGCGCCTGGAACTCGCCGCAGGCGGCGTCTTCGGTGAGGCCGGCACCGCCGGCGACGGCCGCGGCTCCATGGTCACCATGTCCGAAGCAGACCTCCAGAGCCTTCGCGAGTACTACGGTTTCGACAAACCCATCCTGCAGCGCTACTGGCTCTACATGACCAACCTGCTCCAGCTCGACCTGGGCACCTCCTTCCGCTACACCATGCCCGCCAGCGAGATCATCTTCCAGCGCATCCCCATCTCGCTCTACTACGGCATCGTCACCATGATCCTCACCTATAGTATCTGCATTCCACTGGGGATCGTGAAGGCCATCCGCCACAGGACGGTGGTGGACAACAGCACCTCGGTACTGATCTTCCTCGGGTACGCCGTGCCGAACTTCGCCCTCGGCGCCGTGCTGCTGGCGATCTTCTCCGTGCAACTCGGCTGGTTTCCCCTGGGCGGCTTCCGGGGGGAGGAGTTCCCCGAGCTGTCCCTCTGGGGGAAGGTCAAGGACGTCGCGCACCACTCCATCCTACCGCTCATCTGCTACATGGTGGGCTCGTTTGCCATCCTCACCATGCTGATGAAAAACAGCCTGATGGAGAACATGAGCGCCGACTACGTAAAGGCGGCCCTGGCCCGCGGCATGACCTGGCCCCGTGCAGTGTTCATCCATGCGTTCCGCAATTCACTCATCCCACTGGCCACCGGATTCGGGAACAACATTTCGATCCTGCTCGCCGGCTCGCTGCTGATCGAACGCGTGTTCAACATTCAGGGCATGGGCCTGCTCTTCTTCGAGGCCATCCAGGCCCGCGACTATCCCGTCGTCATGGGGCTGACCGTGATCGGGGCGATCCTGCTCCTGCTGGGGAACCTGCTCTCGGACATCTGCGTGGCCCTCGTCGATCCCCGGGTGAGGTTCATGTAGCGGTGCTGCGCTTCTTCCGGCTCGACCCGATCACCCGCAAACGCCTCCGCCGCTTCCGCCAGATAAAACGCGGCTGGTACGCGCTGCTCATCCTGGTGTTCGCCACCTTTCTGTCCATCTTCGCCAACTACATCGCCAACAGCCGCGCCATCATGGTGTATTACGAAGGCCGGCTCTACTTTCCCACCTTCACCTATTACGAGATGGCCACGTTCGGTCAGGAGGACGACTGGGGCTTTGACGACGCCGAGACCGAGTACCGCCGCCTGCGCGAAGAGTTCGCCGGCACCTCGAACTGGCTCCTCATGCCGCTAATCCCCTGGGACCCCTACGAGAACGATTTCACCTACGACACCTCCCCCCCACACCCGCCTGACAGCCGGCACTGGCTCGGCACCGACTCGCAGGGGAGGGACGTGCTCGCCCGCCTGATCTACGGCTTCCGCATCTCGATCTTCTTTGCGCTGGCGCTGACGTTTGTCTCGCAGGTCATCGGCACGATCATCGGCTGCCTGCAGGGCTACCTCGCCGCCACCTTCGACATCCTAAGCCAGCGCTTCATCGAAATCTGGAGCAGCCTCCCCTTTCTTTACGTCGTGATCCTCATCGGCACGCTCGTCACGCCCAGCTTCACCCTCCTCCTCATCGTCATGAGCCTCTTCGCCTGGGTCGGTATCACCTACTACATGCGCACGGAGACTTACCGGGAGAAGGCGCGGGAGTACTGCCTGGCCGCCCGCGCCATGGGGGCCTCCCCCCTGCGCATCATGTTCAAACACATCCTCCCGAACGCCCTCACCCCACTGGTCACGCTCACCCCGTTCCAGATCGTTGCCGCCATCTTCGCGCTCACGGCGCTGGACTTTCTCGGCTACGGGCTCCCCGCGCCCACCCCGAGCTGGGGCGAGCTGATCGATCAGGCGCTCCAACCCGCCAACCGCGGCTACCTCTGGCTGAGCCTTTCTCCTTTCGTGGCTATCACCGTCACGCTTACGCTGGTCACGCTGATTGGGGAATCGGTCCGCGAGGCGTTTGACCCCAGACCCTACGCAAAGTATCGCTAACAACAGAGTCCCCAACATCGAAAGGACCCACACCATGCAACCACGACGCCCCACCGCAAAGTCCAAGGCCCTCCGCGAGGAGCACGAACGCCGCCGGCGCATCAAACAACTCGCCGTGCTGGCCGTGGCCTTCCTGGCGGGCGCCTTCCTCCTCCTCTCCGCAAACATCGCCCGCGGCGCAGAACTGCCGGAGGACATCCAGTGGGAAACCAACATGGACGATCCCCCCATCGGCAGCCCCGACGCCATCCGCGGCGGCACGTTCCACACCTACCTGCCGTCCTACCCGCTCACCTTCCGGCTCCATGGACCCAACTCCAACGACATGTTCGCCTCCTGGCGGCGCTCGGTCTCCCTCTATCTCCCCCTCGTCTTACGCCATCCCACCACGGACAACTACATCCCAATCCTGGCCACGCACTGGTCCGTGCAGGACGACACCAAGACGATCTACTATCGGCTCAACCCCGAAGCGCATTGGAGTGACGGAGAGCCCATCACCGCGGACGACTACGTCTTCGCCTTCGAATTCCTCCAGGACCCCCTCATCCGCGACCCGTTCTCCAACCGCTATATGGAGGACTACTTCGAAAGCGTTGACAAGATAGACGATCACACAATCCGCATCGTCGGAAAGCAGGAAAGCTGGCGCCCGCTTTCGGACTACAGCTTCAGCCCGCTTCCACGCCACGCCATCGAGCTGGACGAGGAATGGGTGGAGCGGGACAACTACGAGCCGCCCGTCGTGCAGGGACCCTATGTGATCTCGAACTGGCGCACGGGCGAACGCGTGGAAATGAGCCGTATAGACGAATGGTGGGGCGACGAGCAGCACTATCTGCAGGGCACCTTCAACCCCGACCGCATCGTGGTGCGCGTCATCACCGACGCGGAGCGGGCGCTCGACTATTTCCAGCGCGGCCAGCTCTCCTTCCTTCAGGTCAACGTGGCGCGCATGTGGGCGACGCAGTTGGACATCGAACCGATCCGGAAAGGCTGGGCCCACCGCAAGCAGGTCTTCGTCGAAACCCCACAGGGCCTCTACGGCATGATCTTCAACCTCGAGCGCCCCATGTTTCAGAACAAGGACTTCCGCAAGGCGCTGCAGTACCTCCTCGATTTCGAGACCCTCAACCGCGAGCTCATGCACAACGCCTACTACCGCATCGTCTCCGCCTTCGAAGGCACCCCGTACCAGAATCCGGACCTGGTGCCCTACGGCTTCGACCCCCGCAAGGCGCGCGAACACCTCCAGGCCGCCGGCTTCACCCAGCGAGGAAGTGACGGCATCCTCCGCAACGAACAAGGCCAGCGCGCCCGCTTCACCCTCATCTATCCCTCCCAGGGCCTCGAAAGGCACCTCACCGTCATTCAGAACCATTTCCGCCGCGCCGGTGTGGATATGCGGCTACAGCTCATGGACGGCGGCGCCGCCTTCAACCGCGCTCTCGAACGCGGCTTCGACGCCATCATGATTTCCATGTCGGCCGGGTTCTACCCCCAACCCCATCAATACTTCCACTCCGACTTCAAGGGCGTCGCCCAGAACAACAACTTCTGGAGCTACGGCAGTGAACACACCGACGAGCTGATAGACACCTACCGCTTCAGCATGGACGAGGAGGAACGCCTCGCCGCCATGCACGAACTCGACGCCATCATCCAGGACGACGCCATCTGGATTCCCTTCTGGATGGGGCCGTATGTACGCTTCATCTATTGGGACTACGTGCAGTGGCCCGACTTCTACTTCCACCGCCGGGCCAGCGCGCTCACCGACAACCTGGTGTTCTGGATCGACCCCGAGCGGAAGGAGCGGCTCGAACGCGCCAGGGCCGAGGGCCGCGCACTCGAACCTGACACCGAAGTCGAGGTCGATCCCTACGGCGTGCAGGAGGAGCTGGAACGCCAGGCACGGCACGCGGGTGCGGACGAGTGATGCCCTCCCACGGCCGCCCTGTCCGGCGTCTAGACGTCCCCGCCCCCTCCGTCCCCTCCTGGAGGCCCTGATTGCCGCTCCTTGAAGTGAACAACCTGCGCACCGTCTTCCACACCGAAGGGGGAACCGTGCGCGCCGTGGACGGCGTCAGCTTCGCCGTCGAACCCGGCAAGGTCCTCGGCATCGTCGGCGAATCCGGCTGCGGCAAAAGCGTCACCGCGCTCTCCATCATGCGCCTTGTTCCCGATCCGCCCGGCCGCATCGTGGGCGGGGAGGTGTTCTGGAAGGGCACCGGCCTTCTCAAGCTCCCCCCAAAGAAAATGCCGTCTATACGCGGCCGGGAGATCGCCATGATCTTCCAGGACCCGATGACCTCCCTCAACCCCGTCTTCACCATCTGGAAGCATCTGCAGGAGGTGCTGTGGAAGCGCTTCCGCCTGAAAGGTGAACCCGCGAAAAAGCGTGCCATGCAGGCGCTCTCCGAAGCCGGCATCCCTGACCCTGAATCAAGGCTCGCCGCCTACCCCCACGAACTCAGCGGCGGCATGAAGCAGCGCATCATGATCGCCCTCGCCCTCCTCTGCGAACCGGACCTCCTCATCGCTGACGAACCCACCACCGCCCTGGACGTCACCATCCAAAAGCAGATTCTCTACCTCATGCGCGAAATGCAGGAGCGCACCGGCATGGCCATCGTCCTCATCACCCACAACCTCGGCGTCGTCGCGGAAACGTGCGACGACGTCGTCGTGATGTACGCGGGCAAGGTGGCGGAGCAATCCACCGTGCATGATCTGTTCGCCCGGCCCCGCCATCCCTACACCCACGGGCTGCTCCGGAGCCTTCCGCACAAGGGCCTCACCCGCGAGAAGGCCCTCCCCATGATCGAGGGCACCGTCCCCTCGCTCGTCGCACCGCCGCCGGGCTGCCGGTTCACCCCGCGCTGCTTCCGCGCCGAGGAGCGCTGCACGCGCGAGGAGCCGCAACTGCTCGCCAACGCCGCCGGGCGCAAGGCCGCCTGCCACTTCCCCCTCGACGAGGAGAAGCAGACTTGAGCGCCGCAGAAGGCTCCGCACCCCCGCTTCTCGACGCCCGCGGCCTGGTCAAGCACTACCCCGTGCGCGGCGGCTTCTTCTCCCGCCAGAGCGCCGTCGTCCGCGCGGTGGACGGCGTCTCCTTCCGCGTGCGGCGGGGCGAGACGTTCTCCCTTGTCGGCGAATCGGGCTGCGGCAAATCCACCCTCGGCCGCGTCCTTGTGCGCCTGGAGGACCCGACGGACGGTGTCCTGCGCTTCGGCGGTATAGACACGGCAAAGTTCTCGGGCAGGGAGCTGTTCCGCTACCGCAGCAAGATACAGATGATCTTCCAGGACCCGTACTCCTCGCTCAATCCCCGCATGACCATTGGCGAGGTCATCCGCGAACCCCTCGAAATCCACCGCATCGGCCGCCGGCGCCAGCAGGAGGAACGCGTCGAGCAACTCCTCCGCGAAGTCGGCCTCAGTCCGGACATGATGGAGCGCTACCCCCACGAGTTCTCCGGCGGCCAGCGCCAGCGCATCGGCATCGCCCGGGCGCTTGCCCTCGACCCCGAACTCATCGTTGCGGACGAGCCGCTCTCCGCACTCGACGTGTCTGTACAGGCACAGGTCATCAACCTCATGGTGCACCTTCAGCGCGAACACCACTTCACCTACGTCTTCATCTCCCACGACCTCATGGTGGTCGAGTACCTGAGCGACCGTATAGCCATCATGTACCTGGGGAAGATCGTCGAGACGGGCACGCGGGAGGATATCTTCGAACGCCCCGCGCACCCATACACCCGCGCGCTGATCGCCTCCTCCCCCGTGCCCGACCCCGCCCAGCGCGGGGAGGTCCAGCCCATAAAGGGGGAAATCCCCAGCCCCATCAATCCTCCCGCCGGGTGCGCCTTCCACCCGCGGTGCCTCTTCGCGATAGACGACTGCCGCAAGGCCGTCCCCCCGCTCGAACCCGCCGGCAGGGAGAGCAGCCCCGAACACCTCGCCGCGTGCATCCGCAAGCACGAGATATAGACGCCCCCTCCGGGGGCAGAGAGCCGCCCGCCCCCGTTTGGCCGCTTGCCCCGGCACCGTCCCCGCGATCTTCTCGCTGTGGCTGAACACAGACTCCCCGGAACCCGGCAAAGGAGCCCAACAATGCGCGTTGCAATCTTCGGAGACATGGAAGGCGTCGGCGGAATCGTCCACTGGGACCAGGTCGCTGCCGGCCATCAGCTCTATCAGGAGGGCCGGCGTCTATACACGGAGGAAATCAACGCCGCCGTCCGCGGAGCCTTCGCCGCCGGGGCCACCCGCGCCGTGGCGGCCGACTCCCACGGAGCCGGGTCCACCGGGACCATGGCCGGCCCCGCCTTCAACTCCCTCGTTCCCGAACTGCTCGACGAGCGATGCGAGTACGTCACCCATCACGGCTGGGGCAACTATACAGAGCTGCTCGAGGAGGGCTGCGACGCCGCGTTCTTCGTCGGCATCCACGCCCGGGCCGGCACGCAGGACGGCGTCCTCTCCCACACCATCTCCCCCCGCCACTTCTCCGCTGTCCACATTAACGGCACGCTGGTGGGGGAGATCGGCATCATGGCGGCCATCTGCGGGCACTACGGCGTGCCCATGGCGCTCGTCACCGGCGACGAGGCCGCCTGCCGCGAGGCGCGCGAGCTGCTCGGCCCCCACGTCCGCACCGTTGCCGTCAAGAAAGGCCTCTCCCGCTTCGCCGCCCGCCACCTGGCCCCCGCCCGCGCACGCCGCCTCATCGAAGAAGGCGCACGCGACGCCCTCGCCAACCTCGCCGAAGTCCCCCCATGGACGGTTCCGTCGCCCGTCACCGTCACCTTCGACATTGCGCGGCCCGACCAGATGCGCAAATACCGCCAGATGGACCGCATCGAAATAGAGGAACCGCTCCGCGTGCACTCCCGCGGCCGGGACTTCGGCGAGGCCTGGTTCCGCGTCGCGCCCTTTCCCCGCTAGTGTATAGACATTTCGGCAGGTGATCGCGAGACCGGAATTCCGGGGTGGGAAAGATGCGTCCCTCCCCGGTTCCGTGCCGGGGAGGGACGGGGAAGTCATGGCAAATTTCGCCGGCACTGGAGAGGCCCGGCCGCGGCATCACTTCAGAGCGTGCGTCTCGTCCGGTCGCTTCTGGCTGCGGTAGATATCCCCGCCACTGATGGTCCCGTTGGTCGGATCATACGCAGCCCGGTTCCAACCGCTCGGTCCTCGGCCGTAGTCGTACTCCTCCGGATAGACGTTCTGGTAGTAGTTGTCCGGCCCCGCACTGCGGATGACCCATTTGCCGTACCGGCGTATCTGAGCTGCGTAGGTGGCTCCTTGAGTCATATACGGTTCGCGGTAGTAGCGCGACGGCAGGTACATGATCTGGTTGGCCAGTGGCCTTTCGAAATTCAACGGAAGGCGGAAAACATCCTCCATTGCGCCCACACTCGAGACATACGCGATCGGAGTGGTCAGTCCTGCGGCAGTGCCGGCAAAGCCCGGCCAGACCTTCCACCGTTCCTCAGCCGCCCAGGAGCCCGCGGGTGGATTCAACGGGGAGTGCGTGGTCATGGGGTACTCGGTGTTGTCAATGTAGTATGACTCAAGGGCGGTCGCCACCGTCCGCATGTTGGAGAGCTGGCGGCTTACTTGGGAGCGTACCCGAGCCTCAAGGAAGTTCGGGACCGCGATGGCCGCCAGGATCGCAATGATCGCCACCACGATCAGCAGTTCGATGAGCGTGAACGCTCCAATTCTCTTTGGGGACTGCATAAAAAACCTTTCTTCCGGCAGTGCCGGACCGGCGGGATTGGGGAGTTTTCCTCTTCAGAGGGGGCAGAGCGCTAAGGGGCAAAGCGCTGAGGGAGCTGAGGAGGGCGTCGAGGGAGAGTGAGCCGGTGTCTCTTTTGGCGGTGCAAGGTGTTTCCTTGGTGGGACGGAAACCCGCACACCACCCACCGCCTTGGACACCTGAGAGAAGTGCCCAGCCGCGGATTCGTCTTCCCACTTGGGGAGTCTATTGCCCGCAGGCTTCGCCCCCGACCCGGTGCGGCCGGCCCGATCAGTGCACGCTCCACCCGTCTCCCGGAGGTTGCGGCGGTGGTACGTTCACATAACCCCACGGGTTGATCTGCGTGTGGATGATGTCGCCCCAACTGTTCGTCCCGTTCGTCGGGTCATAGGGCTGGAAATGGTTCGGATACCCCGAGGGCGTCTCCCACGAGTCGGCACCGCCGGGGAACAGGCTCGGCGAGCTGCTCGCCGAAGGCCCCCAGTACCCGTCCGGTCCGACGCTCAGCAGCATCCACCCGCCAACGTCATCCAGCACGCCATCGTACCACACAGAAGGGGTGGGGCGCATGGGAGTCTGCAATTGGTTGAAGTCGATCCCCCACGTGGACCCCGTGCTGCGGTAGCGGATAGCAGAGAACTGCCAGTGCCCCGTCCCATCGGGTTCCGGACGGAACGGGTCCACAACGTTCACCGAATCCAGGTAGGCCACCGGTGTCGAAAGGTCTCTCGGCAGGTACCAGTAATTGTACTGGCCAGGGGTGGCACTGTTGTACCCGTCGAAGGGATACACGCCCCTGTCGGTGTGGTACGCCTCCAGCGCCACGGCCACCCGGCTCATCTCCTGGCGCGCCTCCGAGACCTTCGAGCGGATTTGCGCGCCGCTGAAGCTGTTCGCAGCCACCGCGCCGAGCATCGCCACCAGCGGCACGGCCACGAGCAGATCCGTTGCGGTGCCTCCAAAACGCCGCGATTTACGGTCTTGCATGTCCCTCTCCTCCTTCCGGGAAGCTGTTCGCGGGAGCCCCTCACCAAGGCAGCCCGCACTTTTCATGGGGCAGTGTCGCCTAAACCATGGAACACCTGCCTCAAACCCGGCAACCCGATTCGCCCCCCCGAGCGCCCGCGCGGCTATTGCACGTTCGGATATCCAGCCGGGTGCTTCTGCGACCGGAGGATGTCCCCCCAGCTCGTGGTGCCGTTTGTCGGGTCGTAGGGCTGCGCGTGGTCCGGATAGCCGGACGGCGTCGGCCAAGATTGCGCCCCCGGGAAGATATCCTCCGGGCTACTGGCCGAAGGCCCCAGGTGCCCGTCCGGCCCCACGCTGACGAGCGACCAGCCCCCGAAATCATACTGCAGAATCGCCTCGTAATACGGAGAAGGACTCCCCGGCGCCGGCGATTGCCGGTCCGCGAAGCGTATCCCCCAAGTCGAGTGCGTATTCCGGTATCGGATCTGCCCATGCTGCCAGTGCGGCGCCTCCGGCCCCCCGCCGCGCACGAAAGGATCGTCCAGCACCGCCAGACTGCTGACATACGAAATCGGTGTCGTCACCTTCACCGGCAGAAACCACTCATTGTACCGCTCCGTGTCCGCGGCCTGATACCCGTCGAAGGGATAGGCGCCAAAGTCGATGAAATAGGCTTCGAGCACCGTCGCCGCCGAGCGCATGTTCGATCTGGCTTGGGCCATCTTCGAGCGCTCATCCGCCTCCAGGAAGGCTGGACCGCCGATCGCCGCCAGGATCAGAGCCACGAACATCAACAGCAGGATTTCGATAAGGCTGGGTGATCTGAACTCCATCGCCGTACCCTCCCTTGCCTGTTCCTGGAGCCCGGAAGCTCCCGGTGGAAAAACCATTCACTTAAGGGGACCGGAGGACGCACCCCGATGCAACAGTTTTTCCGCGCGCCCAATCGCGCGGGGTGCGTCTCCGCGTTGTTGCTGGACCATCCCACCGGGACCGATGCGCCCCCTTGGAGTGCGCGCGGCTTGCCGCCGCCTTTGCGCAGCGGGCTTGCCCGCGCGCACCTTGGCGGACCAACCCGCATGGGGCGGGAGCAAGCTCCCGCCCCCAAGGCGAAGGCAAGCCTTCGCACTCCATGAGAAATGCCCCTCCGGCGAGGACCCTCAACCCCGCCCGCGGTCAGAACTCCTCCCAGTCCCTCACCGTTGTCGTGGACTCCACGTTCACGTACCCCCATTCGTTGATCTGCGTGTGGACGATGTCGCCCCAACTGTTCGTCCCGTTGGTCGGGTCGTAGGGCTGGCTGTGGTCGGGATAGCCCGAGGGCGTCTCCCACGAGTCGGCGCCACCGGGGAAGAGACCCTCCTGGCTGCTTGCCGAAGGCCCCCAGTACCCGTCCGGCCCCACGCTCAAAAGCATCCACTCGCCCACGTCATCCAGCATGGCGTTGTACCACTGCGCGGGGGTGCTCGGTTCATGCGACTGCATCGCCGCGAAATGCGTCCCCCACGTGGATTCCGTGTTCCGGTAGCGGATGTAGCCGAAGTATTCCGGCTGACCGTCCGACACCTCGCGGAACGGATCCACGACGGCCACCGAATCCAGGTAGGCCACCGGCGTCGAAAGATCCACCGGCAGATACCAGTAGTTGTACTTCACGAAGTTGAGGGCGTTGTACCCGTCGAAGGGATAGACACCCCAGTCCGTGTTGTACACTTCGAGCGCAGCGGCCACCTGCTGCATGTCCGCCCGCACCTGTGACACCTTCGTGTTGATCTCCGCGTCGGTGAAGGTTTTGACCGCCACCACCCCCAGCATTGCCACGAGCGGCACGCCCACGATCAGGTCAGTGGCGGTGCCGCCATGGCGCCGCGATTTGGGTTCCAACATGCTTGGCTACCTCCTTGCATGGTGCCCGGCGGACGGCCGTCGCCGGCAGAGGGCCGGGAGGATGGAAAACAAACTGTGCTGGGAAGTATGGGGCCGCCGCCGTCAGCCGCCAACCCGCCGGCATTATTATACGAATTTTCTTAAGAAGGAGAGGGAGGGGGGGCAGTGTATAGCCACCCCAAAAAGAAAACCTCCCCCGGCCCAGGGACCGGGGGAGGCCAAAAAGCCAGAGTCTGCCGCCGCGCTTTACGGCGTGTTGACGTAGCCCGTCGGGGAAAGCTGCGAGCGCCGGATGTCGCCCCAGCTCATCGTCCCGTTCGTCGGGTCATACGGCTGCGCGTGGTTCGGATAGCCCGAAGGCGTGGGCCAGTTGGCGGGTTGCTGAATGCCCGGGAACAGGGCGTCGGTGCTGCTGCCCGTCGGCCCCCAATACCCGTCCGGACCAACACTCACGATATCCCACTCGCCCACGTCCTGCAGCATCGAAGCTTGGTACACACTGGGCGAGGTGCGGGAAGGCGACTGGATCTCGCCGAACTCGGGTCCCCACGTCGAGCGGATGTTCCGGTAGCGGACATTGTCAAACTGCCAGTGCCCTTCCCCGCCCCTGTGGTCGCGGAAGGGGTCAACGATGTGGACCGACGTCATGTAGGCGATAGGGGTGGAGAGGTCCAGAGGGAGGTACCAGTAATTGTACCGCTGGGCGCCAAGTGAGCCGTCATAGTTGTACCCGTCGAACGGGTAGTTGTTGTGATCGACCCGGTACGATTCCAAGGCTGTTGCTGCCGACCTCATGTCGGCCTGTGTGCGGCTGATCCTCGACCGTGTCTGCGCCTCCAGGAAGTTCGGCACCGCGATGGCCGCCAGGATCGCAATGATCGCGACGACGATGAGAAGTTCGATCAGGGTGAAAGCCCTTGTCCTACGCATGATCACTCCTTTTTCTCCGCATCCCGGCCAGCCTCGGCGGGGTGCATCTGGTTTGGCTGTCCCTTGCAAAGGGGGGAGACCGGCAGGCGAGAAGGTGGGGACAGTCCCGTCCATTCGGTGTCTGAGCAAGAAGATACCGGGGTGCGTGCGCCCGAAGCAAGGGTCTTTTGGAGCGGTTCTCGAAGCCATCTCAGAAGCCGCAAAACATTGATTTCAAAAGGGTTGTACCGCCCCAAGAAAACTTCCCCCGCCCAGCTTGGGCGGGGGAAGTGGGTCTCGCGGAGGCCGGAACGGCGAAATAGTTCACCACTTTAGTTGGTGTTCACGTACCCCGTCGGGGAGAGCTGCGAGCGCATGATGTCCCCCCAGCTCATCGTCCCGTTCGTCGGGTCGTAGGGCTGGGTGTGGTCGGGGTAGCCCGATGGAGTCGGCCAGGACTGCGCCCCCCCAGGAAAAAGGGCTGTGGAGCTGGAAGCCGACGGGCCGTAGAACCGGTCAGGCCCGACCGAAATCATGCTCCACTCCCCCACGTCCTGGAGCATGTGCCTCAGATAAATGCTGGGTGAAGTGCGCCCCGGGGATTGGATCTCGCCAAAATCAACGTCCCAAGTCGAGCGGGTGTTGCGGTAGCGCACGTCGTCGAACTGCCAGTGGCGCCCTGGCCCTGGCTTCTGATCGCGGAAAGGGTCCACCAGCTTCGCGGTGGTCAAGTAGGAGATCGGAGTGGAAATGTGGTAGGAGAGAAACCAATAATTGTACCTTGCAGTGTCCGCCCGGTTAAATCCGTCGAAGGGGTAGGCATTGTGATCGATGTGGTAGGACTCGAGCGCCGTGGCCGCGCTGCGCATGTCTGCCTGCACACGGCTTACCCGCGAGCGGGTCTGGGCTTCCAGGAAGTTCGGGACGGCAATCGCCGCCAGAATGGCAATGATCGCAACGACGATCAGCAGTTCGATCAGGGTAAACCCCTTGGCCGTTCTCATCTGACTACCTCCTGTCTTCTTCCCGGGGGGCACCCGGACAGTGGGATGAACTCCGGTCATCCGGTGGGGATGGCTTGGAGTGGAAGCAGATGGGGGAGTTCCCTTTCCTGCTTCCTTGCAGGCGAGAAGGCACCTCCCGGCCCCTCAAAGCAAGTGGAAACGGACAAGGAAGAAAACAAAAATGACCTAAGGGGAATGTATGTTCTTTGTCCTCTGGTGATTAATGCAAAAAGTGGGTAAAAAGCTTCCCAGGAAGACACGGGAAGGAGTGGAGCATCAACAAAACACCCCACCGGAGTCAGCCTCCGGCGGGGCCAGTGCACCATGTAAGAAAGTGGACCCCGGCCGGCCCTGATAGCCGGCCCGCGCCCGGCTCAGTTGGTGTTCACATAACCCATCGGTGAGAGCTGTGAGCGCCGGATGTCCCCCCAGCTCATCGTCCCGTTCGTCGGGTCGTACGGTTGGGTATGGGCTGGATACCCCGAAGGCGTGGGCCAGGACTGGGCGCCACCGGGGAACAACGTCGTGGAGCTGCTTGCGTTGGGCCCGTAGTAGCGGTCGGGGCCAACACTGATCAGGTCCCATGCCCCAATGTCCTGCAGCATATCATTCAGATAGATGCTTGGGGTGGTACGGGAAGGGGACTGGATGGCATTGAAGTGAAGCCCCCAAGTCGCATTCACGTTCCGGTAGCGCACGTCATCGAACTGCCAGTGACGCCCGGCTCCAGGCCTCTGGTCGCGGAAGGGATCCACCACCTTCGCCGAACTCAGGTAGGCAATCGGGGTGGAGATATGAAGGGGGAGGAACCAGTAGTTGTATTTGGCCGTATCGACCCTGTTGTAACCGTCGTAGGGATAAGCGTTATGGTCAACGTGATAGGACTCGAGTGCCGTGGCCGCGCTGCGCATGTCTGCCTGGGCGCGGCTGACCTTCGAGCGGACCTGAGCTTCCAGGAAGTTCGGCACCGCTATCGCCGCCAGAATGGCAATAATGGCGACGACGATCAACAGCTCGATCAGGGTGAAACCTCTTGTGGCTTTCATACGAAACGCTCCTGTTCGCTCCGGGGGGCAATCCCGGACATGGGGGTGGTCTCCGGCAGGACACCGGAGGAGAAGCGGGTGATCGGAAGAAGGATTCGATTCCTGCTTCTATTGAAGCAGCTAGCGCTGAGCGTAGTCACAATGCAAGAGTTTCCTGTCCCCGGGACAGGCATTTTCGGCATGGACCAATGGAACAATCCCCCTCCTTTTGAGGGGAAAGCCTCCCAACTGGGAAGAGAGCTTCACAGAACAAGCTCTGCCCGGCGTCTCCTCAAAACTGCTCCGCGGAAAAAAACCGCCGGAGAACAAACTCCGGCGGGGCAGGGTGCGGGCAAATTCTGGATCGGACAGCAGCCGTGGGCGCTTACTCCTGGCTTCCGCCGATGGTGAAGCGCTGGGAACGGAAGATGTCGCCGTAGCTCATCGTACCATTTGTGGGATCGTAGTTGATCGTCGCCCAGTCCGTGAAATCCCCCGGTGGCTGCTGGCCTGTATGGAAGAAGTAGCGGTCTGGCCCGGCGCTGTAGAGCCGCCAGTTGCCGAAGCGCGCTTCGCCAACTGGGCTGGGGTTTCCGGCCAAGCGCTCGCCGTGGAAGTTCGTGTAGCCGAAGCGTTGACGCCCTTCGAGTACCGGGTGGTTGCGAAGATCCGACCGGTCCACCCGAAAAGGATCGTCCAGTTGGTTGATCGATGTCAGGTAGGAAATCGGAGTCGAAAGCTCGACCCCGAGGGTCAGGTTGGCATTGGTTGGGTCCCCCGGGATCGGCCGCGGCGGCCTATGGGTAGGGTAGGCGTTGTTGTCGATAAAGTACGACTCAAGGCCCGTACTGATCGTGCGCATGTCCGCGTGCGCACGCGAGACCTTGGAGCGTGTCTGGGCTTCCAGGAAGTTCGGAACGGCAATCGCCGCCAGAATGGCGATGATCGCGACGACGATGAGTAGTTCGATAAGGGTGAACGCTCCAACCTTCTTCACTTCGGCTCCTCCTAGTTGTGCCGGGGGGCATTTCCCGGCCTGAGTTGGGACCTGCAGGACATCCTTTCGGGGGGGGGATTGCGCAGAAGGAATGGCTCGTATTCCTCACCGGCACGTCGCCAATGACGCGTCCGCTCCCCCCGTGGATGCAAGGAGAAAGCGACACGCTCAAAGCTAATTAAGATGACAGGTCAGCATTTTTTCTTTCAAGCTGTTGCGGGCAGTTCTGTGGTGGGAACAAACCTTCACAGACAAGCAATTATTTGGAGCGTGTCCAGCCGGGCCCAAATAACAAGAACCCCGCCGGAGGGCGAACTCCGGCGGGGCAGGGATGTCAGTGGAAGGGCTACACGCCCGGATTAGTTATGGCCGCCGCCGTAGGAACCCTTCTGCGAGCGGATGATGTCCCCGGCCGAGCCAGTCCCGTTGGTTGGATCGTACCAGATCTCGCCCGCTCCGGTGAAGAAGCTCCCGCTCGCCGTGCCGTCCGGTCCCGCAGAGCTGAGCTTCCAGAGGCCGAAACGCTCGGTCGCCTGTGCATAGACAGCCTGACTAACGCCGCCCTGCATTGTCCAGCGGGTCGTGAAGGGGCCCGGGATCGGGCTGGGCGGCCAAGGGTTCGGGCC
>SLMS01000170.1 GCA_007133495.1 Candidatus Sumerlaeota bacterium | reverse complement strand
TTCAATCCCGGGACGTGGCCCTGGTGCACGAGCCCGAAGGCCCCGTCATCCGGTCCGGCCCGGCAGGTGAGTTTGTCTATACCCTGGACCGCGGGCGGGTGATCCTCTATGCGCAGGGAGAAGCGGAAATACTACTTGCGGAGAGGGACCGCGTGCACCTACACGGGGGGAGAGCTTGGTTCTTCGTCGAACCCGATTCGGGGGCTTTCACAGTGGAAACAACCTTTGGGGTGGCACAGGTGGCGGGAACGGTTTTCGGGATGTCGGCCACGGAGGAGAGCGCCCTGCTGCAGGTGACAGATGGCACCGTGATCGCCCGCTCGCCCGCGGGAGCCTGGTCGGTGACGGGAGGTGAAGCCTTCCGGTTCCGCCCGGCCGTGTCCCGGTTCGAGCCCGAGTCGGCCATGCCGGCGCCTCCCGGATGGCTCTGGGACCTGCACGCCAGAGCCGCGGTGATCGACTGGAGAGGCATTTATCCCTCGCGGAGTCCCCACGAATGATCCGATCCGGCGCGGGAGGCAACCGTCCCGCCTTCACCCTTGTCGAATTGCTGGTGGTGGTGGCCGTTATTTCGATCCTGACGGCCATCGCCGTCCCGAACTACATGGAGGCGCAGGTGCGCTCGCAGGTCTCGGCGGTGAAGAGCGACCTGCGTACCGCCGCCACAGCGCTGGAGGCCTACGCGGCGGACCACAACGCCTACCCTCCGACCGAGCCCATCTTCCCCCACGATCCGCTGGGACTCTTTGCGGACGCGCAACTCGAACGCCTCCGCGAGCCGGTCGCCTACCTCGGGTCCAGGAAACTGACCGACCCCTTCGGCGAAGTCAGCCGGCAACCGTTCTTCAAACAAAGCGACACGCGCTGGGCCGCCGCCAACCCGACGCGCTCGCTGCTCTATTATCACTACCCCGACCTGGCCGTGTCGTGGAACATGCCGTGTCTGCACCTGAACGGCGCGGCCATCGTGAGCCTTGGACCCGGCCGCACAGATTCGCTCGGCGCCTACCGCCCATTCGACATGGACTGCTTTGGCCAGATGTACGAGTTCTCCTCCATGGTGCATCATCCGGTGAACACGCTGTACGACCCGACCAACGGCACCTTGAGCGACGGCGACATCGCCCGGTTCACGGGTCAGGCCGCGCGCTTCGCCCACTGACCCGGCCTGTGGGTTTGGGCGCCCTGCATAAATGACCCATAACTCACCTTGAGGCCGCGCCGCCTCCCCGCCTAGCATTCAAGGCAAATGGCGGCACGTGTCCGCGCCTGCTATTGCGGACTTGAGGGCCGTTCCCCCCAGCCCGATGCCGCCGCGAAAGGCAGGGCTGACCCATGAATCGCACGAAAACAAATTTCGCCATCGATACGGCCCTTTTCTTCGCCTTCGTGCTGCTGGTTTCGACAGGGCTTCTGATGCGTTACGTGCTGCCGGAGGGCACCGGACGGTTCGGCACGCTCTTTGGGCTCACCAGGCATGACTGGGGGGCGGTGCACTTTTGGATCGCCCTTGCGATGATGACGATCGTGGCCGTGCACCTGCTGATGCACTGGCGGTGGATTGTGGCCGTGGTGAAGGGCTGCCGGAAGGACTCCGCAGTGCGCGCGCGGACTGCCGCCGGCGTTGCCGTGATCGCGCTGGCGGGGGCGGTCATCGCCGCACCCTTCGTTGTCCCGGTCGAAAGAGTGGAGAACGAAACCGGACGGCGCGCCCACGCGGAGCACGCTCCGCCCGATGTGGCCGCGGAGGTCTCCGGCGCGATGACGCTCGGGGAAGTCGAACGCCTTACCGGCGTGCCCCGCGAGACCATCCTGGAGGAGCTGGGCCTCCCGGCGGAGACCCCGGCCAACACGCGCTTGGGTCACATCCGGCGCGACCACGATATCGAGGTGGACACCGTCCGCGCCGCCGTCCGAAAGCATCTTCCGCGGTAGCAATCCCCCAGGCGCCCCGAGGAGACAATGGACCGCCACACTGCCGGTGAAGCCCCGGAGGAGACCATCCGCTGGCGGGTGGCCCTGCGTTCGGGCATGGAGAGGGTATTCGAGTTCCTCGCCACAGCGGAGGGCCGGGAGCGCTTCTGGGCCGAGTCGGCGCCCGAGCGAGGCGGGACGATCCACTTCCGCTTTCCCAACGGCGAGCGGCTCGCGGCGGAGGTGCTGGAACGCGAGCCTCCCTCGCGCCTCTCGCTGCGGTACTTCGGCGGCAGCCGGGTTGTGTTCTCCCTGGAGGAGGACAGCGCGGGCGGATGCGTGGTGACGCTGGAGGAGCATGGCCTGACGCCGGAGGCCGCGCGGGAGAACGCTCCCGGGTGGGTGTCGGTGCTGTTGGCGCTCAAGGCGGCGGCGGACCACGGCGTGGACCTCCGCAACCGCGACCCGCGGCGCACCTGGGGCCAGGGCTTCGTGGACAACTGAACGGGCCGGACGAAAAGATGAGTCCCCGGTGCAATAGAGCGCTTGCTCCCCCCTGCCCGGCTCCTGAATAACCCCGGCGAGTCCTTGGACCGGACAGACTAAGGGGAGACGCGGTCCTGTTCCATCTGCGGTGCCCCCTGCGGACCGTCCCCGCTTTCGGAGGCTGTTGAATGTCATCGAGCGAGAACACACCGGATGCCGGCGGACCCGCCCCCGGCGAACCGGTGCACGAGCCGAGTGTTCACACCGGCATGGAGGACTCCAAGGGGCGGACGATCAACCCTTGGGCATGGATCCCGACGACGTATCTGGCGCAGGGGCTCCAGTACGCTGTCGTCATTCAGCTCTTCGCCATCGTGTTCTTCACGATGGGTGTTCCGGCGGGGCAGACGCTGCTCTGGGTCGGCCTGCTCAGCCTCCCCTGGACGCTGAAGCCTCTGTGGGGCCCGCTTGTTGACAGATACTGGAAGAAGCGTAGCTGGACCTTCTGGATGCAGATACTGGTCGGCCTTGGTTTCGCAGGCACGGCCTTCGCCCTCCAGACGCCCTTCTTCTTCACCCTCAGTATTCTCTTCCTTCTCTTCATGGCTTTTGCGGCCGCCACGCATGACATCGCGCTGGATGGCTACTACATGCTCGGGCTGCGGGAGAAACAGCAGGCGTTCTTCGTCGGCGTACGCAGCACGTGCTTCCGGCTGGGGATGATCGCAGTCAACGGCGTGCTGGTCTGGGTGGCAGGCCTGATCGTGACGGCGACCTCGCTCGAGCCTGTGCAATTCACTGCCACCTCCGCCATCGTGGAGGAGAACGGCAACCAAGTGGCCGCGCCTGATCCACAGGCGATGGAAGAAATGCAGCAGCGGTTGATCGAACAGGCCGACGGCCAGGCGATCATCATCACTCCGCTTGACCTGACCGTCGAGCCGGGCGGCACCGCCGAGTTCCACGTCCGGCTGGCCGAGGACCCTGGTCCCGACGAGACTGTGACCGTGATTGTGGAACGGACAGAAGGCGACGCCAGCCTGTTCGTCCCCCGCCCCAGCCAGCGCTTCGAGTTCGACACTCTCACGTGGGAGATCGGGTTCACCGGCGTCATCGAAGCCGACGACCGGCTCACCGACGTGGTCAGCACCACCTTCGAGGCCACGGCGGGCAACATTCCACTGGGCTGGGCCATAGCGATCGCAATTGTGGCGCTGTACTTCCTCTTTGCCGGTATATACCACCGAATCATCCTCCCCTACCCGAAGCAGGATGCTCCCGACACGGTGGACCGGCCACCATTCTACGTGCCGCTGTTCGCACTCGGGACCACGGTCGGCGTTCCCGCCGTCCTCGCCTGGGGCCTGTTCATTGGCCTTGGAAAGTTCACCCATGATTTTTTCATGGAGGAGACGATCGGGGTACCCTTCAGTCAGGTCGTGGGCGAGCAACTAGCCGCGGAGGACTACGCCGAGTACGCTCTTGGCGTGCGCGTGGACGAGGTCATGGATCTGGCCGACCGCGTCCGCGCCGAGGAGCTTACCGTGGAAGAGGCGTTGGAGGAGCTGGACACGCCTCGCGAAGTACTGCTACTGGCGGAGCGCTCCGATGACCGGCAGCGTGTGGAGGGGCTTCTGCGTGAACTCGGCTATCCCGACGAGGCTGTGGATGCCCGCATCTCCGAGCTTCAGGAGATCGGAGAACGCGCACTTGAACCGGACGCGGACATCGAGGCCATCGCCGAGGAGGAGGGGCTGAGCGTTGCCGACGTGCAGTTCTACGCCGAAAGGGCAGAAAAAGACCCCCGGGACATTGAAGTCCAGGGCTTCGAATTCTTCTTCGCTATCGGCCGGCTGCTGCTCATCGGTTTGATCGCCACGGTAATCATGACGGCGGGGACTCTTCGGAAGCCCGTCTCCAATGCCTTCCACTACATGTCGGACGTGAGCCGGATCGGTTTCGCGGACGTGTTTGTGAGCTTCTTTACCAAGGGAAACATGGCCATCGTCGTGGCGTTCCTGCTGACGTTCCGCCTCGGCGAGGCGCAGCTCGCGCAGGTCAGCCGCATCTTCCTCGTCGATACGCGCGACAACATGGGCATGTCCATGACGCTCCAGCAGGTATCCTTCACGCTCGGCATCGTGTACCTTGTGATGCTGACGATCGGGGGCCTGCTCGGTGGGTTTATCATCGCGCGTTACGGTCTGCGAAACGTCATCTGGTACATGGTGGCGGCGATGCACCTTCCGAACCTTTTCTACATCTGGCTGGCGGTCGCGCAGCCGGATGCAGGCGACACCATCGGTCTTTTCTGGATCAACGCAGTCGTCGGATTTGAGTCCTTCGGCTACGGCCTCGGGTTCACCGCCTACCTGATGATCATGATTCTGGCCGCCCAGGGGCCGTACAAGACATCGCACTACGCACTGTGTACCGGCTTCATGGCTCTCGGCTTCATGCTCCCAGGGATGTGGAGCGGGTACTTGTCCGAACTGACCGGGTACCTGTGGTTCTTCATCCTGGTGATGATCTTCACCCTGCCCGGCGTGATCCTGATTCCCTTCCTGAAGATCGACCCGAACTTCGGCATGAGAGGGAGATAGCCGCCAAGCCTGAACCGTCACGCCAATTTGCCCCGGGAGTTTTCCACACCTGTGGAAAGCTCCTGGGGACAGACGGTGGATAAACACGTCTCATCTTGACGGGGCACCCCTGCCGGCACTTCGTTCGGGCTCCTCACCGCCCCGAAGCCGGAGTTCCCATGGCATCGCAGAACGGCAACCCCCAACCAACCGGCACCGCCTCCCAGAGGGGCGAGGCGACCCTCCGCCCACCCCACAACCTTGACGCCGAGCGCGGCGTCCTCGGCGCCATGATTCTGGACTTCGGCATCATCCCCGAAGTGATCCAGATCGTCCGCGCCGAGGACTACTACCACCCGCCCCACCGCATCGTGCATGAGGCGATCGTGGGCCTTTACGACAAGGGCGACCCGGTGGACCTGACCCTGCTGATGAACGAGCTGCGGCGGGCGGGAAAGCTGGAGGAGGTGGGGGGCGTCGCGGCCCTGGCCGGGCTCGAGCAATTCACGCGCGATTCGGGCGCAGCGCCCGAGCTGGCCCGCGTCGTGGCCGACAAGGCAACGCTCCGCCGGCTCATGGCCGCGGCGGAAACCATTGCGCGCGACTCCTCGGAAGAACGCTGGGACGTGCCCACGACGCTCGACGTGGCGGAAAAACTCGTCTTCGACATCAGCCAGACGCAGCGCTCGGAAAGCTTCGTCCCCATTGGGGAACTGATGGAGGAGGCGCTCGAGGAGATCGGCCGGCTCGAAGCCCACAAGGGCGACATCACCGGCCTGCCGACAGGGTTTACTGACCTGGACCGGCTGCTCAACGGCCTAAATCCGAGCGACCTGCTCATTCTGGCCGCACGCCCCTCGATCGGCAAGACGGCCTTCGCTCTCAACATGGCACTCCACGTGGCGCTCGGCACCAAGGAGTACCCGCAGCCGACGCCGGTGGGCATCTTCAGCCTGGAAATGGGCAAGGAGCAGCTCAACCTGCGGCTGCTCTGCTCGCACGCGCGCATCCCGAGCCACAGGGTCCGCCGGGGACTGATCAGCGACGGGGACTTCGCCTCCCTGCGGGCACGGGCCACCGAGCTGCAGGAAGTGCCTATCTTTATAGACGATTCGCCGGGGCTGAACCTCCTGCAGGTGCGCTCGCGCGCGCGCAAGCTCAAGAGCCGGAACCCCCGTCTCGGGCTGATCGTGGTGGACTACCTGCAGCTCATGAGCGGCCCGGAGACCGGCCGGCGCGAACACAACCGCCAGCAGGAGGTGTCGGAAATCTCCCGTGGACTCAAGGGGCTTGCACGCGAACTACAGCTTCCGGTGCTCGCCCTCAGCCAGCTCTCCCGCAACATCGAACAGCGCAGCGGCAAGGAGAAGGGCGCCCGGCCGATGCTCTCCGACCTGCGCGAGTCCGGCGCCATCGAACAGGACGCCGACGTGGTGATGTTCGTCCACCGCGAACGCCTGGAGGTGCAGAAGGACGACGACGGCACGCCCCATGACAGGGCACTGCCCATCCAGACGGAAATCATCGTGGGCAAACACCGCAACGGCCCGATCGGAACGGTGGAGCTTATGTTCTTCCCCGACCACACGCGTTTCGCGGACGCGACAACGTAACGAAGTCCGGCGCTGCAGGACGTTTCCGTTCTCGACTGTTCCCATCCTTTGTTTCGATGGCCACCGACTCTGGTGTTATCCGCAGATTCCGCAGATTCTCGCAGATACAGCGTCACTCCACCCGCGGGACCGGACATCAGCCCCTATCGGCGTAAATCGGCGAAATCGGCGGATGATTCCCTACGACCGGAGCCCGCCAGATGATCGAGCAGCATAACGGAAACGCCCTCGAGCGCAGCACCCTCCTGGGATCGCCAAACTCCCGTTTGGCGCTTCACCCCCAACGACCGCAGCACAGAAAGCATCTAGTCTTATCGGATTGATCTTTCAGAGGCAGGCAGGTGTCGCACTCCGAGGACCCCGCCAAGGGGTCCAAGATGGTAGCCGGTGGTTGAGCGAAGCGACACCACCGGTAACCGGGACGAAGGTGCCCACGACCCCGGCAGGCGGTCGCACCCAATCGGACGATCGGAATCGGAGAAGGGAAATGTCCTGTCCGGCACTGCGGCGCGGAGAAGATTGGGCTTTAGCCGGGGCCGGGCGTGCTGCACGTTTTGAGCCGCGTTCGAATGTCTCAACACGAGGCCGGAGCCAGCAACCAATGAAATTGAAGAAACTCAGGGTGGAGATCGACGAGATCGACCGGGAGTTGGTACGCCTGCTCGACCGGAGGGCGGAAATCGCCCGGGTGGTGGGCCTTTCCAAGGCCAACAGCGGCCTGAATACATTCGACCCGGGACGGGCCAAGGCGGTGGTCACACGCGCCATCTCCCAGTCCAATGGGGCTTTTCCGCGCGAGGGCATGACGTACGTTTTCCGCGAGGTGCTCAGCGCCTGCCTCAACCTCCAGAAACCCCTGAAGGTGGGCTTCCTCGGCCCCAAGGACACCTTCGCCCATCAGGCGGCCATCCGCGAGTTCGGCTCGAGCGTGGACTTCAACGCCTTCGAGCAAATCCGCGAGATATTCGCCGCCGTCGAGAAGGGCTGGATCGACTACGGCGTGGTCCCGATCGAGAACAGCACCGGCGGCACGGTGCATTCGACGCTCGACGCCTTCATCGATCATGAGTGCAGCGTTTGCAGTGAGATCCTGCTGCCGATCAGCCATTCGCTGCTGGCGGACTGCCCGATGAGCGAGGTCACCCGCGTGTACAGTCACCCTCAGGCGTTTCTCCAGTGCGGCATCTGGCTGAAGGAGAACCTCCCCAAGGCGGAGCACATCGAGGTGGGCTCCACCGCCCAGGGGATGCTGCAGGCCAAGCAGGTGCCGGGTTCCGCCGCCATCGGCTCGGAGATCGCCGCCGAACAGTACGGTTTGCGCATCCTCGCCAAGGGCATCGAGGACAGCCAGGACAACACAACCCGCTTCCTCGTGATCAGCAAGACGGATTCGCACCGCTGCGGCGACGACAAGACCTCGATCATGTTCAGCGTCAAGGACCGGCCGGGGGCGCTTTACGGCATCCTCAAGCCCTTCAACGACTTGGGCGTGAACCTCAGCAAGCTCGAGTCACGCCCCACCAAGCGCAAGGCCTGGGAACAGGCCTTCTTCGTGGACGCGACCGGGCACCGCGAGGACGAGGTCATGCAGAAGGCAATCACCGCCCTTCAGGAGCACTGCGAGGAGGTGCGCATCCTGGGGAGTTACCCGCGGGAGAAGACTCCTCGCGAGATCGAGGAGCTTCAGCAGATTCAGCAAATGAAGGAAGAGAATGGGCAAGAAATTACCCAAGAGGCGAACGGCGGGGAGGCGGAAGAGGGCCCCATCAAGTGAGAAAGCCGAAACGGTCCAAGAATTGACTTGATTCGCCCGTCCCGCCGGGGAAGCGTTCTGTCACGGCAGGCCTTGGAGCGAGGCTTGGTTCAGGCTTTCCCCTCAGGCTGCCGAATTTGGAATCGGGCGGACTTCGCCTGGGAAAGGTTGATGCCCCCATGCGGGAAAAGGGCTTCACTCTCATCGAACTCCTGATCGTCGTGGCGATCATTGCTATTCTGGCGGCCATCGCGGTGCCGAACTTCCTGGAGGCGCAGACCAGATCGAAGGTCTCGCGGGCTCAATCGGACATGCGCTCGCTGGCAACGGCGATCGAATCGTATCAGATCGACAACGGCGTTTATCCGCCCATCGTGGCGCCGAACTCACCCTTCGCGGGCGTGAGTACACCCGGCGGCCTCGGGATCAACGGGCCGAGCATCTACAACCCGGGGCATTCCGGTGTCAGCTCGCGCTTCATCTGGATTACCACGCCCATCTCCTACATGTCGTCGGCGCCAAGGGACCCGTTCATCAACCCGCGGGTCGGAACGGCGCTTCACCCGGTGTCTGAGGATCCGATGGACTACTATGACACGTACGACTACGTGGACGCGGCCACCCTTTCACCCGGCGGCTGGATCGGGGGCAACCGTGGCGGCGCGGCATGCTCGGGGGCGGTTTGGCACATCGTTTCCGCGGGACCTGACCGCATCAACGCCTTCGGGGGCGGCCAGACGAACTACAACATTCAGATTCAGCGCCGCGGGGTGGACTACGATCCCACCAACGGCACCATGTCCGAGGGCGACATCGTGCGCATCGGCAGCGGACGCGGCGAACTCCCGGGCGCACCGTCGATCCTCCCCGCAATCAACCGCGTGACGGGCGAGTACAACTTCTAAACCAAGCGAAGCCTCCTCCCCCTCCCCCGTCCCCCCGGAGAGTCGAGTTCACTCCTCTCCGGGGGGATTTTTCTGCCCGGCGGCGTCCTCCCACACCCTTTCTGCGGGCCCGGGCCCTGACCGCCGGGGCCCCTCCAGCCCGGCCGACATTAGTGAGTAAACGTGCGTCAACGAAAAAATTCGAGAATTCTCTTGATTCGCCGCGGCGCGAGAAACGACTTTCCGCGTGGGAGACCACTCAGATCTGGGGCTATTTTTCGCCCCGGTCGGGACTGATAAACCAAGGGTCAGGCAGGGAATGCCTGAGAAAGGCTGAATGAATCATGCAGAAGGGACGAGGTTTTACCCTTATTGAGCTACTGATCGTGGTGGCCATCATTGCGATCCTCGCGGCGATTGCCGTGCCGAATTTTCTGGAGGCGCAGACCCGCTCGAAGGTCTCACGGGCCGAATCGGACATGCGGTCGCTGGCAACCGCCATCGAGTCCTACCGGATCGACAACAACGTTTACCCGCCGCTCGTGGCCCCGAACTCTCCCTTCTCCGGGGCCGGAGGCTCCGGGGGCGCGGGCATCCATGGGCCGAGCGTTTACAACCCGGGGGAGCCCGGGATCAGCTCTCGCTTCATCTGGATTACCACACCGGTTTCCTACATCGGGACCGCCCCGCGGGACCCCTTCATCAACCGGAGGGTGGGAACAGCGCTGGACCCGGAGTCAGAGGAGCCGTCGATCTTTTACGACACTTACGACTACCGGGATGCGTTCACGCTGTCCCCCGGAGGATGGATCGGGGGCGACAGCGGGGCGGCCTCCA
Organism: Candidatus Sumerlaeota bacterium; assembly: GCA_007133495.1. Taxonomy (GTDB): domain Bacteria; phylum Sumerlaeota; class Sumerlaeia; order SLMS01; family SLMS01; genus SLMS01. The sequence continues at coordinate 10,998 of SLMS01000170.1, read as the reverse complement.
CTTCCGGCGCCGTCTGGCACATCGTCTCGGCCGGGCCCGACCGGATAAATGCCTACGGCGGAGGAACGACGGGGCATAACGCTCTGGTGAACCAGCGCGGCGTGGACTACGATCCGACCAACGGCACCATGTCCGAGGGCGACATCGTGCGCATCGGCAGCGGACGGGGGGACCTCCCCGGCGCGCCGTCGGTCCTTCCTGCGATCAATCGGGTGAACCGCGAGTACAATTTCTGATCCCGCCCGGGATCGGCGAGTGTCCCCCGGAGGGCAGCCGCACGGCTTCCGCCCTCCGGGGTTTCTCTTTTTACCGGAGGAGCCGCAGGGCGTTTGCGCTGACGAGGACCGTCGTCCCGACATCGGCGGCAACGGCCATCCAGAGCGTGGCCATGCCCAGGACCGCGAGGGTGAGGAAGGCCGCCTTCACCGCCAGGGTGAACCCGATATTCCAGGCGATCGTCCGGCGCGTGCGGCGCCCGTGGCGGAATAGCCAGGGCAGGTGGCGCAGATCGTCGCTCATGAGCGCCACGTCCGCGGTATCCACGGCAAGGTCCGACCCGCGGCGCGCCATGGAGATGGACAGACCCGCCCCGGCGAGCGCAGGCGCGTCGTTCATCCCGTCACCGACCATGGCGACTTTGGCGCCACCGGCAGCCAGTTCCTGCAGGGCACGGACCTTGTCCTCCGGGAGCAGCCCCGCGCGGTACTCGTCCAGGCCGAGTTGCCGCGCGACCTTCGCGGCGGCGGACTCGCGGTCGCCGGTGAGAAGGACGAGCCGGGCGGCACCGAGGTTACGGAGCTGCTCGACGGCCTGGCGGGCTTCAGGGCGGACCTCGTCCTCCAGTAGTATCCACCCGAGCAGTTCGTCTCCGCGCCCGGCGGCGACGGCGGTGGTGCCTTCGGCGGCCTCGGGCGGCACGGCGCCGGGGGATTTTTCTTCAAGGAGACGGGCATTCCCGGCCCAGTGTTCGACGCCTTCGAGCACACCCTGGGCGCCCCGTCCGGGCAGGGCGCGAAAGTCCTCCGGCGTGCGGAGCGAGAGGCCGCGGCGGGCGGCTTCCGCAACGATAGCCCGGCCGATCGGGTGTTCGCTGTGGCGTTCGAGCGAAGCCGCGAGCGCCAGCAGTCCGTTCTCGTTCACGCCGGAATGGGGGATGAGCCGGGTCACGCGGGGCTGGCCGGTGGTGATGGTGCCGGTCTTGTCGAACGCGAGGACGCCGATGCTGGAGGCCTGCTCGAGAAACGCCCCGCCGCGGACGAGGACACCGGCCCGGGCCGCACACGCCAGCCCGGCGAAGATGCTGATCGGCGTGGAAATGACCAGAGCACAGGGACAGGAGATAACAAGAAGGACGAGCGCCCTGTATAGCCAGTCCGCGAAGGCGCCGCCAAAGAGCAGCGGCGGCAGCACGGCCACGGCGGCGGCTAGACCGATCATCGTGGGGGTGTAATACAGGGCGAAACGGTCCACGAGCTGCTCGGCACGGGCGCGGCGGGAACGGGCCTCCTCCACCTGGCGGAGGAGACGCGCGACGGTGCTTTCGCTCGCGGGCCGTTCCACCCGCATTTCGAGCGCACCGTCCTGATTCAGCGTGCCGGCGTATAGACGGCCGCCGGGGGCCTTCGGCACGCCGAGCGGCTCTCCCGTCAGCGCCGACTCGTCCACCAGGCCTTCCCCCCGCACCAGCACGCCATCGAGAGGCACCTTGGCACCCGGCCGGATGAGCACCTCCGCGCCGGGGACGACGTCCTCCACGGGCGTTTCCTGATAGCCGGCATCGCCACGCACCCATGCGGTGGGAGGCGTCAGGTCGAGCGCGCGCCTGATGGCCGAGCGGGCCCGGCGGACGGACCAGCTTTCGAGTTGAAGCGAGAGCGCGAAGAGGAAAGCCACGCTGGCGGCCTCGGCCAGCTCGCCGAGGATCACGGCGCCGGTCAGCGCCACGGTCATGAGCAGATTAATGTCCGGCCGCAGGCGCCACAGCGCCTTGAGCCCGCGCGGGACGACAAACCACAGGCCGGTGATGATCGCCCCAAGGTAGAGCAGGTTCGGCAGGCCGAGAGGCTGGGGCACTCCCCCGCCGCGCTCGAGGAATACACGGAGCGAGCCTGCGTCCCACAGCGCCAGAACAAGCCCCGCAAGGAAGAACACCCCGCTGGCAACACACAGACGAAGCGGCCAGTTGGCGGCGGGGACGTCGTCCTCCGGGGAGCGCGAGGCGGCAGAGGACTCCCAAGGGAGCGCCGTCATCCCGGCACTCTCGACAGCGCGCCGCAGCTCCGCGTCCCCGGGGGTGTCGAGGGTCGCATACACGTCCAGCCGTCCAGTCATGAGGTTGAAGGCGAGGTTGTCATCGCCTCCCGCAAGGGGGCCGAGCTGCACGCGGAGGGCATCGACGTTCTCGGAGGTGGTCATGCCCACAACGTAATAGGAGCGGCACGGCACGCCGGCGCCGAGTTCCACGGCACAGCCATCAGGGCCGCAGCAGGAAGGTGCTTGCTGGCTGGCTTCTTCGCGCGGTCTTGCCGTGGACATGGCCACTTTCGCTCCCGGCACGCAGGAGGGGCAGGAAGCATACCCGCGGACAAGAGGGAAATGGAAGGAGGGAGGTCACCCTGCGCGGAGAGTCCTTGCGGCAAAAGCCAGGGCGAAGGCGGCTGCCTGCGTGAGGATCACGCACGGGCCGCTCGGCAGATCGTACTGCCAGGAGAAGACGAGGCCGATGAGCACACTCCCCACGCCGATGCCCACGGAGATGAGAGTCATGGCGCGGAACGTCGCCGACAGCAGCCTCGCGGTGGCCGCCGGAATCACAAGAAACGCGGCAATGAGCGTAATGCCGACGAGCTTCATCGAGACGACGATGGTGACGGCGATCGCAACGGCGAGTACGTAGTCCCCGCGCAGGCAGGCCACACGGTCGGACTGGGCGAGTTCGCGGTCGAAGGTGGCGTAGGCCCAGCTCCCCCACCAGCGCCAGGCGCCCACGGAGAGCGCGACTAGCACGGCGGTCACGTAGATATCGCTCCACCGCACGGCAAGAATGGACCCGAAGAGGTAGGCGAAGGCGTCGGTCGTGAACCGTTCGGTCTGCGAAAGAAAGATGATCCCGAGCGCCATCGACACGGAGAAGAAAATACCAATGGAGGTGTCGGCTCCGAGGCGGGTCTTTTCGGTCAGCCAGACAATGCCGAGCGCCACCACGACGGTAAACGGCACGGCGATCCAGAGCGGTTCGCGCTGGAGGAGGATGCCCAGCGCCACCCCGCCAAACGCCGCGTGCGCCAGGCCGTTGCCGAGGAAGCTCAGGCCACGCTGGACGACAAACACGCCGAAAAAACCGGCCAGGTACGCCACCATGATTCCGCCAAGGAAGGCGCGCTGCATGAAGCCGGATTGAAGCATCTCAATCATGGCCGGCTTCCTCGACGGTCATGGGGTGGGCGTGGCCGACGTGGCCGTAGGCGCGGCGGAGCGCGTCGCCCGCAAGGACCTCGCCCGCCGGACCGAAGCCGGTCTGCCGGCGGTTGAGCAGCAACACGTGGCTCGCGTGGTGCCGCGCCACGTCCCAGTCGTGGGTGATCATCAGGATCGTGGCGTTGTGACGTGCGCGGTAATTTTCGAGCAGGCGGTACATGTCGGCCTCGCCGAGGGCGTCCATGCCGGTGGCCGGCTCGTCCAGCAGGAGGAGCCGGGGCTGGCGGACGAAGCTGCGCGCGAGATAGACACGCTGAAGTTCGCCGCCGGAGAGCTGGCCGAGCGGCGTGCCGAGCTTCCTGTCCATCCCCGCGATGGCAAGGGCCTCCATGGCCTGCTCGCGCTCGGCGCGGCGGATGAACCACGGCCAGCTTCCGCGGATTCCGGAGACGACAAGTTCCAGGGGGAGGGCGGGAAACTGGCGGTCGAGCGTCTTGATCTGCGGAATGTAGCCGACCTCGTGGGCGGGGTTCTTCCCGGCGGGCCGGCCAAAGATACGGGCGGAACCCGCGTGGGGCGGCTGAAGACCGAGCAGCACGCGGATCAGCGTCGATTTGCCCGCTCCGTTGGGACCGAGGATGGCCAGGAAGCCGTTCTCCTCCAGACGGAACTCGATTGCCTCAAGGGCCACGTGCCGGCCCAGCCGCACCTCCAGTCCTTCAACTTCCACGGCGGCGACGTTCATTCGAGGGCCGTCCTCAGCACTTCGGCGTTATAGCGCAGCAGCTCGGAATAGCTCTCCCGGCCCGGGACACCGCCGACCGGGTCGAGCATGAACACGGGCCGGCCGGTTCCCTCGCCGATGACTTCGACGGGGCGCTGGGAAAGCTGGGGTTCGGAGAAGACCGCCTTGATATTTTCCTCCTCGAAGCGGCGGATCAGGCCCTGGAGATAACGCGGCGTGGCCTCGCGGCCGGGGGAAGGCTCGATCACCCCGGCATACTCCAGCCCGTAGCGTTCGAGCATGTAGCGGAAGGAGGGGTGGAACAGCACGACTTTTTCGCCGGCCACGGGGGCGAGTTTCTCCGCGAGTTCCCCGTGGAGTTCTTCAAGCACGCCGGCAAAGGCTTCGGCGTTTGCGTGGTACTCCGCTTCGCCTTCGGGGTCGTAGCGGGTGAGGAGGCCGGCCAGGTCCGGGAGCAGGCTTTTCACCACCAGCGGATCGGTCCAGAAGTGCGGGTCGGGCTCGTCTTCACCGTGGCGGTGGTCATGGCCGCCGTCGCATTGGTGGTCCTCCTGCTGGAGCAGCAACTCGGGGTGCACCATCGGCAGCAGGGCGTGGAGGCGGTCGCGGCGAAGCTGCGCGGCCCATCCGTCCAAGGCGGGATCGACGTAGAAGAGCGCGAGGGCCCGCTCGGCCTGCCGGACGTCCGAGGGCCGCGGGTCGTGGGTATGCGGGGAGGCTCCCGGCGCAAGAATGCGGACGACCCCGGCGCGGTCCCCCGCGACCTCCGCGAGGATCGCCTTGAGCGGATGAATCGTCACGACGAATACCGGCTCGCCGCCGCGTCCTTCCTCCGCCACTCCCCCGCCGCACGCGGCAAGGAGCAGTATCAAAGCGAGTACCCAGTAACCGCCCGGCGAGCGGACGACCTTTTGCCACATGACGAAATGACTCCGGATGGAGCAGGATGACTTTGGCGCGGTGGTGGGGAAGGCTGTTCTTGCTGGACCCCGCGGCGGCGGGCTGGAGTATGGGGGTTCATGCGCTTGGCGCGTCAACGGTTTTGATAGCAACCTATCATTTGCAGCGCGAGGGCGGAACCCCATGCTACGCCGCACCCAGCAGAGAGAAGCCATCAAGAAGGCCTTGATCGAGGCCGGACGGCCCCTCAGTCCGAGCGAGATCCTCTTCGAGGCCAAGGAGCATTCTCCCGGCATGGGCATCGCCACGGTCTATCGCGCGGTGAAGCAACTGGTGGAGTCGGAGTGGCTCGTACCGGTGGAGATTCCCGGCGAGCCGCCGCGCTACGAGGTCGTCCGCCAGGACCACCACCACCATTTCTACTGCCGGGAGTGCGGGCGGGTTTACGCGGTGGAGCACTGCCCGGGCGATTTCCGGCGGATGACGCCGAAGGGTTTTGCCCTGGAGTCGCACGAGGTCCTGCTCCGCGGAGTGTGCGCAGAATGCCGGCAGGCGGCAGGGTAAGGCACGGACCAGCCATCGTGCTCCGCCTGCGTATGGTTCCAGCCGGGCACGGAACAGAACCCTCCGTCTATATACCCACCCAGCAATAGTTCCAACAGGGCGCTGCTACTCCACGGAATTGTCCACTTCGTTTCTGTCCACCTTCGGCACCTCCACAACCAAACGCACCAAGAAGTGTCCCTCCGGTGCGGAGAGGGGTCAGCCCTGGCGCGCGAGGACTTCCTCGTAGGCGGCGATGTGTTCCTGCGCGGATTTCTCCCAGGTGAAGCGCCGGGCCCGTTCGCGGCCGGCTTCAGAGAGTTCGGCGCCCCGTTCCGGCCGGAGCGCCTCGGCCAGGCCCTTCGCGATTTCCTCCACCGATTCGGGATTCACCATGATGGCGGCGTCTCCGGCCACCTCGGGGATGGAGCTGGTGTTGCTGGTCACGACAGGCGTGCCCCCGGCCATGGCCTCGGCGACCGGCAGGCCAAAGCCTTCGTTGAGCGATGGGTAGCAGAAGACGGCGGCCTCCTGATAGAGTGCGGTGAGGAAGCGCTGGTCCACGTAGCCGGGAAAGACGACGCGGTCCGCGATGCCAAGCTTTTCCGCCAGCCGCGGCAGGTGTTCGGCGCGGTGGTCCTTCGCACCCGCGAGCACCAGGACGTGCTCCCGGTTGCCGGACTGGACGAGGCGGGCGAAGGATTCGATCAGGCGGACGAGGTTCTTGTCCGGGTCGAGCCGGCCCACGTATAGCACGTACGGCGCTTCGAGCCCGGTTGCGCGGCGCATTTCCGCGCGGACATCCGCCGGGGCCTCGATGAAGTATTCCGGGTTCACCCCGTTATAGACGACGCGGATGCGCTCCCGCGGCACGGGGAGAAAGCGCCGGATTTCCTCCACGGAATAGTTGGAGACCGTGAGGATCAGGTCTGCTTTACGCCATGTGGCGTAAGTATAGTAGTGCCAGTACTTTGCCTTGATGCGCCCGGTGCGGCCGGGATTGCGGAAGTAGATCATGTCGTGGAGCGTCAGGACGTAGGGGCAGACCTTCTTCGGCGGGAGGAAGTTCGACGGGCCGTGGTAGAGGTCCACCTCGTCGCGCTGGAGCTGCCGGCAGAAGTGCCGCCACTCCCAGAGGATGCGGCCGAGCGGCGAGTCCGGGCAGCCCTCCATGACGGACTGACGCGCGTTCTCCCCGCCGGTGGGATAGAGGCCGGTCTGGGACTTCTTCAAGTAGAGCATGAACTCGTGCTGCGGCCCCTGGCCGGGCAGAGCGCGGAAGACCTCCGCGATGTACCGGCCGGTGCCGGTGAGGAAGTTTCGTTGCTGGAGGGCGCTGAGAGCGATGCGTGGCGACATGAGGACTGGCGGTCCCGGGCGGATGGTGACCGGACAGATGGCCGCAGGCGCGCCGCGGGGCAAGCGTGGTGGTTTCCGGGTGGTACCGAGGTCAAAACAACTCCCCCTACCTCCGGTTGAACCACAGGCGGCCGTAGCGGAGGCGCTCGGCGGCTTCGTAAAGGAGGCTGGGACGGACGAGTGCCGCCACCCCGGCGGCGTTCTTCTGGATGGCGCCCAGGCCCATCGAGTCGGGAGTGGGCAGGTTGAGAACGGAATAACTGCCTGCCTGCTGGCGGTCGAGCTGGTCCAGCAGGTAACGCGGGCCGAGCCAGGGGACGGTTTCCGGAACAGTGTCGTGCAGGAGCACAAGGCCGCCGGTTGCGAGGAACTTGTCTATACTCGAGAAGTCCGCGCAGGCGCCGCGGCAACTGTGGTCGCCGTCTATAAAGGCAAAGTCTATCTCCGTGGCGAGGCCGGTGAAGGTCTTGACTATTTTCTTGGGCGAATCGCCCGGATGGAGAGTCACGCGGTCCAGCAGCCCGGCAGCTTCAAGGTGCCCTTTTGTCGCGTCATGGCAGGACCGGCACTTGCCAAGGATGGGGCTTGTATAGTTCTCCAGGGGCATGAACAGATCGAACGCGTGCAGGTGGCCGTACCGGTTGTCCTCGAGCGCCTGCGCAATCCAGCAGGTGGAATACCCAATGTACGAGCCGGTCTCGACGACGGTTTTCGGCCGCACGAGCCGCAGCAGGCTGTATAGATACCTTCCGATAAGGGGGTGGCAGGAGACGGGGAAGCTCTTCCCCTCGTCCTCCAGCTTGAAAATCACACGGTTGCCCGGCTCTTCCTGAGGGGGCGGCGGTGGCGCTTCGGCGTAGTCTCCGGGAGCGCAGCCGTGTACGGACTGAAGCTTCCTGAGAACCGTGTAGGCGTGGCGTTGGCGCGGCTCGCGGGAGAGGACTTCGGTGGCGGCGGTCATGGCATCGGCATAGTCGCCGAGTTCGAAGAGGCAGAGCGCGGTGAGTGCCTTTACCTCCTGGCTGGCCGGGTCCATATTCTGCAGCATGCGGTAATCTTGCAGCGCCCGCTGCGGCTCCCCCATAGTGAGGTACAGCCACGCGCGGTGGCCGAGCGCCTGGCGCCCCAAGGCCCCATCGTTGCAAAGTGACTCCAGTTGGCGGAGGGCGTCGTGGTAACTGCCGCTACGTATGGACTCCAGGGCGGATTCCAGCTCTTTCATGCGCGTGCACTGTCTCCGGTGGTGGGGGGTGCTGATAGCCCAACCCACTTAATCGGCTTCGTAGCGGCCGGGCAAGGCTCACTCCCGCCGCCATGGCCAGAACGGCAGCCGCCACCAGGCGATCTTCTCGCGGTACGCGGCGGCGGGGAGCTGCTCGGCGCGTTCGATCCACCTGTGGGTGAGCGCAGTGGCCGCGCGGGAAACAGGCCGGCCGAAGAGCAGGTGCACCACGATGCGCGCCCGGTCGTGCCGGGAGTAACCGTGGCGTTCGGCCAGTTTGGAAAGCGCGACGGCGTCCGTGCGGGGATTGCCGGAGAGGCGCAGGGGGTTGAGGGTGGCCTTGCGCCATGCCTCGGCGGCTGTGGCGGCGTCCCGGTGTTCGCAGGCGCTGCGGAAGAAGCGCCACTGTTCGGCGGCCTGCTCGAAACGGTAGGGCCGGCGGGCTTCCAGTGGTGCCAGATCAAGGCGCAGGAGGGTGTCCGGCGGCGCGTCCAGTTCCCGGAAGAAGGTATCGGCGGAGATGCCGTCCATGACGCCGAGCAGTCCACTCCACGGCGGCAGCCCGCTGCAGCGGGTGGCGTGCTCGCGGAAGAGAGCTCCTGCGTCCAGCGCGGTTGTGTGCAGCCGGCGGGCTTCGGTGAGCGCGGCGGCATCGAACAACCAGGGCCAGAGCACCGGCAGATCGTGCTGCCAGGCCCATGCGGGCTTGCCCGCCACGTCCAGTGTGTAGTCCATCGGCTGGGTCACGCGTCCGGTCATTTGCCTCCCGTCATGGAATCCCGATGAGTTCTGCCGCCCTGCGAAAAGTCCCGCTGTTTCTGGAGAGCATCAAGTTCTCCCACTCGGTTTTTGCCCTGCCGTTTGCCCTGGTGTCGATGCTGGTGGCGGCCGGTGGGATGCCCGGGCTTTGGACGCTCTTCTGGATCGTGGTGGCAGTGGTCGCAGCGCGCACGGCGGCCATGTCGTTCAACCGGCTGGCGGATGCGTACATCGACGCGCGCAATCCCCGCACCGCAGCCCGGCCGCTGGTGACCGGCGAGCTTGGCCCGGGCCTCCACCAGGTCGCGCTGGCGGCGGCCTCGCTCGTTTTCGTCTTCGCCGCCGGGATGCTCAACCGGACATGTCTTTACCTGAGCCCGCCCGTGCTGGCCATTCTGCTGGGTTACAGCCTGACCAAGCGGTTCACCAGCTATTCGCACTATGTGCTCGGGCTTGCGCTGGGGCTGGCGCCGCTGGGCGCGTGGATCGCCGTGACCGAGTCGCTGGCGCTGGTGCCGGTGCTGCTGTCTGCGACGGTGCTGCTGTGGGTGACCGGGTTCGACATCCTTTACTCCTGCCAGGACGTGGAGGTGGACCGGCGCGAGGAGGGCCTGCATTCAATGCCGAAGCGCCTCGGCGTGGCGGGCGCGATGCAGCTTTCACGGCAGTCACACGGGGCGGCGCTGGTGTTTCTGCTGCTGTTCTGGTGGATGGCCGGTTTGGGGTTCCTGAGCCTGCTCGGCGTGCTGGGCGTGGGGGCACTGCTCGTGCGCCAGCACCGGCTGGTCTCCCCCACCGACCTGAAGCGGATAGACGCGGCGTTTTTCACCTCCAACGGCATCATTTCGATCGGGTTCTTCGTGCTGGTATTCCTGGACTTGGTGGTGTTCGGTTGAGGTGGACCCGAACCGCCCCGGCGGGCGGAACGCCATGCAGTTGACGCGGCTTGCGCTCGAGCGCTTCCGGCTTGTCGAGAGCGCCGAGTGCGCGCTGCAGGCAGGGGCGAACCTGTTCACCGGGCGCAATGCGCAGGGCAAAACGACCGTGCTGGAGGCAGCGCAGTATCTCTCCTCCGGGAGAAGCTTCCGGACGCCGCGCGACCGCGAAGTGCTCCCGCACAACGCAGCCAACCCGCCGGCGGAGCTGTTCTCCGCCTGCGAGGGAAGCTACCGGGACGCCTACGCCGGTCACGACGTGCGGGTCGCCATCTCCGGGGCCGGGAAGACCGTGTGGGTGGACGGCAAGGCGCTCCGCAAGCTGACGGAGCTTTGGGGCCGGCTGAACACGGTGTGTTTTCTGCCGGGGGACCTGGACCTTGTGCGGGGGGCGCCGTCGGTGCGGCGCGGGTTTCTGGATTCGCTTCTGGCGCGGACCCGGCCGGACGTCCTGCAGGCCATCGGCGCCTACGCCACGGCCTTGCGGAACCGCAATGCGCTGCTGCGCCGCGCGCGGGACGTGCCCCACGACGAGGCACCCGCCTACGAGGAACAAATGGCGCAGTACGGCGCGCGGGTGATCGTGGCCCGGGAGGAGCTCACCCGCGGGCTCGGGCCGCTGGTGCAGGAGCAGATGGAGGGGCTGGCACGCGGTGGCGAGCAGATCGGGCTTCGGCACGAGGCGGGGCTGGGCCGGCACGGCGCCGCCCCGGAGGAGGAGGCGGGGGCGCTCGCCACGCGGCTGCGGGAGCTGTGGAGCCGGGGCCGGCGGGAGGATTTTCTGCGCGGTGCCACCCAGCACGGGCCGCACCGGGCGGAGCTGCGGGTGACGCTGAACGGGCAGGACGCGCGGGCCTACGCGAGCCAGGGACAGGCGCGGGCGGCGGCACTCTCCTTCCGGCTGGCGGAGGCGCTCTGGATCGAGCGGACGACCGGGCAGGTGCCGGTGCTGCTGCTCGATGATGTGCTGGGGGAGCTGGACCGGCAGCGCAGCGAGTACTTCGTCCGGTTGCTTTCCCGCCCGGGGGTGCAGTCGCTCCTTACGGCGACGGACATGCCCGACTTCGGCAGCCAACTGCCCATTGCCGCCCGCTTCCACGTGGAGGCGGGCCGGGTCC
>SLMS01000157.1 GCA_007133495.1 Candidatus Sumerlaeota bacterium | reverse complement strand
TTCCCGGAAAGCCAGGACGTTCATGCCGGCACGCCGCGCTTCCTCCAGCGGCTCCACTGAGCTGTACATGGAGACAATATCAAAAAGGGCCGCCGTGCCGGTTTGGCGAAGGCGGCCGATGCCCTCCCTTGCCGCCCCGGTGGAGGCGGCGGGGGAAGACTCCCTTTTCAGGGAAACTATGTGTTCAAGCCAGGAAACGAAGTCGATTCCCGCCGGGACCGCTCCGCGCAGATGCCCCAGTTCAAGATGGCAGTGCGCATTGAGGAACGGTCCCGCCTCGGGATCGAACGGACTCACGTCCCGACGGGACTTGGGGCAACCACGCGGTTCTTCACCAGCACCTCCGCCACCTGCACGGCGTTCAGCGCTGCACCCTTGCGCAGGTTGTCGGACACGATCCACATGTCCAGCCCCGTGCCATCCGGGTTGCTGATGTCCTTGCGGATGCGGCCCACGAACGTCTCGTCACGGCCGTCCGACTCGGTTGCCAGCGGATAGACGTTGTTCGCCGGATCGTCCTGCACGACCACGTTCGGAGTCTGCGAAAGCAGGCGCTTCACTTCCTCCACGTCCACCGGCTTCTCGAACTCAGCATTTACCGCCTCGCTGTGTCCGCGATAGACAGGCACACGCACGCACGTGGCCGACACGCGGACGGCGTCCGAGCGCAGAATCTTCTTCGTCTCGTTCACCATCTTCAGCTCTTCCTTCGTGTAGCCGTTGTCGGTGAACTTGTCGATGTGCGGCAGCATGTTGAACGCGATCTGGTGCGGGAACTCCTCGCAGGCCACGTCCTTCTCGCCGTCGAGCAGCTTCTTCGTTTGCTCGGTCAGCTCCGTCATCGCCTTGGTTCCCTTGCCGCTGACGGACTGATACGTCGCCACCACGAGCCGGCGAAGCCCGTAGCGCCGGTGCAGCGGATCGAGCGCGTGCACCATCTGGATCGTCGAACAGTTCGGGTTGGCAATGATTCCGCGGGGCGGCCGCTCGGTCAGCAGGTCGCCGTTCACTTCCGGCACGATCAGCGGAACGTCCTCATCCATGCGGAACTGGCTCGTGTTGTCCACCACGATGGCCCCCGCTTTCGCGGCCACAGGGGCCCACTCCGCGGAAACCGAACCGCCCGCGCTGAAAAGGCAAATCTGCACGCCCTCGAATGCCTCGGGCGACACGACCTGCACGGTGATGTCCTGCCCGCGGAAGGGAATCTTCCGCCCCGCCGAGCGCGGCGAGGCCAGCAGCCGCAGTTCCCCCACCGGGAAATCGCGCTGCTCGAGCACTTTGATCAGTTCCTGGCCGACGGCGCCGGATGCTCCCAGGATAGCAACTGTGTACATGTGGATGTACTCCTCTCAAGTCTGGTTGGTACTTTATGGCCACCCGGCCCCGCCCGTCCACCACACTTTGGGTTTGGAGCGCCGGCTTCGGGCAGGATTGAGGAAAGGGCTTGCTCAGGCCGAGGCCGCAGACGCTCCGGACCCCGCCAGAATGTCGCGTAACCTGGGCAAAATCAACTCTCCATGGTGCCGGGAGTTCTCGATGAAAACGTGACCGCTCACGTTCCCGTAGGTGATCACTCCCGCCACGAAAAGCCCCGGCACGTTGCTTTCCAGCGTCTCCGGGTCGTGAGCGGGCCGGTTGGAGCCCTCCTCCAGCTCGATCCCAAGCGACCGGAGGAACTCCACCGGTGGGTCATACCCAAGCATCGGCAGCACGAAATCGTTCCCAATCGTCTCCCGCCTGCCGCCGCCCAGCTCCAGCTCCACCTCATCCCAGCCGATCCGCCGCACGTGGGACCCCAGGAACCCGCGGATTTCCCCGTTCGCCACCCGGTTCTCGATGTCCGGCCGCAGCCAGTACTTCAGCCCCCGGCCGTTGAACTCCCTGCCGCGGTAGCTGATTGAAACCTCCGCGCCTGCGCGCCACAGGATCAGCGCCGTCTCCACCGCCGAATTGCGCCCGCCAACCACCAGCACGCGCTTGCCCACGTACTCGTGCGCCTCGGTGAAGCGGTAGCGCACCTTGGGCAGCTCCGCCCCCGGCACGTCCAGCTTGCGCGGCGATTCCCAAGCGCCCACCGCGGCGACCACCGTCCGCGCGCGCAGGTGTTCTGCCGGCCGGCCTTCCTTCTGCACCGTCACCGTGAACGTTCCGTCCGGCTCCTTGCGCACCTCCTTCACCGGCGTGTGCGTCTCCACCGCCAGCCGGTGGTAGCGCACGAAGTTCGTCAGATACAGCAGGTACTCCTGCCGCGTCGGCTTCTCCTCGGTGTTCCCCAGCGGGAAACCCGCGATCTCCAGATTCTGGTTCGTGGAGAAAAACCGCATGAACGTCGGATACTGCGAGATGTGCCATGCCAGCGGCCCCTGCTCCAGCACGCTGTACGAAAGCCCCGCTTGCTGGAAACTGTGTGCCACGGCAAGCCCCGCGGGCCCGCCGCCCACGATGATCGAATCAAGTGCAGGAGTCTTGCTCATTACGTCCTCGGAGGGGGGGTGAAACAACATCACGGGGGGAAGGTGCAAATTCCTTGCCCAAGCGCCCAAACTTCGCAGTACCCTGCCGTTGCACACAGGAGGCCGGAAAACCCTATCAAATGCAGGAGAAGACCACCATGAAGCAGACTGCATTGCAACCACTGGCCCTGCTCGCAGCAATCGGATTGCTCTTCCTCCACACCACAGGTGCTGGAGACCAAACCACCACCGGCAGCGGCCAAGGCCAGCCTGCCGCCGACACTGCACCGGTTGATTGGGATAACTATCCCGCCGGTCAGGACCCCGAGGACGCCGCCGTCCAGGAGGCAGAGGCCTTCGAGGAAGAACTCGCCGAAGAGGCCGAACCCCTCCTTCCATGGCACGACACCTTGGAGGATGCCATCGCCGCCGCCTACGAACGCCGCACCGGCGTCATGATCCTCTTCAGCGGCGACACCTTCCGCGCCCGCACCTTTGAGGAGACACTCGCCTCCGAGGAAGTCCGCAACTGGCTGCTCAACGAGTTCGAACTCTACCGCGTCGACTACCGCCCCAACCGCAAGTTCGCCCACCAATACCACGTCCGCCAGTTCCCCTACATGGTCATCCTCAACCGGTTTGGCTACACCGTGGGCCACGCCCTGCCCGTCAACGACCCGGACAAGCTGCTTGAACGGCTCGCCCCATACAGGCAAACTCTCTTCTGAGATGGAGGGCTCCCACGCCGATTGCCGATGAGCGAACCGGCACGCAAAGACAACGAACTCGAATCCTTCCGTGAACTGGTCAGGAACTTGGGAGAGGGAGACGACGTCTTTCCCGCCGCCCTGCGCATCTCCGTGCTCGAACACCCCGAGTGGGAACTCGGCTGGTGGAAGCCGTGGGAGGAAAAACTCGAATCCCTCACCAATCAGGCCGCCGACTTCCTTGGCGGTCAGACCTCCCCGCCGGACCCCATCGGCGCCGTCCGCAGCTTCGCCCAGTTCTTCCACGGCGTTCTCGGCTTTGCGGGCAACCGGGAGGACTACCACAACCCCGCCAACAGTTGCCTGACCCACGTCATGAACACCCGCCGCGGCCTTCCCATCACCCTCTCCGTCCTCATGGCCACTCTTGGCCGCGGTGCGGGGCTCGATCTCTACGGCGTCGGAACACCCGGCCACTTCCTCACCGCCGCCCGTCTCCCGGAGGAAACCATCTACCTCGACCCCTTCACCGGGCCCGATCTGATGGACGAGGAAGCCGCCCTCGGCCTCGTCGAGAAAGTCACAAACGTCCCCCGCCGTCAGCTCCTCCCGTACCTCGCCCCCGTCCAGGCGCGTGACGTCCTCATCCGCATGCTCAACAACCTCAAAGTCTCCTACATGCACCGCGGCGAACTGGACAAACTACTCCGCACCCTCACCTGGCTCGTTGAGCTTGATCCCGACAACCTGGCGGAAGTACGCAATCGCGGGTTGATTCTTCTGCGCCTGGGCCATCGTGCCGAAGGCGCCGCAGAACTGATGCGCTACGTGGAAGGAGCCCCGGACGCCGAGGACCTCAAGGTCATCCGCGAGGAGGCACTCCGGGCACTCTCCGGCCGCCACGGCCTGAACTGAAACTTCTCTCCCCCGACAAGCCATGGCCGAGCACAACGACACCCCTCCCGAGAACGGCCAGCCCCCCGAGCGGGGTGAAGAGTCCCAGGCGCCCTATTCCATTCAGCTCCTTGACGAGAGGCTCCGCCTCGTCGCCTACATCATCGGCGTCATGCTCATCATCGGGGGCATCTTCACTGCCCTCGCCTTGGCTTGGCCTGCCATTCAACTGGCCATCCAGACGCTCGTCCCCTTCGTCGTCGGCTTCATCTTCGCCTACATCTTCAACCCCGTCGTCACCTTCGTGCAGAAACGCCTCAGGCTCTCCCGCGTCGGCGGCGTCCTGTTCCTCTACCTCATAGGCCTGCTGCTGCTCACCGGCTTCTTCGCCATGGTCCTCCCCATCCTGATCACCCAGATCAGAGGGGCCTATGTCGGCATCTCCAGCTTCGTGGCCGAACAGATACAGCGCAGCCCCGAGCTGCTCGACATCTGGCAGTGGCTCGTCAACTGGCTCGAAGAGCGCGAACTCACCCCCGAAGCACTCCTCATGCAGGCGTTCCAGACCACCGAACTGCGCGAGGCCGCCCGGGCTGCGGCCGCCTCCGGCTTCCTGCTCGTCGGACAGGCCATCTACTTCTTCTATTGGGTCGGCACGTGGATTTTCGGCACCGCGATGTTTTTCATCTTCGCCATCCTCGTGAACATCTACCTCCTCATCGACTTCTCCAAGGTCCGGGACGTCATGGAGGTCATGGTCCCCGACAAGCATCAGGAACGAACCTTCGACATACTCCACAAGGTGGACGTCGCCGTTGGTGGCTTCATCCGTGGCATCCTGATCGTCGCATTTCTGGTCGGCGCGATGACCTTCGTCGCCCTCTGGCTCCTCGGCCTGCGCGAATACGCCCTCATCATCGGGGTCATCGCCGGCGTTGCCAACATCGTCCCCTACCTCGGCCCCGTCGTGGGTGCCACACCTGCGGTGCTCTACGTTCTTACCTCCGCCCAGTACGAGGGCATGCAGGAGCGCCTGATCATGCTCGCCGCCGTCGTGGCCGTGATGACCGTCATTCAGATGATTGAGAGTTACATCCTGCAGCCCAAGATCGTCGGCGCCAAAGCCCAGCTCCATCCCCTGGCCGTGTTGCTCGCCTTCGCCGTGGGTGTGAACTTCGGCATTCTGGGGATCATCGTGGCCGTCCCGGTGGCCTGCATTGTCCGCGTGCTGCTGAAGGAGTTCTACTGGGACAGCCGGGCCAATGCCTGGGAAGAGCGCGTCCGGCAGCGCAAGAAACGCAAGCGCCAGAAGCGCCGATACCCCGGCGAGGCCAGCACCTGACCTCCTGCCTCAGTCGCGCAGGATGCGCAGCCGCGGCCGCTCCTCGTCCTGATCCTCATCCACCTCCGCTGCGGCGCGGATATCCTCCTCCTCCACCAGCTCCTCCCCACCGGAAGCGGACCCGCCCGAATCCGCCGCCAACTGGCGCGTCGGCCCGAGCGTCTCCTCGAAATACGCCACCAGCTCCTTCACCCGCCTGGGAGGCAGCCCCCGCAGGTCCAGGATCAGTTCACCCTTCCTCGTTACCCGGATAGTGAATTCCTCTTTGTCCATCGGCCGCTTTCCCCTTGTGAGTCATCACGCAGGGAAGCTACTCCCACTGCGCCGTCACGGCAAACAGAACCCGGCCTCGTGCCAGTCAAATCCAAAACCCCCGAAAGAGGTCCTACATGACCAAGGCAGAACTGATCGACATCGTCACTGAGAAGGTCGAAGGCGTCAGCAAGTCCCAGGTGAACGCAGTTTACGAGGCGATCTTCGAAACAATCGTCCGGGCCCTTAAGGAGGACGAGAAACATCGTTATCAGGTGAACAACTTCGGCACCTTCGAACTCAAGCACCGCGAAGCCCGCAAGGGTCGCAACCCCGCCACGGGCGCCGAGATCGACATCCCGGCCCAGACCTCCATCGGCTTCCGCACTGCCTCCACCCTCAAGTCCGAACTCTCGAAGTAACCCGTTCGGCCCCGGACACGCGAAAGCCCCGCTCCCATTGGCTCAGGAAGCGGGGCTTTGTTGCTTGCTGTTGTCCGGGAGCGGGCGGCGGGAGCCGCGCGGCCTGCCTCAGTAGCTGCGGTACTGCCTGGCGGCGCTCGTCGTGGTCCCGTAGTCCACCGCCGCGCCGGTCGAGTCAGTGCCCGTCGCCATGAACTCGTCGCTGAAGGTCGGGAAGCTCTCCCCCCAGACCGTCGGGAGGACGAACTCCGGCTCCATCAGCGGCTGGTAGTTGCTCGGAATCGGGAACGGGAAGCTGA
>SLMS01000058.1 GCA_007133495.1 Candidatus Sumerlaeota bacterium | reverse complement strand
TGGATGGACGGAACGCCATCACCTCCACCACACCACCCGGTACCGACATCCCCCAGCCCGGTATGTCCACCCCTCCATAATAGGCGGGCAACCGCATCGTATAGACAAAGGACCCACTTTGCCCGAGAGCCGCCCCCGACACCAGAAACCACGGCGCCCCCATCCGCGTGCTGGCAAACGAAAGCTCCGCATGCCCTGCCCGCCCCCCGTACGCCACGTCCCGGTGCGGCAGCGGCGCCGTCGTTGAAACCTGCAAGCGATTATGATTTGCGCCGGGACTCCAGTAAAGCCCGTTCGCCGGAAAAACAGCCGCAGCACTGTTGTGAACGCCGCGTCCCGTTGCGGTCACGATATCGCATTCCTCAAACGACATCGAGGAGAACTGCGGCCCTATAATAATCCCCCAGTCGGCGTTGTTGCCGATCACCGTTCGCACCAGGGCCGCAGAGCCCTGCAGGGCATCCACTCCGAAATTATCGCTCAGCAGAATCGCCGAATCCTCGAACCGCACCGTGGAGCCTGCAGAAAGCAGCCGCACTCCTGTCCGGTTCTGCGCCAGCACCGTCCGCCGAAAAACGGGCTGCCCGGCTCCACCGATAACAAGAATCCCAACCTGCCCCTCGTTCCTGTGCCCCGTCACAACATTTCCGTCGTGAACGCGTTGCGCAGGATGCGGATTCTCCAGCAAAATGCCGCTCAACCGGCTATCGTACACCACGTTATTCCGCATCACCGCGTCGGCATGGGCCTGCACCGCAATGCCCACGTCGTAGCTCCCCCCGATCGTGTTCCCTTCGATGGTCCACTGACCGCCCTTTACAGCAATGCCGGTTCCCGCCTGCTCGTCGCGCCCCACGGGAAGATAGACTTCCCCGATTCCCGCGCGGACGATACGGTTCCCCACGATGGTGCCGCGTCCCGGGCGCACCTCGTCCTGCCCGTCGGAAAAAATGCCATCCTGCCCGTTGTCTATAACATTGCAGCCGCGGACGTCTATCTCCGTATTGTCCCGCGCAATGATTCCGGAGAAGTAAGGCTCCACGAAGCGGCTGTCCCGCAGCGTCATCGTGCAGTCCCCGTAGGCGTCCACGCTGTTCAGGTGTCCGTATATCTGTGCGTCCTCCAAAAGCAACTCAGCCCCGAACCGCAGCGCTATTCCCACCCCCGGCGCCTCGTGCGGAGCAGAATTCAGAAAAACACGGCGTGCCTCCAGCCGCGAAGCCCCAATCATCGAGATCCCGCCGTAGCAGAAATGAAACTCCGAATCCTCCACGAGAAGCTCCCCCTCCTCGTTGTGCTGCACCGCCGCCTCCGCAATTGCCTCGAAACGGCTTCCCCGCACCGCCGATCGCTCCAGTTCCTCCCCGTTCTGTCCCGTTGAATAGATGCCATGGGGAAGCCCCTCGAAGTGCGAATTCCTCACGTCGTATAGGCCGCGTGTGACGAAAACACCCTGCCCGCAATTCCGCACCGTCAGGTTGTCCGCCAGCAGCAGCGGATGGACAGGGGCCGGCTCCGCCGAGACGTTCGCATTAATTGCCTGCCCCGTCAGGTTCTCGATCGTCACGTCCACCAGCTCAAGCCGGCCACTGTACGAGAACCCGTTCGTCAGATCACGGAACGTGCCCCCCCGCACCGCCGCGCGGCCCCTGTGCATCTGCAAACCGTTCTCCCCGCCTTCCACCGTCAAGCCTTCCGCGTCCAGCGACCCGCCTTCATGCACCACAATTCCGGAGTTTTGCGCCCCGTCTATTTCCACTCCACGCAGCCGGACTTCAGCACTGCTCGACGTCGAAATCCCCCAGCCTGTCTGCTCCACCCGCACGTTCCTCAGCGTACCGTGGCCGCCCTCCAAGAAACTGATGCCCGCCGTCCCGCCGCGGATTGTCAGGCTTTCCATCTCCAGCTCCGCCCCGCCGGCCACCGTGACCGTCCCCCCCGCCGGGAGATCGAGCCGCGCCCCGTTCCCGGCAATTGCCACACTCTCCCCCACAAAAGCCTGTCCCGTATAGACAGTGGAACCGTCCAGCACCACCTGCCCGTCCTCCGCGGCGTCGATCAGCGGCTGCAGCGGCACCGCGTATGCACCGCCCGCGAACGCAAGGAAAACCGCCGCAAAGGCCGGTGTAAGTAGAGTCTGAAACAGCATGCAGGGAAACTCCCGCACAGAAGAATATCGGCCCTGTTAAGGCGGCGCGGCCCCGGAAGGTTTCAGACGCTCCCGGGGCCGCACTGGCGCTTTCCGCTCAGTCGCCGGACGCTCGCCTCGGCCGCAGCACAAGGTCGAGCCGCTCGACGTCACCCGCCTCGACGGTCACCGTCTCCTCGGCCCAGCCATGACCCGCGCCGGACTTGTGCGCCGAAATCGTGTACGTCCCCGGCGGGATATTCAGGATCGAATAGAACCCGTCCGCGCCCGTCAGGTAGTTGAAATCGTCGCCCTCGCGATTGATCCGCACGTCCAGCACCGGGTCTCCCGCTGCATTGGTCACCGTCCCGGCCACAATCGCCGTATCCGGATCGTCCTTCCACGGCATCCCGGGAATCGGCGCCGGCTCGCTGTATGGCCCCTCGCTGTACAAATCGAAGTCCGCCGAGCCATACGAAAAGATCACGTGCCCCGGCGCGCTCTGCCTGCGCGACTCGTACACCTGCTCAATGTAGTCCCGCGAGGTGATCATCCCGGGCACCACGTGCCGGCCGGACGCATGGTCCAGGAAGTCCGCAAGGAGCACCTCGAACGGATGGTCCGAGCCGATTTCCCAGTATATCATCGGCACGATGAAGTCCAGCACGCCCTGCTCCATCCACCCGAAGATGTCCTGCTTCCACGAGTAGTGCGCCTCCGTGCCGGTGCCCTGGTAGCCGCCCTCGACCCGCATGGCGATGCCGAACGGCGCCGCACTCAGCTTGATGTCCGGGTTCCGCAGTGCCGCGGCGCCGTATATCCGCCGGAGCTGCCGCGTGATCTGGTTGCGCATGAAATCGCCCCACTCCTCGGCGTCCGGGTTCCCGTCGCCTTCGAAGCGCGCCACCGCCTTCGGGTCGTAGCTGTAATCGCCCCCCGGCGTGCGGATGCGGTCGAAGTGAAGACCGTCCACGTCGTAATTCGCCACGATGTGGTCGATCGCCTGCCGCGTCCAAGCCTCCGCGTCCGGATGCCCGGGGCTCAGCCATACGTACCCGTCGGTAAACTCCACCGGATTTCCGTCCGCGTCATGCAGCACCCACGAGTCCTCGCTATCCAGACCGTGCACGTTGTAGCGGTGCTGTGGTTCCGTCTCCTCCGGTGGCTCCTCGCGCCGCAGCGTATGCGTATTAATATAGGCGTGGAACTCCAGCCCATGCTCGCGCGCCTGCTCGATCGCGTACGCGAACGGGTCCCAGCCCGGATCGGTCCAGTCGAATTGAGCGCTCCAAGGCTCGTAGGGACTCGGGTAGGCGACGTCCATCTGCCCGCGCACCTGGAAGAACACCGTGTTGAAGTTGTGCTCTTTGATCGTCTCCATGATTTCCGCGATGCGCGCGCGCGTCTCCGCCTCCGAATCGCGCGGGTACTGGAACCGCGTCACCCACACACCACGCATCTCCTCGTCGAGCGAAGGCTCGGGCTGTGCCGCCGCCTCCTCCCGGCCCACCAAGAGCGCCAAAGCCAACGCCCCACAGATAGCCAGCCTGTTCATCGCTGCCACCTCCTCATTTGGATCGGGGCAACTCGCCCCGGAGTTGCGCCGACTTTGGACCGCCGCTCCGCCCGGTGTCCAGCCGTAACGCCACCCCCTCCCCCGCATCCGCCACGGCCTGAGGCCGTCCGTCCGGCAAAAACCCGGATTTCCCGTTGCGCGGAACCGCCCCATTCGCCTTCCATTCCCCCCGCGCGAACGGGACCCCCAGAATCGCCCCCCTTTCGCGACAACAGCACGGTGCTCGGGTAGCTCAGCTGGTAGAGCAGCGGACTTTTAATCCGTTGGTCCTGGGTTCGAGTCCCAGCCCGAGTACCACCTCTCCCCAGACCGCCACTTCACCGAATGACCCCGTCCTGCCGGACGCCGGCCCGCGTTCTCCCCCCGCGGTAGCCCGGTCAGTCCGTGCCGGTGTGCCCTCCGCGCGCTGCGCTTCTCTGCCACCGCGTCATCAGCCAGTACAACACCGTCCCGCCAACGATGCCGATCAGGAATCCGTGCGGCAGCGCAAACGCCACCGCCCCCACAAGCAGCGCAATCCCCAGCGCGTGCACCGCGAAGGCCTGGTCCCGCAAAAGCCGCATGAGCGCAATCGCCTCCACGCCCAGAATCACTCCGAGCACAGGCAGCGGGAAAAGCTCTATAATTCCATCAAAGCCTGAACCAAACGCCAGCCCCAGGCACGCCATGAACACGCCGTATATAATTACGGACCCGCCCGTCCGCCCTCCGAACGCATAGTGACCCGCCATGCCCCCCGAACCGTGGCATACAGGCACTCCGCCGAGCGGCGCCGAAACGAAATTCATGATGGAATAGCTCACGCCTATTTTCCGGATAGTCACCCCGGCCTCCGGAAAATGGTCCCGTGCGATCTGACGAGTCGCAAGAACCGAGTTCCCTATCGAAAGAGGAATCTGCGGCAAGGCCAGCAAAACCGCTCCCTGCGCAATAGCGGCCCAGGGTGGCAACGAAGGCACCGGCAGACTCCAGGTAGCGCCTCCGTTCGCAAATATCATATCGTGCTTGAAAATAAACGCATAGACGAACCCCAGCCCCAGCACTGCAAGTGAAGCAGGCCAGCGCCGGTTACCAAGCAACACCAAAACGAGAATGATCCCACCAGCCGCCAGAAAGTATCCGGGCACTCCCTCCGCCGGCAGGTACGACGCCAGCGCCACGTAAGCCAGATTCAGCCCAAGTCCCAACTGAATGCCACGCACAACCGGTTTCGGCACCACGCGGGCAATCAGGTCAAGCAGCCCGGTCACCGTCAGCAGCAGCATCCCCACACCCACCACCAGCCCAGCGCCCCAGATAAGCTCCGGCGGTGTCTGCTGCGCAATCACAATAACCGCCACCAATTTTAGAGGCTGCGCCGGCATCGGAATACGATAGACCAGCGCCGAGAAAATCTGCATCATCCCGAAAAGGATGAATACATTTGCCGGATTCACTCCCGTGGCCAGGATCATCCCGGCAAGAAGGGGCAGGTCCGTACCGATATCTCCGAACGCGCCGGACCACTCGTTCCGGCAGAAACGAATCTTCCGCCTGCGGCCTGGCTGCGATTCCGCAACGGCTGGAGACTTTAGTTCTTCAAGGATTGCACTCACCGGCTGGAGACTCCTCAGCAATAGTGCAGCAGTTCAATGTCATCCGCCGGAGACATCTCTCTTTTCCTTCTCCGAGTGACCCTCTCCCCGAAGCATCTTGAAGGCGTGCAGCAGATGCGGCATCACCGCGTCCAGCGAATCCGCCACCCCGCCACGCGATCCCGGCATGTTCACAAAAAGAGTCCTTCCCCGGATGCCCGCTACCCCGCGGGAAAGCATCGAGTATGGCGTCCGTTGCTGACCGTAGGCGCGCATTGCCTCCGCTATGCCGGGCGCTTCGCGTTCCACAATGCGGTGCATTACCTCCGGCATGTTGTCGCGCGGACCGAAGCCCGTTCCTCCTGTCGTCACGACAAGATTCAACCCGTCCCGGTCCGAACAGTTTCTGAGTGCCTCCTCCAGCACCTCCGGTTCGTCCGGAAGAATACGATAGTCCACCACCTCGATTCCCTCGCGCTCCAGCCGCTCGCGAATGGCGAGCCCGGAGAGGTCGCGCTTGCGCCCCGCCGCAATGGAGTCCGAGGAAACAATTACTGCTGCCCGTATGGAACCACGCGGTGTCCGGTGCCAGTCCGACTTCCCCCCCTTTTTGCTCAGCAGCTTCACACCGGTTATTTCGAGAGTCTCATCGATCGGCTTTAGAATATCATACAGGTTCAGCGCAGCCGCGCTGGCTGCCGACAGAGCCTCCATCTCCACGCCCGTTTTATAGATCGCCTTCACCGTTGTGGTAACAACAATCCTGTCCTCGCCCAGATCAAACTCCACGCCCACGAAGTCCACCGGCACCGGGTGGCAGTAGGGAATAAGGAGTGGCGTGTTCTTGGCCGCCTGCACAGCCGCCACCTTCGCGACAGGAAGCGGATCACCTTTCGGGACGCGGCCTTCCCGGATAGCAGCGATCGATTCCGGAGCCACCCGCAATTCCGCCTGCGCCACCGCCTCGCGCAGAGTGTTTATTTTGTGACTGACGTCGCGCATGAAGTCCGTCCTCTATATTTTCTGCCGGGCTTCCCCGTACCCGGCACCGATGAGCCATTCGAACTGCGTCACTTTCCCGGCATCATGCCGCGATTCCGGCTCCACCCGCACAATCGCGTTGGCCCCCGCAGCACCAAGTATATCCGCCGAGCCG
>SLMS01000222.1 GCA_007133495.1 Candidatus Sumerlaeota bacterium | reverse complement strand
TGGACAGCGATCACGTTACCCGCGTTGAGCTGCCGTAATACAGTAAGCGGCCGGAGCCTGGAGGCTATTATTCCCGACCGGGCTCCGGCCGTTCCTCCCTTTCCTCGTTACCTTCGCTTGCGGTGACCCGGCTGCGGTCGCTCACCTCGTCGGGTGGATAGACGATGACGCGGTCGCCCTCGGAGAGGCCGGAGAGCACTTCGGCTTCGGTGCCGCTGTTCCGGCCGATTTCGACGGTCCGGAGGTGCGCCTCTCCCTCTTCCACCACGAAGACCATCCAGTCCATTCCGCGCCGGAAGAGGGCGCCCGTCGGGACCTTCAGCACGTCGTCGCCGTGCCAGGTGACGATGCGTGCCTCCACGCGGAAGCGGTCTCCAAGCTCAAAGTCGGGCGGCGGCTTGTCCACAAAGTCCACCCGCACGATGACGCGTTGCTCTTCCACGCCGAGGGCGGACACTTTCGTGAAGCCGCCGCGCTCGACAAGGGTGACCACGCCGCGCAGGGGGTCAGGGCCGCCCCAGCGTTCGATGGTCACCTCCGCGCCGGGACTCACCCCGACGGCATCGCTGGACAGCAGCTCTATTTCGGCTTCGAGGTCCTGCGGGTCGCCGACCTCCATGATTGGAGTTCCGGGGGAAATGCTGCGCGCGTTCTCTTCGTACACGTTGAGCACGTAGCCATCGACCGGCGCCATGATGCGGAGCGGCTCGGATTCTTCTGCCGAGGGAAAAGCGAGTTGCGAGAGGGCCGCTTCGGCCTGGGCCTTCTCGAATTCGGCAACGCGGACGGCGAACTCCGCCGTGTGCATTTGGCGCTGAAGAACGCGGAGGCGGTTGTCGGCGGCGTCCCAACGTTCGCGGGAAACGGCACCGCGCTCGAACAACTCATCGGTGCGTTCGAATTCCCGCTGGGCGTGGTCGAGTTCTTCCTCGATGCGTTCGATCTCGGAGTGGCGCTGAAGGACGACAGCTTCTGCGGCACGGAGGCGCGCTTCGGCCTGGGCACGCGCCCGCGGATCAAGGAAACCGGCGGGCTCCGCCTCGACCACGGCCAGTACAGTTTCCCCCGCCTCGATGCGTGCACCGGCGCGATGGTCCACCCGGTGGAGGTACCCGGCAACCGGAGGCGAGACAACGTACCGGTGGCGGATGCGCGTCTTGCCCTCCTCGAGGACGGACACCGTAAGCGGCCCGCGTTCAATCGTGGCCGTCTCGACAGGCAGCGGCTTCGGCCACAGTCCGTAACCGATCCCTGCCGCTATCAGCAGACAGGCGGCGAGCAGCAGAAGCCTGCGCAACCACGTGCCGATCTTCCTGCGCGTGTTGCGTGAATTGCTGGTCTTGCGGGGAGTGTTTGTTTTCGTGGGCATTATTCTCTCGCCTTGAGCACTCCGATGAGGTCGAGTTTGTGGATTCTCCTGCTGACGATCGCAAAGGAAAGAATCGAGGACGCCAGAACAATCAGGACTGCCGTTGCATAGGTGCGGCCAGTGAGGACCAGCGGGAAACGCGTGGTTTCGGTGCTTGCCGCTTCGAGAATGGCGGCCGCGAGCTGGGTGCCGATAAAAAGGCCGGGGAGAATGGCGAGCAGGGTAAGCAAAGCAAGCTCACCAATCAGCACGCCGGCCACTTCGCGCTGTGTATAGCCCAGGACCCGGAGCGTCGCCAAGTCGCGTGTACGCTCGGAAAGGGCGATGCGGGCGCCGTTGTATATCACTCCAAAGGCAAGGACAGCCGCGAACCCGAAATAGATCGTGTGCGCGATGACGATAAGCTCCGCCATCGTTTCGTCGAAGCTTTCCCGTGCGGCCCGGGTCCTGACGATTGCGCCGATCTGCGGCGCTTCCCGGGCGCTGGCGAGAAAGGGTGCCCACTGTGCGGAATCGAGAGTGAGATGCGCGCCGCTGACGGTGTCGCCCTCCCGCATCAGCCGGCGCAGGGCGTCTATATCCATGTAGGCGCCTATATCTGCAAAGTCCGTTATGGTTCCGGCGACGACGATATCGAAAACCGGGCGTCTTCCTTCCTGAACCTCCAGGCGCACGGTTCCGCCTGGCTTGACATCGAGAACTTCGGCGAGCTTTTCCGACAGCAGCACTCCCGAAAGCGGGAGGGGAATCTGGTTCGCATCGGCGTCGAGCAGGCGGTTGAGCTGCCCGTCCTGCGGGAGGCCGCTGAGGGAAATACGGCGTTCGTGATGGCCGTGGCCGATACGGGCGGACACCGCGCGGAAGGGCTCGGCATGGAGCACCCCGGGAAGGTTTCGCATTGCGGTGAAGGAGGCATAGGAGCCGGGTTCAATCAGGCCGAGCGTCACATCCTGGCGCTGGGCAAGGCGCCACTGGAAATCCATCATATAGTTCATGCCGTCGCGCATGGCCCCGGGCACGATGGGGATGGCCGTTGCCATGGCCAGGCCAAGGGCGGTGAACAATCCCTGCCATGGTTTTCGTTCCAGGTTCCTCAGCGCCATGCGGAATGCGGGAGAAACGAGATTCTGCAGGCCGAGTGCCTCAATCCGCGAGGGCTTGAACTCCGCGGGCGGTTCCGGCCGCATTGCCTCGGCGGGCGGGAGCTTCACGGCCTGACGGACGGAATTCAATACGCCGAGGAACGCTGCCCCCGCACTCGCCACCAGGCCGATAAGTACCGCCGGATAATCGGGCCTGAAGGTGAGCGAGGGAAACTGAAAGAAGGGTTCATAGAGAATGACAATACCGCGCCCGGCCCACAGGCCGCCCACGCCTCCCATGACGGTCGCGGCTATGACAGCGGCCAGGGTGAATTTAAAATAGTGGATGCCGATTGCCGTGGAGGAGTAGCCAAATGCCTTTAGCTGGGCGATTTGCTCCCGCTGCAAACGGACGAGCCGGGTGAGTGCCGCACTCGTCATGAAAGCGGCGACGCTCAGGAATATAATTGGAAACGCCAGGGCGAAGGCGCGCAGTCCTTCGATTTCCGTCTCCACCCACTGCGCGGACGCCTGTTCCGAACGGTCGTAGGATATTTGTCCACCGTATGGCCTGAGTATGCGGTCCATTTCCGCCTTCACGGCCTCCACGTTGCCACCGGGCGCCAGCGTCATCACCACGTTGTTGAAAGCACCATCCATGTTGAACGCGTTGGCCAGCTCCCGCTCGTTCATCCAAAAAACGCCGTAGCGCTTGTTGTCGGGCACGAAGGCCCCGGGGGGCAGTTCGTACACGAACTCTGGGGACATGGCCGTGCCGGAAATATACAATTCCTCGCGGTTGCCGTACATCGTGGCTTGGATTGTGTCGCCTGGCCGGAATCCGTGGGCATCGGCGAATGCCTTGCTGATGACGATTTCGTTCCGCCCGGCGTGCTCTGGAAGCCGCCCTTGGAGGATGTGAAGTATATTGAGCTGCTGCGGTCGTTCGTCAGGAATGGAGACCAGGATGGCTTCGGCAATGTCGTCCATGCCCGGTATATCGAGTATTGCGTGTCCGGTAACACGCGTTTCGACGGTGCCGGCACCGGATATTTCCATCAGCCGGGAGCGGAGGGAGTTCGGCGCGCGAACCAGATCGGAGAAAACATCCGCGAACCGGTTTTCTGCATAATAGCGGTCGCGCTCGGTCTCCAGCGAAACGATCAGGCCCCGCGCCATAATCATCATGGTCAGGCCACACGCCATGACCAGGGAGATGGCCAGCATCTGCCCCTTCATGGTGCGGAGGTCGCGGAGAAGTTTGAGGTCGAGTGGCCGCATGGCGTTTTACCAGACGAGCGTGCTGGCGGGGCGCCGCTCGGTGTTTGTATGGATTTCCGTAATATGGCCCGCGGACAAATGGATAACCCGTCCGGCCATGTCGGCGATTGCGGCGTTGTGTGTAATGATCATGGCGAGCGTCCCCAGGTCCTCATTCACCCGGGCGATGGCCTCCAGCACCGTGATGCCCGTCTTGACATCGAGCGCTCCGGTAGGCTCGTCGCACAGCAGCACGTCCGGCCGCTTGGCGATGGCGCGCGCGATGGCCACACGTTGTTGCTCTCCGCCGGAAAGCTGCGCGGGAAAATGATCCAGCCTGTCCTCGAGGCCGACAAGCGCGAGCGCCTCCTCGGGCGCCATGGGGTTCCGTGCAATGTCGGTGATGAGGGCGACATTCTCGCGTGCAGTCAGGCTCGGAATCAAGTTATAGAATTGGAAGACGAATCCGACGGTGTCGCGGCGGAAAAGGGTCAGCGTTCGCTCGTCCGCATCGGTGAGACTCTCCCCCCGATAGTCGAGGGTCCCATCCGTCGGGATGTCCAGGCCACCGAGTATATTAAGAAGGGTGGACTTGCCACTTCCCGAAGCGCCGAGGAGCACCACCAGCTCGCTCTCGAAAAGGTCCAAGTCCACACCGTCGAGCGCCCGGACCTCTATCTCGCCGCTTGGATGATAGACCTTGGTCAGCCCGCGCGCATGGAACAGCGGGTCCCGATTCTCCAGCCCGTTTGTCGAGTCTTTCGTGTCTGGCATCCTGGTTCACCCCTGGCCGGTGCTGGAACTCCCGCTGCCTGTCTTCTCCTCGTCCTTTTCCTCCTGCATGGCTATCCGCATTTTCTTCACGATGGCGGCGAGCAGCGGGCGGGCCGCCTCGTTGGCGGAGCCATGGGCGGGCCCAAGCCCCCGGTCGAGCAGCAGGCCAAGCGCCGCCAACGCCTTGTCGAAGGGGACCCGGTGTTCCTCCGGGATCACCTCCGTGCCGGCGATCATGCCATACATGATGATGCTCAGGAGATAAGCCAGTTCAGCCGGTGGGATGTCGTCCCGCACGGCGCCGGCCTGCTGAAGCTGAGTGAAGACCTCCTTCCGTGCAGTGAATGACGTGCGGAGGAGTTCGGGTTCGCGTTGGAGGAAATTGCCGAACACGCGCTGGTCACGCGTCATCAGCGCCTTCACGATCGGATTGGCGTTCATCGCCGCCATGCTGTACTGGAACATGCGGGCGAAGCTCCATGCGGCCGAATCCTCCTCGAATCGCCGCAGCCATTCCTGCCGGTAGCGGTCCAGTTCCCGGTAAACCACGACGCGGAACAGGTCATCCTTGCTCTTGAACTCGAGGTAAACGGCGCCCTTGGAGACGCCGGCCTCGCGGGCGATGTCCTGGACGCTGGTCTTGTCGTAGCCCCAGCGGGCGAACAGATCGGCGGCGGCATCCAGCAGGCGGGCGGTGCGGTCCGGGTGACGGGGGGTTGGTGGTTTCGTTTTCATGGCGGAAGTGTTGACCAAAGTGACTGATCCGGTCAAAGAGTCATTTTGTCAGTTGAGAGAAAATCGAAAACTCCCGCCGCCCCTCTCTCGTTGACCGGAGCGGGTCTTGCTCCCTTTGATCCGCGCCAGCCCAGTGCAGGAGTTCCCGCGCCACATGCCTCCGGCTTCCCGCAATCAGCCGAACTACTACCGGGCCAGTCTTGGCCTGAAGGACCACATCGCGCCGGCCGTCGCGTCCGACTACCACAGTGCGCTGGTGGACCGGATGCGCGAGCAAGGTCATCGGCTTGACGTTGGAGTGCTGTCCTTCCGTCTCGCGAAGGAGTTCGGTTTCTGCTATGGCGTGGACAAGGCGGTGGACATGGCCTACGAGGCCCGTGCGAAGTTCCCCGACAGGCGCACCTTCCTCACCTACGAAATCATCCACAATCCGCGGGTGAACGCCCGCCTGCGGGAGATGGGCATCCATTTCCTTTCCGGGTCGCTGAGGGGTGACCTGACGCTGGAGGATATCGGGCCGGAGGACGTCGTGCTGATGCCGGCTTTCGGCGTTTCGTCGCCGGAGCTGGAGCGCCTGCGCGCCACCGGCTGCGTGCTGGTGGACACGACGTGCGGGTCGGTGGTCCACGTGTGGAAGCGCGTGGAGAAGTACGCGAAGGATGGCTATACGGCGCTGGTGCATGGCAAGGCGCTGCACGCGGAGACGATCGCCACGGTGAGCCAGGCGCAGAAGCTCGGCGGCCACACCATCGTGGTGCGCGACCGCGAGCAGGCGCAGGTGGTGTGCGACGTCATCGCCGGCAAGCGCCCGCCGGAGGACGTTCTGGCATTCGGTGAGCTTGCCTTCAGCAAGGGCTTCGATCCGTCGCGGCATCTTGAGAAGATCGGGGTGGCCAATCAGACGACGATGCTGGCGAGTGAATCGCTCGAAATCGCGGGCATGGTCGGCCGCGCGCTGGAGCAGCGCTGGGGTGCGGAGGCGCTCGCGGCGCATTTCCGCAGTTTCGACACCATTTGCTCCGCCACGCAGGAGCGTCAGGACGCCATCGTGGAGTTGGTGGAGAGCGGCGAACTCGATCTGATGCTGATCGTCGGCGGGTACAACTCGTCGAATACCGGGCACTTGCTGGAGATCGCCTCGCAGCACGTTCCCTCTTACCACATCTGCGATTCGGGGGAGTTGCTCTCGCTGGACCGCATCCGGCACAAGCCGCTCGGCC
>SLMS01000293.1 GCA_007133495.1 Candidatus Sumerlaeota bacterium | reverse complement strand
GTGCCAACTCCTAGTGTCCGGTCAACGTCCAAGAGGGTAGTCCGGTCCCGTGGGCGAGATCAAGGGCAGAAGCGCGGCCGGGCGGGCGATTTTGACGTGCACGAGAGCGCAGGCGTTGCGCGGGTGCAACGGTCCGCCGGGCAATCCCTCTCTACCGGTTGCTGCCGGGCTCCTAACCCTCGAATTCGCCGCCGGGAACGCGCGTCGTCATGGTTGTGCGGGGTCCGTGCCCGGTCTCGCGTTCCTCCTCCAACTGCTCCATCCTTTCGGCCATGAAGGTGCACAAAGCCTCCACAACTGTGGGGTCGTAGGTGCGCCCAGCCAGATCACGCAACTCCGTCAATGCCTCCTGCAGGGTGCGGCGCTGGTTGTAGGTTCGTTGGGTGGTCATTGCGTCAAAAGTGTCCGCCACCCCGAGAATTCGTGCCTCAAGGGGGCACTCCTCGCGGACAAGTCCCTTGGGATACCCGGAGCCGTCCCACCGCTCGTGGTGTCCGGCGATCCACGGGAGAATATCGGCCAGATAGGTGATTGGCCGGAGGATGTGCTCTCCCCGCTCGACGTGGGACCGCATGGTGGTGAACTCAGTGTCTGACAAGGCTCCGGGCTTGCCAATCAGGCCATCGGACATGGCGAGTTTGCCGATGTCGTGGAGTTGAGCTGCCAGGCGCAGGCGCTGGACGCGGCCCTCGTCGGTGCCCAGCGCCCTGGCGATGCCGACGGCGATCTCCGCCACGCGTTGGCTGTGGCCGCTGGTGTAGGCGTCCTTGGCCTCGATGGCGTTGATGAAGGCTTGGAGCGTCTCGCTGTAGTGGTCTTGGAGCGTCTCCATCAGGCGGGCGTTTTCGATGGCGACCGAGGATTGGTTGGCGAAGGCGGTGGCCAGCTCGGCATCGAGCGTCTCGTACCGGGCGGGTCTTTCCCGGTTCACGAAATAGAAGGCACCGATGGGTTTGTCGCCAGAGATGAGCGGGGCGCAGAGGACCGATTTGACCTCCATCTCGGGGAGGGAGTCGCTCTCGGTGAGGCGGATGTCCCTCGTGGTGTCGCTGGCGACGATCGTGGCGCCCTCCTCAGCGGCGCGGTGGAGCACCGTGCGGCTGATGGCGATGGGGGTCTCCTCGTGGTTTTCGCGGCGGGCCACATGGCGCGGTACCCAGCGGCCCTCGGCGGTGTCGTGCAGCAGGATGGCCAGGCACTCGGCCTGCCGGAAGTTGTCCATCAGGACAATGCCGATGCGCTCGAGCAGGTTGGGAAGCGGCATGAGCCGGCAGGCGTCGCGCGAGAGCTGATAGAGCGTCTGCATCCCCGTCAGGATACGGCTCATGCGGACCGATTCCGGTTGCGTGTGGTGGCTGGACTCTCCCTCGCCCTCGCGGTGTACCTCGATGAGTTCGGCGAGTTTGCGTGTCAGGAAGTCCCCCTCGACGTCCTGTGCCTGAACGATGCCGGTCACGACGGGGGTGGACTGGACGAACTCGATGCTGGCGGTTCCGCCAAGGCGCAGAATTTCGTACTCAAAGACGCCGCTGATGGACAAAATGTCGCCGTTGGCCAGCTCCGCCTCCGCGATTGCCTTGGAATTGAGAAAACTTCGGTTGGTGGACCCGCAGTCTCTGTAATGAAGGATGCCGTCGCGGAGTTGGAGGATTCCGTGGATGCGGGAGACGCGGGCGTCCTTGATGACGATGTCGCACGCGTTGTCGCGCCCGATCCGCATGAGGGGGGACAGCTCGACAGGAGCAGGGGGGAGGCCCTCCGAGCGGGGGCGTAACATGTATCGAATCAATGGCCGATACCTCTCGCGCCGGGCGGCCTGCCTGCCCGGGAATACCAGGAAAGAGCCGACGGTGGGGGAGCAGGCCGATGAACGTCAAGCAAGCAATCACACCCAGCAATTTGCTTGCCCCGCCCAAATATCAGGGGTGCCCCCGAAGATGCCTCTTGCCTGTGAGGCATGATGCCCTTAGTATGGCCACAGCATCGGAGAGTAAGGAGAGAGAGACCCTGACGCGGATGAACTGGCCACAAGCGACTCAGACAGCCCGGAGAGCAAGTCTCGCCGGTGCGGCTCTTCTGCTTGCCGCCGGCATGGGTGGGGCTGCCTTCGCCCAGACCGCCGGGGCCGAGCGGGGAGGGCTGAGTCTCCTCTACGACCATGAGGAGACGGTGCTCTCCGAGGCGCAGGGCGGGCTGCACTCCCCGCAGGCGGCTTCCGCGGGGCCCCTGACGGCCGTGACCTGGGTCGAAAGGGATGGCAGTGGCCGCGACCGCGTTCGTGCCAGCATTCTGCACGACGGTCAGGCCCTCGGAGGCTGGGAGACCTATCTCTCCGGCACGGTGGACGCCGAAAACGGCGGGAATGGCGCCCACCCCGCAGTGGCCGTGGCGCCCGGGGGCGGGGAAGTGCTGGTCACCTGGGTGGAGACCGGGCGTGAGGAGAACCGCCTTTGGGCCTCGCGCAACTGGGCGGATCCGGAGCTTGTCTATACGTCACCCGGCCTGCTGGAGTTTCCCGGCGTTGCCTTCGACAGCGAAGGGGAGCCGTATCTGACCTGGTCGGAGGTTCTTGGCGGCCGGTCGTTCGTCCATGCGGCCGTCACCACCGAGGACGAGGAGTGGGAGACCTTCCCGCTGAGCGTCTCCGAACGACCCTACGACGTCCTGCCGCAGATATTCGGCAACGAGGTGGGCGCGGAGGTTTACTGGTTCTCCATCGAGGCGAACGACTTCACCTCCCGGGTCTCGTTCATCGGCCGCACCGGCGTCGTGGAAACCACCACGCAGGAGTTTGTGGACATTCCAGCCAACCGGCTGCCGATCCTCTACCGGGTGACGGAGGAGCAGTTGCTCGGTGCCTACTGGCTCGATCAGTACGAAGGCGGCGAGCTTTACCTCGACCTCGATCCCCGTGTGGTGGACGGGCCACAACCGGCTGTTCTCGGCAACATCGAACAGAATCCCGAGCAGGCGACCGTCTCCGCCGACAACCACGCGAGCAAGGCGTGGGTCGAAAGCCCCGGTGCGGACGGCGGGAAGCTCCTCCTTGTCGAAATCCCGTGGGGCGGGCTGGTGGAACTCCCTGTGGGCGGATCGGTGCGTGAACCGGTCATTGCCGTCTCGGGGGAGTGGGTACACCTCGCCTGGATAGAACGCGCCGGCGAGGACGCCACCCTGCGGCTTCATTACGCACGCCTGCGCTAGCGCTCTGACCTTCGGGTTGGCTGACAGCCCAATACCCCCCCCAGCCTCCGGCCATCCCGTGTTTGCTTTCCCCTCCCGCTGGCGAGAGCGAGGGGCAGTCCACTTGGGCTCGCCCGGTTTCAAGTATGTGTACCGTTGGCTCCGTCGCTACCGCCGGCACCGGTAGAGGTGCTGTTCGTGGGTGTAGTAGAAGGCGCCATCTTCATCTTGTGCGAAGAGCGTGCGGGGTTCGGGGCTGAGCCATTCGACCTGAAGGCTGCTCGATTCCACGCGAAAGAACCGGGAGCCGATCGTGCCGTAAAGGTTCCCGTCGGTGGCAAAGCCCATCTGCGCGTCCCGCCAGACGTGGGAGGCGGAGGAATAATCAAGCGGAGCGAGATTGCGCTGTTCGATGATTTCGCCGCGGTCCGGGTCGTACACGAAAAGGACGCCCTCGGCCCAGCCCCAGATGCGGCCGCCGGGAGCCGCCACCACCGCCGTGACGGCTTTCTTGCCGGGGACAGGGACGATATCCAGGACGAGTGCGGAGGTTTCTGGGTCCCAGGCGAAGAAGCGTGCCTCGTCCGCAACAGGCGCGGCACCGAGTCCTCCCCAGATGCTGCTGCCACCATAGACGAGCCCATCGGGTGCGATGGTGAGGGTGACGATGCTCTGCTCCGCAATCAGGTTCCGCTGCACGCCCAGTTGGCCCGAGGCCGTGTTGAGGATGGAAAACGCTCCGCCGAGTTTTCCGTAGTTCGGAACGGTCCCGATGTATAGTTCCTGACGGGCCTCGTTGGCGGCCATGCCGAAGGGGCGGTCCTGTTCCCAGTCAACCAGCGATACCACCAGGCGCGGATTGCCGGCCGCCATGTCCCACGGCCTCCGCGTGTCGAATTCGTATATCCGTGCCCCTGGATAGACACCGAAGTACATGCGCTCCCCCATGGTGGCCATGTATTCCGACTGGCCAATTCCCTTGTACTCTTCATGGGAGCCGTCCGGTGGGCTGTAAGCGCCAACGCCGCCTTTCGGATAGCCCGAAGAATAGATCCTGCCGTCCGGCCCTGCATGGATGCAGTGGATGGAGGCTGGTAGGGGCGGGAGGTGCATTTTCGAGAGGATGGCACTATTGGCGCGCGGATCGTAGAGGGCAGCAGAACCGTCCTGGGTGACGATCTGGAGCGCCGGAGCACCGTCCTCTTCCAGCCAGGCGAGGGCCTGGGCCTTGCCGTCCACCTCCACGCCGGTATCCACGGCCTTCTTGAGCCCGATGTCGTAATACGACAGCCCGGCGCCGGACGTATAGAAGACCCGGCTGCCGCCGGGCATCACCTCTGAGAAATCGCCGGACAGGAAGCCGTTGATGACGTGTTCCGTTTCGAGCGTCTCCTCGTCCAGGACCAGGACCCGGCCCCCCGGATCGAGATGGGCGAATATTCTGCCGCCAGTGGCCCTGAGCGTATAGACGAAGCTGGCTCCCTTCTCCTCGTCCGGCAGGATGGCTGTTTTTTCCCCGGTCTCCAGGTCTAGCCGCACGAGGCCGGCCCTGGGGCCGGTGCCCGCGTAAAGATGGCCCGTAGTTTTTGAGACCGTGATGGAACGGCAGTAATCCTGCCCCGGCTCGGCCTGGCCGAGGTTTTCCATGCGGTTGGCGTCCGGGTCCCAGGCAAAGAGCCCTGCGCCGGGATAGGTGCCGCCATAGATGCGGCCGTGCCGGCCCTCCGTGAGCCGCCAGATAAAGGTGGCGTTGTTGGGTGCGCGGCCGAGGCTGGCGAAGGTCCCTCCGGCGTAGCGGAAAAGCTCGCCGTTGGGCTGCCCGGCCACATAAACGCTTCCACAGAAGGCGGCAAGCATGCCGTAGGAGCCGTGCGTGCCGGCCATCTCATGCATTTCCGTGACGGTGCCGTGCTTGCGGTCAATGACGGCAAAGTACCCGGGAACACCGCCCAGCGCAACGTATAGACGATCCCGGTCCACGGCAGCCGCCATGACGTCCACGCGTGTTACCTGCGGGCCGAGGTCTTCCTCCATGGTCATCTCCCTGGACGGGTTGTCTTCGCGTCCGCAGTGAGGTTCTTCGCCACGCCCGTGACCTCCTGCGAAGCCCTGCTGCCAAGCACCAGCCCATGGACTCGGCGGTGGCAACGGCAATCGCCCTGCATCGCTTGGGGTTCGCAGGCCCGCGCCTGGCCGCCGCTCGTGATGAAGCTGCCTGAGGGGCGCGCACCTGGCGGCAGTCGTGAAAGGGTCGGGGCGGCGTCCCCGTGACACCCACGGACCTGGGGTGCTCCCGCCGGGGGTCGAGGGACGGCCTGACCAACACATACTGGTTGATTCCCGGTCACCGGCAGCGGAAAAGCGTCCTCTGGAGGCGAGACCGCGCCGGTCTTTTCAAGCCATGCAGATGCCTCCCGGCCACCGGCCGTTCCCCCTTCCGTGGAGGTAACTTCCGCACGGCCCGCATGCGCGGCACCGTGCCAACGAGCATCCGATGAACATCCTGTTTACCGGGATTCTATGGCTTCTGCTCTATCTGGCGGTGGTTACGTTGCCGTTGTTTTTGATGCTGGTGCCTCCGGTGCCAACGGGGCGGGGCTTCTGGCTTGAACTCTCCGTTGCTTTTGGCTTCGTGGGTCTCACGCAGATTGTCGTGCAGCTCATTTTGACCTCCCGCTTCAAGTCGCTCAGCGCGCCCTACGGGATTGACATCATCCTGCGCTTTCACCGGCAGATCGCCCTTGTGGCGATCGGATTCATCCTGATCCATCCGGTGCTCATCATCGTGGATACGCCGTCGCGGGTCAAGCTCCTCAATCCCCTTGGCGGTACCTGGGCCAGCAAGACGGCCTGGATGAGCCTCTTTTGCCTTGTTGGGTTGGCGGTCACCTCTCTGTTCCGCGTGCGTTTGGGGCTGAGTTACGAGCGTTGGCGCCTTTTCCACCTTGTCCTGGCTGGCGGAGCAGTCATTTTTGCTCTGCTTCACGTGGTGATGGCGGGGCTCTATACGAATGCGTTGTGGAAGCACGGGGTCTGGGTGCTTCCGGGCGTTGGGTTGATCCTGCTTGTGCTCTACACGAGGGTGATCAAGCCGGGGTTTTTCCCGGACAGCATCTGGCGGGTGGCCGAGGTGCGCCCCGAGCGGGGCAACTGCGTGACGCTCGTCCTGGAGGCCGACGGGCATGCGGGGATGAAATTCGAGCCGGGGCAGTTCGCCTGGGTTACCCTCGGCGACAGAAAGTTCACCATGCAGGAAAACCCCTTCAGCATCCGGTCGAGTGCCGCCCGGCCCGGCCGGCTGGAGTTCGGCATCAAGAAGATGGGGGACTTTACAAACAACCTGCCGAATGTAAAGCCGGGCACTCGCGCCGTCCTCCAGGGTCCCCACGGCGCCTTCTCGATAGACCGTTATCCGGCAGTGGGTTATGTGTTTATCGCGGGCGGCATCGGCGTCACGCCGCTGATGTCCTTCCTGCACACCATGGCGGACCGCGGGGACCCGCGCCCGGTGATCCTTGTCTATGCGGACAAGACACTCGAGGACATGGCCTTTCAGGAGGAACTGGCGGAACTCGAAAAGGCGCTCGATCTGAAGGTCGTCTATGTGCCTGAGAAAGCAGGGGAGGACTGGCAGGGCGAGACCGGCCTTGTTACATGGGACATCCTGGAGCGCCACGTCCCCAGGGACCTGATTCACAGGGAGTTCTTTCTCTGTGGCCCGGCCCCGATGATGGCTTCCCTGCAAAAAGCGCTCCGGGCGGCCGGCGTTCAGCAGGATCACATACATCTCGAGTTGTTCGATCTCGTCTAGCAAGGCAGGCACCGAAGGTTTATGCGCCATCTTCTTTCCTACATTATCCTGGGCGCCATTGCGGTTTTTCTCCTGCTGGTCGCGGCATTTTTCGCCTGGATCCGCTCCTCGCAGCTTACGATCACCACCGAGCAGGTGGTTGCGGAATATCGCTCCCTGCCGGAGGACGCGCGCCGCACCGCTTTCGAATGGCGTGATCCCGGCGCAGGCTCCTATATCACCAACTGCCGGAACTGCCACGGACCAGAGGGCAAGGGCTGGGACCAGTATCCCGGACTTGGCGACAGTGCCCGCCTCTCATCCCGCCCCGGCGGCAGGGAGTACATGATTGACCTTCATCTATACGGAATCACCAGCGACCGCTGGCGGGCACCCATGCCGGCATTTGGCACGATGCCGGACGAGGAGTTGGCCGCGGTCATCAATTATATTATTGTCACCTTTTCCGAGCCGGACTCCATGCCTGAGGAGTTTCGCTTCTTCACTCCCGCGGAGGTGGAAGAGCGCCGCGGCCGGGCCGTGAGCGCCTCTGCCGTCAATGACCTCCGCCCCAGTCCTGCAGAGTAGCGAAGGAAGCCGGAAGCAGAAAAGTGGATGGGTGACCGCCGGACCGCTGTGCTGATTCTTGCTCCCGATTATTGCAACAGGTTCCCCGTTCAACGCCGTTCTGCGGATTGCAGCCGCCAAAGCCCCGGCACCACCCGCCGGATGACAGAGCGCCACGTGACGGGGAGGCTCAACGCTCTCGCGGCGACATCGGGCAACCGAGCCGGCACCCTCCTTCAGGGCGCCTGACAGCCCGCCCGCAAAGCCCCGCCAGGAGAGTCTCACCCTTCACACCTGCAGAGCGCCCCGCCCCCGTGTGCCGGGAAACAAGGGGCGCGGAGCGATTCTCTACAAATTGCGGAACCGGCCCTGCGCCCGGGTCCTGGGGCAATCCCTTTTTGCAGCGGTTCGTGGAATTCTGATAGAGGGCGGAAGGACGCTTTTTCCATGCGTGCGGAGTATTATTCACTGGCGCCCCCGATCAACCGTATAGACATTTCGCTGCGGACAGACGGAAGGGCCGGAGGATTGACTCGGCACAAGACAACAAAGGCGGATGCACACGATGAAAGAGGAAAAGAAGCCGGCGGCGAAGGTGGGCGACGGGAATATCTTCGCTGTGATGGGAGCGGCCAATGAGGCCCTCATGACCGCCGGCCGGAGGGAGGACGCGAAGAAGATGTTCGAGCGCGTGACCCAGTCGGGCAGCTACGACATGGCCCTCGCCGTCATCAGCGAGTATGTGGACCTGGAGCTCGAAGGGTAAACCGCTCCCTCGCCCCAAGAACCGGTGAGAGGGACCGGCAGAGCCAAAGAAGTCCTTCGACTGGAGGATGCGCCGCGGGCCGGGGAGAAGCGCCCCGCCGGTCCGGAGCGGCCTGACTGCAAGTGCGTTGGGTAGGCGACTGATTTTGCCCAACTCGGTACACGAGACCTCCCGGAGGCCGGAAGCAAGCGGGCAGAAATGAGGTAACGTCTGAGTCCTGTGGCAGCAATGATGTACGGCTGACTCTCCCTTTTGGCTGTTGCAGCCCTTTGCGGCTCCGGGAGAGACACCTATCGAAGAACAGAAACCATGGAGTGCCTTTACCTTAAAGTGGGTGGATTTCAGGCATGGCACTGTCGATTCTGGAGAATCCCGTTCGTCCAACAGTTGGAGAATGAAGCCTATTGGCTGCACTGGCCGTGGGCATCTTCTGATCGAAAATTCCCACGAGAATCAACCAGGAGGAAAGTATGCGCAAGCTCATCGTTGCCGAATTCATCAGTCTGGATGGTGTTATTCAAGCCCCTGGCGGGCGTGAGGAAGATCCCGCCGGGGGATTCCATCTTGGCGGCTGGATCGTGCCTTACGCTGACGACGCCATCGGCCAAGCTGTGCAGGACCTGTTCGCGCAGCCGTTCGAGCTGTTGCTGGGGCGTCGTACTTACGACATATGGGCGTCCTACTGGCCGGATGTACGGACCGGGCACGCCATTGGCGACCTGTTCAACAGCGTGCCCAAGCACGTGGTCACGCACCGGCCCGATTCGCTTGGCTGGCAGCACAGTCATGCGCTTGAAGGCGATCTTCCCGAGGCGATAGACGCGCTCAAGCAGAAGGGCGGCGGCAATCTCTTGACGCACGGTAGCGGTAAGATGGTGCGCCAGCTCCTTGCTGCCGGGCTGGTGGACGAGCTTCGGCTGATAATATACCCTGTTGTGCTTGGGCATGGCAGGCGGCTGTTCGGCGACAACGCGCAGGCGGCGGCCTTCACCCTGGTGCACTCGGCCGCCACGTCCAAGGGCGTGTTGATCACCCGCTATGTGCGCGGCGGTGAAGTGCGCACGGGGACGTTCGAGGACATAAAGTAGAACGGCTCAGCGAGACGGGGTGATTCATCCGGGCCGGCACCGCGACGCTGCGGCTCCGCATCCCGATGAAGCTACGTCGGCCGCATCCTCCGTCTCGCCCTCCTTCCGCCAACCATACCGGAAGCCACCCCCCGCGGCGACGAACAACCCAGCCCGGCGGAGGTGCTGGGAGAGGGGGTGGGCAACACCGGCATTCTCATCGTGGTACCCGGCCATGAGCTGGTGCGAGGAGATACTGCGTTGCGGAAATGCTATGCGAACCACAACCAATCTTCGCCGGTGTAGTGGAATTCAAGACTGTAAAGGATGGTGCGGCATGGCAGGTTCATTCATCCTGAACGAAATCCGCGAAATCGCGGCGAAGCTGCGATGCCGCCAGCAGGAAGAAATCCCGCTCATCAGACTTCAGGTGCACGTAACTGAAAATCCCGGCAATATGTACACGCAGCATATCGCGCTGCTCCTCTTCAAGTTCAGACACGTCGAGTGCATGTAAGGCATGAAGCAGCCAGTGAAACCCATCCCAATCCAGGTCACTGAAGCCTCCAATTGGCTCGCGGGCAGCTTGGCCAACCACCCTCAGCACTGTTGCCCGATACTCCGGGTCGGTTTCGTGTATGAAACGCTGTTCCATACCTTCGTTTGTAATACGGATGATCTCATTATAGAAAGGTACAGCAGTGGAGGGGTCGTCCTCCAGCGCCTTAAGGGCGTCCGGCAATTTCTCCCGGATCCATCCTTGAAAGGCTGCATCAATCCTCGCCTGCTCCTCGTGCCACGCGAGAGCTTCTGTAGAGTCCCCCTCTCTGGCACCCGTAATATCCAGGATTAATCCGAATGATTCTTCGAATTGCTCCTTGTCCTCAATTCCCCCCCCCCCCATAAATCGCTTCGGCGAGCAACCACTCTTCGATAGACTCCGGCAGCGCACCAGGAGGATCGGATAAACCAGTCTCGCTTGAGGAACCCTGGTCAAACGCGGAAGGTAGCGCATTCCCACCATTGCTGCCTGAAGTGGTGTCTCCTCCACATGCGAGACATATCAATAGTGCCGGCAGTAGCGAAATCGTAATCGTGAGTCGATTGGGGATATTCATGTAAGGCTCCTCTCTTTCGTCCCGGGCCAAGAGGAAACCGCCGGATCGTATGAACTCCGGCGGTGGGTTGTCCATTACATCATGTTGAGTTCGAGCTTGGCTTCCTCGGTCATCATTTCGGGAGTCCAAGGCGGCTCCCACACCACTTGGATTTTGGCGTCGGTGACACCCTCGGCGGCCATGACCTTTTGCTCCACCTCCTGGGGGAGGCTCTCGGCCACCGGGCAGTTCGGCGAGGTCAGCGTCATTTTCACTTCCACGGCGCCTGTATCGGCTATGTCGATGTTATAGACGAGCCCAAGTTCGTAGATATTCACCGGGATCTCGGGGTCGAAGACGGTGCGGAGGACTTCGACGATCCTCGTGCGCATTTCCTGCATCTCATCGGTGGAAAGTCCCATGGTGCTGCTCCCTTTGAGGTGGGTGGATCAGGAGTCCTGTCCGGTCTTGTTCATGGCCTGAAACGCCATGCCGTAGAGCTTGATCTGCTCGATCATCGCCTTCAGGCCGTTTTGCCGGCCCATGGTGAGGTTTTCGGTGAGCCCGAGTTCGGCGATGAATGCCGGCGGGGTTTCGACAATTTCCTGGGGCGTGCGGCCTGAGTAAACCTTCATCAGGATTGCAATGAGCCCGTTGACGATCATGGCGTCGCTGGCGGCCTCGAAGTGCACCACGCCGTCCTTGAACTGCGGGACGAGGTAGACAGTTGATTGGCAGCCCTTCACGCGGAACTTCTCGACTTTCAGGCTCTCGTCGATGTCGCCGTGGTCACGTCCCAACCTGATGATGTGGCCATAGCGGTCCTCCCAGTCTGTGAACTGGCGGAATTCGTCAACGATGGCGCTTTGGGTCGATTCGATGTCGGTGGTCATGTGCTTTTCCTCACTGCTTGATTATCGTTCTGGTTCGGTGTGACGGCCTGGTGTCGGCAAGCGTACCCCTAGCAGACCATGGGGATGACTTTCTTCAGGGCCGCGACGAACCGGTCGATCTCGTCCGGCGTATTGTAGAAGGCGAACGAGGCGCGCACCGTGGCGGGGATGCCGAAGCGCTGCATCACCGGCTGGGCGCAGTGGTGCCCGGTGCGCACGGCAATGCCCTTCATGTCGAGCAGCGTCGCGACGTCGGTTGGGTGGGCGTCACCCACGAGGAACGAAATCACCGCTGCCTTGTGTTCCGCTGTGCCCAGGATGCGCACCTCGGGCAAAGCTTCCAGATGGCGCGTCGCGTGTTCCAGAAGGCCGCTCTCCCAGGCCTGGATGGCGTCCAACCCGATGTCGTTCACATAATCGACGGCGGCGCCCAGGCCAATTGCACCTGCGATGTTGGGAGTTCCCGCCTCAAACTTGTTCGGCAGGTCAGCCCACGTGGTTTCCTCGAATGTCACGCGGTCGATCATCTCGCCGCCGCCCTGCCACGGAGGCATTGCCTCCAGATGGTCCTCGCGGCCGTAGAGTACGCCGATTCCGGTGGGGCCGAACATCTTGTGTCCCGAGAAAACGAGGAAGTCCGCGCCGAGGTCTTGGACATCGACTGGCATGTGCGGCACGGCTTGGCATCCATCGATCAGGATCGGCACCCGGTGATCGTGGGCGATGCGGACCAGCTCCTTCGCCGGAGTCACCGTGCCCAAGGCGTTGGAGACCGCGGTGACGGCGACGAACCTGGTCCGCTTCCCGAACAGGCGGCGATAGGCCTGCATGTCCAGCTCGCCCGCGTCGGTGATCGGAATCACGCGCAGCTTCGCGCCCGTGGCCTGGCAGACCATCTGCCACGGCACGATGTTGGAGTGGTGCTCCATATGGGAGATGATGACCTCGTCGCCGGGCGAGAGGTTGCGGCGCCCCCAGGAGTTGGCGACCAGGTTGATGGCCTCCGTCGCGCCGCGCACGAAGACGATTTCCTTCTCTGCGCGCGCGTTGATGAAGGCACGCACCTTTTCGCGTGCGCCCTCGTAGGCCTCGGTTGCGCGCTGGCTCAGGGTGTGTATGCCGCGGTGGACGTTGGCGTGGTCGCGTTCGTAGTAACGGCGGACCGTCTCGATCACCTGGCTCGGGCGCTGGCTGCTCGCCGCGTTGTCGAAGAACACGAGGGGGGCGCCGTGGACCTCCTGGTGCAGGACCGGGAAGTCATCGCGCACCCGTTCGATGTCGAGCGCGCGCCCCTGGTGATCGATCGTTGCTTGTGTCATTTACTTACTCTCTCCCAATTGGGCAGTGAGAAGTTCCTCCGCCTTGTCCAGCACCTGCGGGATGCGGATGCGCTCGGTGATGTCGCAGGCGAAGGCATGAATGAGGAGGTTGCGCGCCTGGATGGGATCGACCCCGCGGGACCTGAGGTAGAACAGCGCCTGCTCGTCCAACTGACCAATCGTCGCTCCGTGCGTGCACTTGACATCGTCAGCGTAGATTTCGAGCTGTGG
This sequence comes from Candidatus Sumerlaeota bacterium, assembly GCA_007133495.1. GTDB lineage: Bacteria > Sumerlaeota > Sumerlaeia > SLMS01 > SLMS01 > SLMS01. The sequence continues at coordinate 8,379 of SLMS01000293.1, read as the reverse complement.
GCGCGTGTTTGCCCGGGCGGTGTCGCTCAGCAGCAGGTTCTGGTTGGTCTGCTTGGCGTCGGTCTTCTGCGCCTCCTTGTGGACGTAGATGCGCCCGGTGAACGCCGCGCTGGCGTGTTCGTCCAGGATACCCTTGAACAGTTCGTGGCTGGGGATGTTCTCCTTTGTGTGTTCGACCCACATGAAATTGTCAACGTGCTGGTTGCCGCGCAGCATATACAGGCCGTTCAGGACCGCCTCGGCGGCCTCGCCATCGAGCTTCGCCCAGATGTTGTGGCGCACGATGTCGCCGCCGAAATCCAGCGAATGCGAGCGCACGTTGGAGTCGCGGCCCTGGTGCACGTATTCCGAGGAAATGTGCCAGCCGTTCTCGACACTCTCGCGCTGGACGACATAGCGATCGAGGTGCGCATTGGGCGCGGCGTCGATTTCGGTGACGATGTTCTTGAGGTAGCGATGCGTCTGCGCCGCGCCATGCGTCTCCAGGATTGTGGCCTGCGCGCTCGTGCCCAGCACGATTACGTTGTGCAGGTTCGCGATGGCCGGCTCGGCATCGCTGGTGGTCAGGAACAGCAAGTGGAAGGGCTTCTCGACCACGGTGTTGGGGGCGACGGCAAGAAAGAATCCGTCCTGGACCAGTGCGGCGTTGAGCGCCGTGAGGTGGTGCTTCTCGATGTCGGCCTGAGCGCCGAAGTACTTGCGGAACGTCTCGTTGTCCGTGGTGAGCGCCTCGCGCAGGGTCGACGCCGTCACGCCCTTGGGCAGCTTGTCCAGGTGCGAGAGTGCGGGCTGGAAGACGCCGTTGACGAAGACAAAGCGATGGGCGTCAAGGTCGCCATACTCGAATTCGGCGAGGACGCCGGCGGAAACCGACGCCTCGTCGCCGGGCACCTGGTACTCCGCTTCCGCGACGGGCTTGATGTTGGTGTACTTCCAATCCTCGAGCTTCTGCGAGGGGAAGCCCAACTCGGCGAAGTGGCGTGCGCCGCGCCCGCGCCGCTCAAGGAACCATGCGGGTTCGCTCCACGCGCGGGCCTCGCGTACGGAATCGGCCAGGCTGGCGAAGGTGTTGGTCTGTGTCATCATGTTGGTCATTATATGGGGCTCCCGGTTCAAGTGTTGGCCGTGGCGGCGTTGCGGACTTCGCGTTCAAGTTCGGTATAGCCGGTCGCTTCCAGCTCTTCGGCCAGGGACTTGTCGCCCGATTTCGCGATCTGCCCCCCGACAAGGACGTGGACGTGGTCGGGGATAATGTAGTTCAGCAGGCGCTGGTAGTGAGTGACGACGATGATCATGCGGTCCTCGTTGCGCAGCTTGTTGACGCCGTCGGCCACCACGCGCAACGCGTCGATGTCCAGGCCCGAGTCGGTCTCGTCGAGGATTGCAATGCGCGGGTCAAGCACCGCCATCTGGAAGATTTCGTTCCGCTTTTTCTCGCCGCCCGAGAAGCCGACGTTGAGCGAGCGCTTCATCAGGTCGGGATCGAGGTCCACCAGCTTGGCCTTCTCGCGGGCCAGCTTGAGGAAATCGCCTCCGCTCAGCTCCTCCTCGCCGCGCGCCTTGCGGACCGAGTTGAGCGCCGTGCGCAGGAAGTACGTGTTGCTTACGCCCGGAATCTCCACCGGGTATTGGAAGGCCATGAAGATGCCGCGTTGGGCGCGCTCGTCGGGCTCCAGGTCGATGATGTCCTCGCCGTCGAGCGTGATCTCGCCGCCGGTAACCTCATAGTCATCCGAACCGGCCAGCACGCGCGCGAGCGTGCTCTTGCCCGAGCCGTTGGGGCCCATGATGGCGTGCACCTCGCCCGGCCTGACCTGCAACGACAGGCCGTGGAGGATTTCCTTATCTTCGATCGAGGCCTTCAGATTCTTGATTTCCAGCATGAATGCATTCTCCTGCAGTCGGATAATGGGTCTGTGTGGACGTTGGTGGGGGAGGGCGGCGGGGCTCAGCCCACGCTGCCCTCCAAGCTGATGGCCAGCAGCTTCTGCGCCTCGACGGCGAACTCCATCGGCAGCTCCGCGAGCACTTCCTTGCAGAAGCCGTTGACGATCATCGAGACCGCGTCCTCCTCAGAGATGCCGCGCTGCTGGCAGTAGAAGATCTGGTCCTCCCCGATCTTCGTCGTCGTCGCCTCGTGTTCGACCTGGGCCGTGCTGTTGCGCACGTCGATGTAGGGGAAGGTATGCGCGCCGCACTCGTTACCCACGAGCATCGAGTCGCACTGGGTGTAGTTGCGCCCGTTGGCCGCGCCCTTCATCATCTGCACCAGGCCGCGGTAGGAATTGTTGCTGCGCCCGGCCGAGATGCCTTTGGAGACGATGTTCGAGCGTGTGTTCTTGCCGATGTGGACCATCTTGGTGCCGGTGTCGGCCTGCTGGTAGTTGTTGGTCACCGCCACCGAGTAGAACTCGCCGATGGCGTTGTCACCCTTGAGGATCACGCTGGGGTATTTCCACGTGATCGCCGAGCCGGTCTCGACCTGGGTCCAGGATATCTTGGAGTTGGTGTGGGCGATGCCGCGCTTGGTCACGAAGTTGTAGATGCCGCCCTTGCCATTTTCGTCGCCCGGGTACCAGTTCTGCACCGTCGAATACTTGATGTTGGCGTTGTCGAGCGCCACCAGCTCCACCACCGCGGCGTGCAGTTGGTTCTCATCGCGCATGGGGGCCGTGCAGCCTTCCAGGTAGCTGACCTGGCTGCCCTCCTCGGCCACGATCAGGGTGCGCTCGAACTGGCCCGTATTCATCGCGTTGATCCGGAAGTACGTCGACAGCTCCATCGGGCAGCGCACGCCCTTGGGGATGTAGACGAACGAGCCGTCGGAGAACACCGCGGAGTTGAGCGCCGCGAAGTAGTTGTCCGTCGTCGGCACCACGCTTCCGATGTACTTCTTCACCAGCTCGGGGTGGTCTTGGATCGCCTCGGAGATCGCACAGAAAATGATCCCCAGCTCGCTGAGCTTCTCCTTGAAGGTCGTGCCGACCGAGACACTGTCGAAGACCGCATCGACCGCCACGCCCGCAAGCGCGAGCTGCTCATTGAGCGGAATTCCCAGCTTCTCGTAGGTCTCGCGGATCTTCGGATCGATGTCGTCCAGGCTCTTGGGCCGGTCCTCGTCGCTTTTCGGCGAGGAGTAATAGGACACCGCCTGATAGTCGATCGGCGGGTAGTGGACCTTGGGCCACTTGGGCTCCTTCATGGTCAGCCAGTGGCGATAGGCCTTCAGGCGCCAGTCGAGCATCCACTCGGGCTCATTCTTCTTCTTCGAGATGAAGCGAATGACATCCTCGTTGAGCCCCGGCGGCAGGGTATCCTGCTCGATGTCGGTGACCCAGCCGTACTTGTACTGCTGCTTCTGGAGTCGTTCGATTGTCTCGGCGGTAGTGCTCATGTGCATCTCTTCGGGTAGGGTGTGATGGGTGTTGGTTTTCGGACTCATCCGGTCTTGGTGGCGGCCACGGCGGCGGAACCCCGGCTCCACCGGCGCGCGGGGAGCGTTCCCTCAGGCTCGGCGAGTTCGGCCAGCGTGATGTTGCTCAACGTGTCGATCACCACACGGTTGATGCGTTGCAGCGGGCTGCTGACCGGGCAGAAATCCTCGATCGGGCAGCCGGAGGCATCATGGGCCGAACACACGGTCAGGGTCACGGGGCCTTCCAGCCGTTCGATCAGGGCCGCCACCGTGATGTCGAGCGGATCACTGGCCAGACTGTAGCCCCCATTGGCTCCGCGTGTGGAGCGCAGGAACCCCTCGCGCGCCAGCAGCTTGAGGATTTTGCTCACCATCGGCGGAGAAATCCCCGTCAACCCCGCCAGATCACGCGAGGTAAACGGCGCCTCGCCCGGCCGGCGGGCCATCAGCGCCATGAGCAACAGGGCGTAATCCGTTATCTTGGTCAAGCGAACCATGGCGGCTTGGGAACACCAACCGTGAGGGAATGCGCCACCTGGGCGGTGAATCAGGACCATTCCGGTCCTCATTCCCAAGCGAGAGCGATTCCCGTGCCCGTCGACCCCCCGTTCTCGGCCTGAGATGAGAAAGGCTCGAAAGTCATGCTTCCTCCCCCCTCCGAGGCCGTCGTCACAGGGTTGGGAACACCTGCGGGGCGCTCGCCGTTGGCACGTAAGTCAAGCAGAATCAGTTGTTTCCACGGCTCCGGCGGGGAAAATCGCGCAAACGCCCGGTAATACTGGGCGAAACGCGATCCGCCCCCTGCGTGGTTTCGCAGGGGGCGGGGTGGTTTGCAGAGAGAGCTTGTTCGCTTGGGTGATGCTGGATAGCTCTTTTTCAGGTTCCCGGTATCCAGCCGATAGAGGCTCGTGTCGCCTTGAGCTTCACAATTCAAGGCGGATTCATTTCCGGCGGCGTCAGGATGACGAGCGTCCGGTTTGACAAATCACCGTCGATCAGCGCCTCGCAGAGGATCTGGCCGTGTTCGTTGATCGACAGGCCTTGGCGGATGTAGTAGATGGAATCAGCGGGGATGTAGTCGTTGAGGTCGACGGAGACGCCGTTTTCCCACAGGAACGCGTAACCGGGCTGCTGATCGAGGTACCAGCCGACGATTTGCCCCGAATCATTGATATCGTTGGCGTGGAGCAATGATCCGCCCGGCGGAAAAAGATCATGGATGCCGGCCCGCAAGCCGTATGCGGGCGCCGGCAGCCAGAGCACCGCTCGGCGACCATGGTCATTATTCGCCCACCCGACCGCCTGCCCGTGATTGTTCACGGCATAAGCCTCGGAGCTATTGCCCTGAAAATCACCGAGGAACGCCCCCTGACCTCCCGGCTGCCAGACGAGCGCACGGGTATACGACGTCGGCGGCAGACTGCCCGTGCCGCGCCCAACGACCATCCCTGCCTCGTTCAGATCAGTGGCGTAACTGGAAGACCCGTCCAACTGAGCCAGTCCCCTTGCAGTGGCCCCGTCCCAATAGGTGGCCTGACGGCCATAAATATAGGTACCCGGGAAGGAAGGATGTTCACCAACGATGTAGGTGCTTCGCCCGGCCATCTGGCCGGCCTCATTGACGGCGTCAACTTTCACGAGAGTTTGGAGCGGACGGTTGGGGTTATCGTCCGCGACCTGGCCAAGGCGCTGAATTTGCCCATTCACCCAGCGCACCGGTTCGGTCTGCCGGTCCGAGGAGCTCTCCTCAAATTCCTCCGGCCGATACGCCCAGCCCACAACGATCCCGTTGTCGTTAATATCGAGCCCTACTCGCTGCATGTCCTCGCCATAGCCGGGCAAGGTTTCCACGCCTTGCCCCGGCCGCCAGACATACTGGCCATTAACCACCTCGGCATGATTGTTCATCGCTGCATCTGATATCCCAAAATACTCGGGAAGAACGACTTCCGTCAGATGATAATACGGCCGGCCTTCATAGCTGAGTGTAAGCGTTTCGCTGATTTCCTCGCCGTCGACGTAACCCGTCGCCGTGATGTCCACCGTGCCGCTCATGCCGACGGGTGGCTCGAAGATCGTGAGCGCCCGGCCCTGTGGCCCGGTCAGCGTGTCGTGGATCCCCAGCGTGCCGTCCCCATCGAGCGTGAAGCTCACCGGCAGGCCGGGCACCGGGTCGCCCGCCACGCGCAGGTCGGCGGCGACGCTGGTTGGCACGGTAATGATGCCCTCCTGCGCCGGACCCGTGCCCTGCGGCGAGGTGCCCCCGCCCCCCGGTATGCTCATTGTCACGGCGGCGCCGCCGTCTATCCACACTTTGAGCGATTGCAGCACGACCGGCGGGCAACCGGCGCACGCCGGCGGATCGGTCCAGTCCGCGGAGATGTCGGTCGCTCCGCGGATGCCGGGCGCGGTGAAGGAAAACTGTGTTCGCCCGATTGGCGAGGAGCCTTGGGCAAGCTGCGTCGTCACGACTGTGACCTGCTGCGGTTCAATCGTGCCCGCCGCGCCGCCGCCATGCACCGAGGACAGGTCCACTGTGTATGCCTGCGGCGGGATGCTCGGATCGGTCACGATCGTGACCGTATAGTCGGTTGTATCGCCTGGCTTGAGCGTCCAACGTCCCGGATCGGCCGAGATAAAGAGCCAGCGCCGCGGTGCGTCGGGCTCGGGCCGCACCTCGAACTGATACGCCAGCCACGGGTCCGCGAACGTCTCGACCTGGTTCTCGCGCTCGAACACCGCGCGGAAAAAACCCAGGCCGCTGGCGGGCTGGCTGATCGTCACCGTCGCCGCGACCTCGCCGTTGGCGTTCGTCACATGCTCGCCGCCAATGGTGATCCAGTCGCTGAGCGCCGGTGGCTCGCGATATTGCAGCGTCAGCGGCATGTCGGCGATCGGCGCGGGCGGATCGTCGGCACCTTCGAGCAGCCGTGCCGTCACCGTCAGTTCCACCGGGTCGCCCTGCTCCAGAAGCAGCCGGCGGTCGTGCACGGTTTCGATCAAGGGGTGGGTGTCGGAAGCGAGCTCGTATTCGAGGATCGGGATGATCGGTTGCGGGATGCGCGCGCGGATTGCCTCCTCAAGCCCCTCGGATTGCTCCGCGGCCGCATCCGCCAGTGCCGCCGCAAGCTGCGAGGGGTCGCCCAGTTGCCGCGATGAACGCGCGATGTTCTCCACCGTGTGCGGGCTCACCGTTGACACATGGACCGATGTCGCGCCGCTGCCGCTCGACGAGACATGTACCGTCGAATGCGCGTCGGTGCTCGAGACTGCGTTGGTCGCGCTCATCAGCGCCTGCCCGCTCGCGTTGTCTTCCCCGAGCATGGTCCCCTCCGCGGCCTGCTGGAGCAGATCGCCCAGATCGTCGGTCGTCATGATTTGCAGTCCGGGATTGGACAGGCGCATTGTCTCGACATATTGATCGAACTGCGCGCGCGCTTCATCGCGCCGCTCCGGCACCCCGGTGTACTGAAAATCGAGCAGCATCAGCACGCCGAATGACTGCCCTTCTTGCTTCAGGCCCGGAGGGAGTACGTGCAGCTTCGCCCCGTTCACCTCGCTTGAGGACGTCACCATCAGATCCGCTTCCCGCGCCGCGGGTGTGCAGGCAACCGCCAACGCTTCCAGCGAGCGGGCCGTGAATCGGCCATTCGAATCGCGCCCGTTTGCCGTCAGCATATATCGTCCGGGTGCCAGTTCCAGCGTATAGCTCCCATCCGATGCGACCTGCGTTCGGGCCGCCGTACGGCCGGTGTACAAATCCAGCGCGTGCAGCTCGGTGGCGGCAGGGTCGGGAATCTCCAGCGGCTGTTGGCTGGGCGTTTTCACCTCACCGCTGACCGCGATCAGCCCATCGCAGATCGTGAATTCGGCGTGCGCCATGGCCAGCAACGTGCGGGTGCCGCTTTCGTGCATGCGGACCGAAAGACGGTAGTCGCCCGTCCCGAATTCGCCCAGCGGGCGATCGAAGAGCGTATAGTCATCCTGCGCGGCGGGCTCGTCCTCAAGAAAGAAGTACTCGCTGCGCGAGAGCCCCGGCAGGCTGAGCATCCCGCCGTCCGGCAGGGTCAGCACGGCCAGGAGATCGACGTTGCCGGGCGCACTGCCCGGTGCCAGTTGAAGCGTCGCGCGCATCGCATCGCGCGGGCCCGCCACGCGGCGGTTCAGCGTCAGCCGCATCGCTGGCACTTCGCTGACGGTCAGGAAGGCGGTCCGTGTCGCGAGGATGTTGCCGCTCCTGCCGCCTCGCAGTGTGAGCGTGAACGCCCACTCCCCAGGGATCTGGGCCGGCAAGGCGACCCATCTGGCACCCGACAGGTCGGGATGGCCGATTCGCGCCGAACTCCAGCCATTCTGAGTCAAGTAATGTGACGCCCCGATTCCCGGCGCGATGCCGGTGGAGAACGAGCCGCCCTCGGAGGACAACGGATACACGGCCGGTTCGCGCGCCTCGATCGTCAACGACGTGTTCGAGTAGAGGCCCACCCCATTGGTCTGCCACGACAGAAGAAGCGGCTCATCCGGTGCGGACGATTCCGGATGGACGGACAACTCCAGCTCCGGACGGCCGTAATTTACGTCCTCCAGCAAACCCATCACCGGGGTCAGATACACTAGGTCGGCCACGTCCACGCGGCCGTCCTCGTTGGCGTCGGCATTACCTTGGGGGATGCCGGTCCCCAGCAGCCCACCTCGGATCGCCTCACGATCGAGCAGCGTGATCTCCCCGTCCCCGTCCGCATCTCCTGGAAAGCGCTGGGCGGCGGCAGGCACCGCAAAGAACAGGGCGAGCATTACCGCCAGCACAGGCTGGCATCGAAATGCGGATCGGTGGGGAAGCATGGGGGCAAACCTTTCTCAACAGATATCAACAAGGGACTGAACCTCCACGGACAATGCAACAGGAATGAGGCGCCCTTTTCAATCTTCCCGTGAGCTCGCGCACTTCGAGCCTGCCGACGCCT
>SLMS01000242.1 GCA_007133495.1 Candidatus Sumerlaeota bacterium | reverse complement strand
CTTTCCGAGGGGCGCTGAATCAGGGGTCGGCCCAGCGCCCGGCCGAACTGCACGAGCGGCAGCGCCAGCTCGGCGGGAATCTCCAGTGCCTCGGGGACGTCCGGCTCGTCCGCCCAGTCGCCGGGCTCCAGGCCAAGGTACTCCTCTGCCAGCTCCACCGCAGTTTCGTAAGCCGCCAGCAGGTTCCCAAAACGCCAGTGCCGCAGGACCTTGCCCGGCACCGCCTCGAAAAAGTCCGCCGCCACCGAGGCGAAGCGCTCCACCATCCGCATGCGGATGGTTTCGCGCTCGAGCGGCTCGATGAAGCTCACCCCCTCGAACGAAAGCCGCACGGGGAAGGGGACGCAGTAGCGCTGCTGGCGCGGCAGGTGGATGAGGACGCCGAGGCGCGTGGCGCGGAAGAGCGCATGGCGGAGTTCGTCGCGCCGTGGGTCGTCCGGGGCGGGCGTTTCCCCGATGGAGACGGCCGCGACGTCCGCCAAGTCGAACTCACCGGAAAAATGCAGCGCCCCGCGCAGCAAAACGTTGGAGAGCGGGGAGTTCGAGCGCAGCCGGCGGAGCGATTCGAGCACCCAGGTGGAGCAAATCTCCATCATCCGCCTCTGTGGGAGCGAGAGAACCCACTCCGAGAGCGCCGCACCCGCCTGCGGCCGCTCCTCGGGGGGAAGCAGGGTCAACAGACGGGGCTGACGCCGTGCCATGTGCGGCAGGAATTCGTGAAGCCTGTGAATGGAGTGAGATTCCATGGCCGCCCGTTCGGTTCGTGTTCGCTGCCGTTGGTAGGCCGGACGGGCGCCTTCGGCAAGGTGAATGTTGGCCGGTGCAGCCGGCTCAGGGCTTGGGGAGCGGCGCTTCCGCCGGTCCCCCACAGGGGCAACGCAGCGCTGGAAAGGGAGTAAACAGTGCGGGCCGGGGCCTGTAGACCAGCATGCCGGGTGTGGAATCCCACTTTGGCAGCCCCGAAGAGCTGACACCCAAGTTGACGGCTCCAGCCCGAGGCCCCATCTTTATTGTAATCTGGCCGTTTCCCATCCGTCCAGCCCGGACGCCTCCCGCACGAGGCGTGGCGGGCGCCGGAGCGGTGACAATGCAGGAGTTACGCACGAACCCACGGACCCGTTTTCCCGGCTGGTCTGCCGGACGGGGCCGGTTCGCGTGCCGGGCGCCTCCGGGGCGGGAGGTACTTGCGCCGCGGAGCGGGATGCTTTCGCACCCCCGCTCCCCCATCGGGCCGCCAATCCCGGTGAAACCCGGGCGGCGGCAACCATCCACGAACTCGACGAAAGGCAGGTGATGAACATGAGATACATCGCCATTGTCTGGATCGTTCTGCTCGCCGCGGCGCTGCCCGCGTCGGGGGTGGAATTGATCCGGACGTTTGACTTCCCGGGCCGCACGGGGAATGGCGCGTTCTCCCCCGACGGCACGCGGTTGCTCGTCAGCGGCGGAGAAGACATTTCCGGAGACGGCCCGAACCTCGCCATGGTCTTCGACGTCGAAACAGGCGAAATGCTGCACCAGCTCGAAGGCCATGAACACACCGTGATCTCGGCGGCCTACTCGCCGGATGGCGCCTATCTACTCACCGGTGGCAACGACCGTGTCGCCATGCTGTGGGACGCGGAAACCGGTGAGCACATCCGCACCTACGACGGACAGGGCGGCCGCGTAAGGGGCCTCGACTTCGCCCCGGACGGACAGACCTTCGTCATGGCAGGCTCGAACTTCCGCGTGACCGAAATGAACGTCCAGAGCGGCGAAGTCGTCCAGCAGTACTTCTGGGGAACGCGGACAGTTGCCTATTCCTCGCAAGGCGACCGCATAGCCGCCGTGTACCCACACGGGGGCGGCAGAATCTGGGAGAGAGCAACCGGTGAACTGGCCATCTCTTGGGATGACAGGACCCGCTCTCTGGAGTTCTCTCCTGACGGCAGCACAATCCTGACAACAGGAACGCATCCCACCACCGGCACCCTGAGCTTCTTCCTGCGGGACGCCGCGAGCGGCGCGCTCATACGCGAATTCCGCGCGGACCCGTCCGACCCCGACTCCGGCCCCGCGCGGGTCAACGTTGCCGCCTTTCTTCCCGACGGCAGGCATGTGACTACCTTTTCCGGGTTCTCGGGCAGAAGGGGCCTTCACGTCTGGGACACGGTGACCGGGGCCTGGCCGCCTTTAGACAAGACTCGACGGGCCACGCCACGAGCATCGCCGTCTCACCGGATGGAACGATGGCTGCGACCACCCACTTTGCGGGCGAGGTGCGCCTTTGGAGCCTCGACTTCGACGAGGCCGAGCTCCCTCCGCCCTTCTCGCCGCCAGCCTTCATAGACTACCCGGAAACCAGCCCCGAGGGTGTCCACACCGTTGAGTGGGGAGCCTCCCCGGGAGCCGACCGTTACCTCCTCCGCAGGCAGCGCAACGACGGAAGATGGCGCTTCATGTACGAAGGGCCCGAAACCTCCTTCACCGACGAAGTCGGCCACGGAAACTACCGCTACCGGGTAAAAGCAATACGCGGCGAGGACCAAAGCCACTGGACCACCGGCGCGCACGAACTGCAGGGACCTCTATATACATTCCGGCACTATGTGGAACATTTCTACCTTCAGGTCCTTGGCAGGGGATCGGAACCGGGCGCGCTCGATATCTGGCAGAACTACCACGACTACTTCATCGTGGAAGCGGATATAGACATCCATCTGGCGGCGCAGGACCTGGGGCGGATGTTCTTCCAGTCCGCCGAGTACGCCGCGCGCGAGCGCACCTGCGAGGAGTTCATCTCTGACGCCTATCGCGTCTATCTCCTCCGCGAGCCCACCGCCGGGGAGATCAATACATGGTGCGTCCTTTCGGAAAGGGGCTGGAACCGGCCGGAGGTGGTGAGCATCGTGGCCCGCTCGGCCGAGGCAGAGGAACTCATCCGCTGGCTCTTCCACGGCCAGGAAGGTACCCCCTCCCGCACCTTCACCGCCAGCTTGTACGCTGGCGTGCTCGACCGCCTGCCCGACCAGGACGGGCTCGACTTCTGGAACCACTTCCTGATCGAAGGCCACGAGGAGTTCGACCTTGGCCGGCGCGAGGCCGCGAAGGTGATGCTCAACGTGCTCTTCGAGTCGTCCGAGTTCCGGGACAACCTTCCGCCGGACCCACAGGAAGCAAACCGCAAAACCGTCGTCCATCTTTACCGCGCCCTCATGAACCGGTTCCCCATGACGCCCGAGATCGACTACTGGGCGGGCGAGCTGACCAACGGCAGGTGGGCGCTACAGGAACTGATAGAGTACTTCGGCAATTCGCCCGAATTCAACCACCGGCTCGGCCAGCACTTCTGAGGCCGGTCCAACCGGGAATGCCGGGATAGTTTGGGTTGCCAAAAAAAAGTTTGGCCTGTCTTCATCTTGACAGCAGGCGGCTTCCGGATGTCTCTATTCTCCCGCGTTCGGGAGCCGCCCCACTATGCAGATGTACCCCACAGTAGTCGGTTTCAGCCACCGGAAGACATCCTTCGAGCTTCTCGGCCGGATTGCCATAAGCCCTGCCTACCTGCCGGGCATGCTGCGTGCCCTGCGCCAGGAACCCGCCATCGGGGAGGTGGCCGGGCTGACGACGTGCAACCGCACGGAGTTCTTCTGTCTGGCGCGGTCCGTCGAGCACACCCGCAGGGCCGTCCTCCATGGGCTTTCTGAATTGCAGTGCATGACGGTGGAGGAACTCGAGCCCCACTGCATGGCGCTGGAGGGCAGCGAGGCGATTCGCCACCTGCTGGGCGTGACGTGCGGGATCGATTCGCTCATCGTGGGGGAGTTTGAAATCCTGGGGCAGGTGCGCCAAGCGCTCGACACGGCGCGCAAGGCGGGGACGGCGGGGCCGTTCCTCGACAACCTGTTCGTCCGGGCGCTCCGGGCGGGCCGGGCTGCGCGTGAATCGACCAACATAAGCCGCGGGAACCTGTCCGTCGCGGGCGCTGCCGTTGCCTTGATCCGCGAGCGTGTCCCCGACCTTGCCGGCCGCAAGGCCCTCGTCATCGGCACCGGTGACACCGGGCACCAGGTGGTCCGCGCCCTGGCCCAGTCCGGCATCGCGGCGATGATGCTCACCAATCGCACGACCGGAAAGGCGCAAACCCTGGCCGAACAGATGGGCTGCACCCCGGTACCGATGGAGAGGATGGTTGAGGCCATCGCCGCCTGCAACGTGCTGATCTGTGCCACGGCCGCGCCCCACTATGTGGTCCTGCGCCAGATGGTGGAGGAGGCCGGTGCGCCTGCGGGCGGAGGCGCCCGCGTCCTGGTGGACCTTTCCGCACCTCCGAACATCGACCCCGCGGTGGCAGGAGTCCCGGGCGCCGTCCTGCTCACCATGGCGGACCTGACCGGCATCGCCGGGCGCAACGAGGTGCAGCGGCTGGAGGAAATCGCGCGCGTCGAGCGTCTGATCGACGAGGAGATGGCCGGCATCGAATCGTGGACGCGCACCTTCCCGGTGCAGGAGGTCGTGAGGGACTTCCGCCGGTCGATGGAGTCGGTTCGCCAGCAGCACCTCCAGCGCCACGGCCGGCGCTTCGACGAGGAAACCCTTCAACAGGTGGACCGCCACACCCGCAGCCTCGTCGATGCGATGCTGCATGAGGTGACTGCCCGCCTCGGCAACCTCGACCCGGACACGCCCGAGGGCCGGCACGAGCTGGAAACAGCCCGCAAGCTCTTCACCGGCGGCGCCAACGGGAAGCCACCCTCCACGGACAGCACATGAAGGTACGCCTCGGGACGCGCGGCAGCCGGCTCGCCCTGGCCCAGAGCCAGCACGTGGCCGAGGCACTTACGCGCGCCGTGCCCGCCATCGAGGTGGAGGTCGTCATCGTCCAGAGTCAGGGCGACAAGCTCTTCGACGCGCCGCTCTCCCGCATCGCCGGAAAAGGGGTCTTCACCAAGGAGATCGAGGACGCGCTGATGGACGGCCGGATAGACCTTGCGGTCCACAGCCTCAAGGACCTGCCGACGCAAAGCCCACCCGGGCTGGCTGTCGCCGCCGTGCCCGCGCGCGAATCGCCGTGGGACGTGCTCGTCGCACCGCGGCCGCTCCGGCTCGTGGACCTGCCAGCCGGGTCGGTGGCCGGTACCTCCAGCCTGCGCCGCGCCTCGCAGCTTCGCGCCCGCCACCCACAACTGGAGATCAGGGAGCTTCGCGGCAACGTCCCCACCCGCATCCGCAAGATGCTCGAAGGCCAGTACGCAGCGATCGTGTTGGCCGAAGCGGGTCTCCACCGCCTGGGACTCCAGCCCCCCTTCGCCGAACGCATGGACCCCCAGGCGATGCTCCCCGCGCCGGGGCAGGGGGCGCTCGGGCTGCAGATACGCGGGGACGACAGAGAGCTGGCCGGTCACCTGGCAGCGCTCGACGACGCCGCCACCTCCGCCTGCTGCACGGCCGAGCGCACGCTGCTCGACCGGCTCGGCGGCGGGTGCCAGGTGCCGCTCGGCGCCCATGCCGAATACGGCGCGGGCGGAGAGATGACGCTTCGCGCGCGGGTGCTCTCCCAGGACGGCACCACCGTGGTCGAGGCTGTCTGTACAGGGCCCGATCCCGTCGCGCTCGGCGAACAGGCCGCCGCGGAACTGCGCACCCGCGGGGCGGAGGAGCTGATCGCCGCCGTGATCGAGTCCGCCCCCGAGCCACCCTCCGAAATACCGGACGCAACGCCCTCGCGCCGCGAGGTCCGCGTAATCGTCACGCGCGACGAGGACGCGGACGGGCCCCTGAGCCGCGAGCTGCGCAACCGCGGCATGGTCCCGGTCTGCCTGCCGCTCGTCCGCACCCGCCTGCACCCGGGAGTTTTCACCGAGATAGACGGCGCGCCCGTTTTCGAGTGGGTGGTCGCCACGAGCGCCAATGCGGTGGATGCGCTGGCCGCCGCCCCGCCCGAAGTGCGCCATCCGCTGCAGCGGGCGCGGTTTGCCTCCGTCGGCAAGGCCACCACGCAAAAACTCGAGTCTGTGGGTTTCACTGCCGAGGTCACCGGCACCGCCGGGCGCGAGGAACTGCTCGAAGCGCTCCTCCCCCTTGTGGAAGGCGGCGCACGGGTTCTCGTTCTGCGCGGGACGCTCGCGCCGCCGCGTATAGTCGATGCGCTTCGTGTCCACGGCTGCGCGGTCACCGACCTGGTTGTCTATGAAACGACCCGCGTGCCGGAAAGCGCCGGGCTGATGGGCGACCTGCTGCGCGGCGGGGCGTGTCACGCCGTGGCGTTCTGCAGCAGTTCCGCCGCCGACGCCTTCGCCCAAGCGCAGCCGGACGCGCCGCACGTCATGAAAAACCTCGTCGCCGCGTCCATAGGCGGCTCGACCTCGGAAACGCTGCGGCATCATGGCCTCACGCCCGTGCAGGCGCACGAGCCTTCCTTCGCCGCGCTGGCGGAGTGTCTCGAAAACAAGTTCTTCCAGGAGTGATATACCAAT
>SLMS01000309.1 GCA_007133495.1 Candidatus Sumerlaeota bacterium | reverse complement strand
TCTCGCGCATTAGGGTTTGAATCTCTCGCCGCTCTTCGTCGGATAATCCCGGTCCGCCCTGGAAACGTTCGGCGGAGAAGTAATCAGAGGACCACATGACCCGGCCCGAAGGGAAAACAGCTAGGACCGGTGCGGCGCCGGGTCCCCGGCCATGGCCCATGGCAACTCTACTCTGGCCAAGCATAAGAGTTACCACAGCGCCCTCTCCTGTCTCTGGATGATAGGCGCGGATAAACTGCGCGGCCGCCAGTGGGGGCCATGCCGCAAGGATAAGGCTGAGCGTTATTAGGCGAGTGACATGCATCGGGAAGCTGTCTCCCTTATTTTCGAACGGCGGATAGGCACTGCTTCAGCAGGGAGTGGGCCAAGCCGAGGCCGTGCTCCTCCGGGCGACCAGGAGTCCGGTTACAGTCGCTCTTCGCAGCAGGCCGGCGCGGGCGCGTGAGGCTGCGACAAGCTGGGAGTGCCGCACTGGCCTTTTGCGCTCCCGGGGGTCACGCCGGTGAGGAGCACGTGGGGAGTGGCCCTGCCAAGCGCACTTGAGACGAGTGGACCCGGTGGTCCGGAGGGCTTCGGGCATGACTTTTCCGGCCGGTCACGGTCCGGGGACGGTAATTCCGCGGTTGTGGGGGACATTCCTGCTTGAGGCTGGGGGGCGGTCTTGGTTGCCTCGGGGGCAGGTGGAGGTGCATCGTGTGTGCACTCCTCCCCGTGCCCCTCCGGAGAAAGGCCTGCCGTGATTCGCTCTTCCCTGTTCCTTGGCGTGATTCTGCTGCTTGCGATTGCAGTGGCGTCGTGCGCGGCGTTCCGGCGCGACCGGTGTTATCTGGCGGAGACGCGCTACATGGCGATGAAGTCGCTCTTCGAGCAGACGGGGAGCTATCAGCGGGTGGCGCAGGCGCTGAACGACGAGGATTGGGCGCACTGTGAGATCAATCAGTTCCGCTACCGGCTGCGGAAGGACCTTGGGCTGGAGGGCCCGGAGTATGACGAGCTTTTCGTGGAGGCGGAGCCGCCGCGGGGGGCACTGGACTTCAATCCGGGCCGGGTCGAGGGGGGCGTTCGCTGAGGTTGCGGGCCTCGGCCATGCACGGAGGCAGGGGGAAAAGCGCCAAACGGGAGTTTGCCGGTCCCAGGCTGATGCGGCCCAGGACGTTTCCGTTCAATTGCGTGGCGGGGCGCGGCCGCAGGGAATCACATCCGCCGATTTCACCGATTCACGCCGACAGGGGCTCGCGCCGGGGAGCGGTGAAGCGGTGTCCGGAGAATCTGCGGACGACACCAGAGCCAGTGGTCATCGAGCCAGAGAAGAGGGGCAGTCGAGAGCGGAGGCTTGCTGGTTGCGGGTGGAAACGCGTGCGTTTTGCGCTTGACCGGGGGGCGGGGCTGGATACTCTGCGCGGCGGGTTGGGTTGTGCCCAACGCGCGTGCTGGGGAGTGGTGCAACTGGTAGCACGTCTGGTTCTGGTCCAGGATGTTGTGGGTTCGAGTCCTACCTCCCCAGCCAACAACCCGCCCGCGCTTGACCTGCGCTCCCATCGTCTAGTGGCCTAGGACGCCGCCCTCTCACGGCGGTAACACGGGTTCGAATCCCGTTGGGAGTGCCATCTTTTTTCTCTTCGTTTTGCATGACTCCGGCTGCGGCCGGAGTTTTCTGCTTTTATCCCGGGGCCGCGCGGGGCAGGTGTTGATGGTCCAACCCCGCCGGAGGACCGTCATGCGCCCGATCGCCCGATACTTTTCCGCACTTTCCATGCTCGGCGCCGTCCTGCTTGTGCCGGGCCTGGCTGACGGGGAGACCGGCCGCGGCGTGCCGATGGTGGAGCTGCGGACGACGAACCGGATTGTTCTCCATACGGACAGCGCCGGGTGGGCGGCCTTCCGCGAGCCGGGACTGATGGACACGGAGGTGTTCTTCCACGTGGAGGCGGACGGGTACGAGCGCGCCGAGGATGGGTTCGGGTACCGCGGCGTGCGGCTGCGGACGGTGCCCGGGGAGACGGCGGAGGTGACGGCCGGACGCACGCAGGCCGCCGAGCGTCTATACCGCCTGACGGGCGCGGGGATATACAGGGACTCGGTGCTGCTGGGGGAGGAAGTGCCGCTTGCGGAGCCGCTCCTGAACGGCCGGGTGATGGGGCAGGACTCGGCGAACGCGGTTGTCTATAACGGCAAGCTGTACTGGTTCTGGGGGGACACGGGCCGGCCGGAGCATCCGCTGGGGAACTTCGACGCGTCGGGCGCGGTGGCGGACCTGCCGGAGGAGGGTGGGCTGTCACCATCCGAGGGGGTGGACTATCGTTATTTCGTGGGGGAGGACGGCTTTTCGCGCGGGGTGGTGGACCTTGAGGAGGACGGGGCGAAGTGGCTCGCCGGTCTGTTTACGATTGTGGATTCCGAAGGACGGGAGCGCATGGTGGCGCAGTGCGCGCGGATGCGCTCGCTCGGGGAGTTGCTGGAGCGTGTGCTTGTCGTGTGGGACGATGAGGTGGAAGCGTTTGTCCGCATGGGCGGGTTCGACAAGGATGTGGCGCTCTATCCGCGCGGTCATGCGTTTGCCCACACGGAGGACGGGCAGGAGTATATCTATTTCGCGAGTCCGTATCCGGATATACGCGTGCCGGCGGATTGGGATGCCATTCAGGAACAGGAAGCTTACGAGGGGTTTACGCTGCTGGAGCCGGGGAGCCGTTTCGATCCGGAGGCCCCGGCGATCGAGCGGGACGAGGCGGGGGAGCCGGTGTGGGCGTGGAAGCGCAACACGCCGCCGGTGAGCACGCAGGAGCAGCGGGCGCTCGTGGCGGACGGGCATATAGACGATGGTGAGCGCTGGCACCGTACGTTCGGCGGGGACAACGGTGCTGAGGTGCATTTATGGAATGGCAGCGTCCGCTGGAATGCGTATCTCGGGTGCTGGGTTATGATTGCGAACCAGATGGGCGGCGATCCGTCGTTTCTGGGGGAGGTGTGGCTTGCGGCGGCGGACGCACCGGAAGGTCCCTGGCCCGAGGCGGTGAAAATTGCGACGCACCGGGCGCACAGTTTCTACAATCCCGCCCACCACGATTTCTTCGACGAGGAGGATGGGAGGATCATTTACTTCGAGGGCACGCTGAGCGAAATGTTCTCGCACGAGCCGACGAATATTCCGCGGTACGACTACAACCAGCTCATGTACCGGGTGGACCTTTCGGATGAGCGGCTGAAGGGGTTGAGATAGGTTCGCCCCCCGCTACTCCGCCCTGGTGAAATCGAACGAGCCGATGAGGCCGCCCCAGCGGCTGCCGAGGGGGACGACGGTGAAGTCCTGGTCGTGCGATTCGCCGGGCTGGAGCGTGATTGTGAAGACGCGCCAGTGCTCGTTGGCCCTCCAGAGCCGGGCGCGGTCATGCAGGAACTCCTCCTCAACCCATACGCCGCAGAGCGAGTCCACGCCAAATATATCGTTGGAGGATAGATAGAAGGAGACTTCGCGCGGTTCTGACGTGTCGTTGTGGAGTTTGAGGGCGAAGCGGTACATGATGGGATAGTTGCCGCCGAAAAAGAGGTGGTTCCATCCGCTGACGGGGTCGTTCACGCGGACCTTGTCGCGGGCGAAGGTGGGGGAGACCTCTTTGTAGTGGGAGAGGTTGGTGGGCGGCCCGCCGGGCGAGTAGGCGAAGGCGATGGAGTATATTTTTTCGTCCACGGCGCTGAGGGGCAGCCGGCCGTCTTCGTCGCGTGCGTTGGGGAACAGTTCGAGGTCGGCGGCGTTCCAGTCCACGCTGCCGCGGCTGAAGGAGGCGAGGAGGTAGGGCGGCCAGCTCAGGTCGGGCATGGGCTCGGCGTGTTCGAAGCCCGGGTCCTCGTCGCTGATGTAGCAATAGTCCATTACGTAGAGGTCGCCGCTTGCGCGGCCGAGGAAGATACCGCTCCAGGGGAGGCCGCCTTCGAGTTGCTCTTCCTCCCAGAGGGTCACGCTTTCGCCCGGGGCCAGGGTGATGTTGCGTTTGCCTTCACCGGCGAGCGCCCCTGCCCATGTGCGCCAGTGGTCCCAGTCCCGCGTGGTTCCGGCGCCGTATATCTCGACGTTCACGTACTCGTCCGTGCGGTTTTGCGCGACGAGTTTGTAGTTGATTTTAGCACCGAGCTTGTCCACTTCCCACTGGTCGTAGTAGTGATAGGGGAAGAGTTCGAAGTGCTTTTCCGCGGGGACCGTGTCCGCTCCCATGATGTAGGCGGGATCGCCGTCTGCGAGGAAAATGTGCTCGCGGAACTCGGGCTCGATGACGTGCTCGACGTCGGAAACCCATGCCCATGTGCCGGGTTCCTTTTCGAAGGTGACGTGGGTCTGGGAGAGGAAGACGTGCTGTTCCATGTCGAAGGGGTAATGCTGGCCCGCTTCCCCGAGCTTGATTTCCGCTGTTGCCATGGTGGCGGCTCCGAGTGTGGCGATGGTCATGATGGAGGGTATGGCACGTTGTCGCATCAGTAGTCTCCTTGCGATGGGAGGGAGAAGTGTTCCGCGTAGCGCTCGTAGAGTGCCCGCGCGGAGGGGTATTGGGAGTTGGGGCTGAGGAAGTGGCTGAACTCGAACGTGATGTGTTTTTCGACATGGGGGTCCGTGATGGCCATTTTGCGGTGGAGCCAGCGCCAGTCATGGGGCGGGAACTTGATGGGGTGGCGCCGGTCGAAGGTTTCCGCGTTGTTCCAGAGTGTGGTGTCAGTGTCCTGGCAGACTTCGGCTGCGACACGGATATACATGTCGAGTTCGTGGGTCACCGGTTCCCGGTCCGGCCGGCAGGTGCACGATCCGTCCTGAAACGCGCAGATGTCTATACAGGGGGCCTGTCCGAGGAGGCGCATCCAGTCCTCGCGGAAGCGGTCCATGCGGTCGGCGGGGGAGAGGCGCTCGTACACGTCCGAGGGGTACCAGGGGGAGATAAGCACCGGCTTTTCGGGGGCGAGTTCCTTCATCAGTTCGCTGTACCGGCGGTAGATTTCCTCGACTCCCTTGCTGCGGAAGCAGTTTTCCGGGGCGATGTACCAGCCGTGGAAGGCTGGATGGCTGCCGTAGCGGCGCATGACCTCGGGGAGGAAGCGCTGGCAGACGTCCCAGTCCTGGTGCCAGTTGGTCCATGCCGGGTCGAGGTTTCCGCTCTCATGGCTGGGGAAGAAGAGCCTCATGCCGCAGCGGTGGGCCTCGTCGAGGAAGAGCTGGGCGAGGTCCGGCACGTCGCGGATGCCGAGTGTCTCGGAGGGGAAGACCGCCATGTCGCGGAGCGAGGCGCGGATGATGATGACGGTGTCGATGCCGGCGGCCTTCATGGTGTCGAACTCGCGGCGCCACTGGGCGGGGCCCCAGTTCCAGGACGGAATGTCCCAGGAGATTTCGTCGAGGAAGGTGCCGGTGATGTGCTTCATTGGGAGTGTGCCTGTGGGTGGGAGCGGTTGAGGAAGTGGGGGTGTTGTGGTGTTGGGTGGGCAACAGTTATTTTGCTTTTGAAATAAATCCTGTTGCCCTGCCCTTTGGAGAGGCGGGACTTGTCCGGCGAGCGACGGACCTCACAACTCCTTCCGGAGCGGACCGCTCCAAGACCAGGGGAGGCCACCTGAATGCTGCCCGAGGACATTGCGCCACCGGAACTGATCGAGCGTTACAACTGGATTGATGTAAGCGTCATCGTGATCTACCTGGTGCTTTCCTTCGGCATCGGGATCATTGCGGCGAGGATTCTGCGCTCTGGGACGAAGGGCGAGGAGGGGTACTTCCTTGCCGGGCGGAAGATGCCCGGCTGGCTGACGGGCACCTCGCAGGCCGTGACGTCGATGAACGCGGACGTGGCGCCGACGTACTGCGGCGTGGCGGTGGTGGTGGGGTTGCCGATCGCCTGGTGGTACATGTCGCGCTTCGGTTTTGCGCTGCTGGTGGCGGGGCTGCTCTTCGCGGTGCTTTGGAAGCGGTTGGCGATCTCGACGGGTCCGGAGTTCTACGCGCTGCGGTTTGCCGGCCGCGGGGGGACGTTTGTCCGCATCTGGACGTCGATCCACCAGGTGTTCCTTGGCATGGTGCCGTGGGTGGGGGCGGGGATGCTTGGCGTGCACTTGATCTTCGCGCCGATCTTCGGGATCGAACACATCCACACGACACTGATGATCATCCTGCCGGTGCTGCTTGTCTATATCTGGATCGCGGGTTTTTCAGGCGTGCTGGTGACGGACCTGATCCAGGCCGTGGTGATGGTGCTGGCAAACGTGCTGCTGTGTGTGCTGGTGCTGGTGCACTACGGCGGGCCGATGGGACTGGCCGATGCCATTCGCAACACGGTGGAAATCCCGGCAAGGGAGGTGCTTTCCATCACGCCGGTCCGCGGGCACGAAGTGCTCCCGCCGTTGATGGTCCTTCTCTGGTTCCTGCTTCCCACGATCGGATCGGGCGGGGGTCAGGCAACCGAGGGGCAGCGTATTTTTTCGGCCAAGAGCG
>SLMS01000025.1 GCA_007133495.1 Candidatus Sumerlaeota bacterium | reverse complement strand
TGGGCAAACAGACGAAACCACGGATGGAGGCATGGGGGAGAGCTTTGGGGGCGGGACTTCCCCTATGGCCACGGGGAGATGGCTTGTTTCAGGAGTAAAGTAATTGGCACTCTGAAGCTATGTGGTTGACACGCGCCGGTCTAGTGCGGAGGTTACGAGTCGGTCCAATAGGTGTTCGGGCCCCCTCCCGGAGTCCTGCTCGGCCTGTTACCGTGATGCAGAGTGCCAACTCCGGGGAACACTCTCTCCGATGGAGGACCAGAGAATGAAGAAGGTTGCAGCAATTTCAACGGCTGCGCTGTTGGCCCTTGGTTCGTACGCGGCAGCACAGGAAGTCCTTCTGGACGACTTCGAAACCGGAATCGACGGGTGGACGAACTCGCAAGGGTTCCCCGTCCTCGTGCACAATACGACCGACGGCGCCGAGGGGACCAACGGATCCCTGCAGGTGAACGATGGTGGGTTCTCCAAAGGCGTTGCCAGAACCTACGAAGGCATGGTGCCGGAGGACGGCCTTTACAAGGTTACCTTCTGGTTCAAGAACGGCATCGACGGAGGCGACCCTTGGCCAGAATTGCGGGTCCGGATCGACGGGGACCACACGGTGAACGTTGGTTCCGCCACCGTAACCGAGTGGACGCAGGACGAGACCGGCGTGGCCAGCCTGGAAGAGGACGTGGATTTCGAACTGGAAGTCTTCGGCGCATCAACCCCGGGTGGCGACTTTCGCATCCGGGTGGATCAGATCTATCTTGTTCCGGTTGATGTTGAGCCAATCGGCGGGCGCATCTCCCCGCCCAGCGGTCTGATTGTGGCCGGGACCCAGGCTGTCGAGGTGTTCCCGACGGGTGGGACGGGCAACTATGTCCAGGCCGATTTCTATCTGAATGACACGCTTGTTCATACGGACGACACTCCCGGAGACGGGTTTACGTGGGAGTTCGACACCACCACTGAGCCCGACGTGACCGTGGACGTCAGGGTTGAGGTCACCGACGACGATGCGAACACGGGGGATATAGAGGCATCTCTCGTGATCGACAACCTGCTTGGACGGACCGACAACCTTGTCGAGAACGGCAGCTTCGACAGTTGGGATGGTGGCGTGCCCACCTCCTGGACTCAGATGAACATAGACTCGGGCGGCAATGAGGACCCGAGCCCGGGCGTCGTTGTCATCCAGGAGGACGAGAATCCGTTCGTGGGTCCGTTTGCATTGGGGCTTGAGTATGCCGAAAGCCCCGATCCCTACAGGTACGCGTTCCTGTCCAATCCGTTCGATGCGAACCGCTTTGACTACCAGGCGTGGCTGGCGTTGCGCGGCAGCAGCTTCTCGCGCCTTTACTACTTCTACACCGAAGACGGTGTGACTTGGACGACGTCGTTCCAGGGTCCTGCCCCGGGCCCCGGCCCTGTCTGGTTGGAGTACGTGGACAGCCCCATGACGCCGGAGCAGGATCCCCGCCCGCAGGCCATGGCGGTGGGAACTCACTTCTTCGGAGCTGGAACAGGCTACTGGGATGCCGTTCATGTGGCGGCTTCGGAGGAGTCTGTGGAGCCGGTGAGCGTGGAGCAGTGGGACCTTTACCATTGAGGAGGTCCGCATCTTGGCCGTAATCGGAGGGAGGCCCCCGGGCCTCCCTCCTCTTTTTTGTGGGGCTTTGCTTGGGGGCAGGTTGTCCATTTTGCATGAGGGTTCGCGGGCACCATGAGTCGGTTTCTTGTTCTTTTTGGCAGTTTGATTCTGTTCTTCTTATCATTTGGTGAAATCAAGAGCGCCCCTGCCGGCTTTGATCCCGAGCATTACCGGGCGGAGTATCTCCGCGTGTACCTGACGGCTTTGACGATTGCCGATCCTGACGCTCCCCGGCACTATGTGCTCAATACGCCGGAGGACGAGGAGGAACTTTTTGCAGAGATCAACAGGCTGGCAGCCCGGCATGATGGCTCTACTCTGGATAATGTGGATGAGGGTCTGCGCGAAAGAGTGGAAAACTATCTGCTTCCGGAGATATGGCGCATCAAGGAAATGACGCGGGCACGCGAGGCTGCGGAGGAGTTTCGCCAGTATTACGAGAGCCGCAAAACGGAGTTCCCTGTGAGGGACTGGGTCCGGGGGGCGCGCATTCTTGTCGAGTATGGTGAGGGGGCGGAAGCGGAGGCGGAGGCGCTGGCGCGGCGGTTGGAGGAGGGTGGTGACTTTCGTGTTGTCGCAAGGGAGTATTATCGCTCGATGGGGGAGGACCACGATGGATCGATCGGGCTGGTTCAACGTGGGCAGATTCGAGACCCGCTTTTCGAGATATTCATGGAGCAGGAAGTGGATGAGCCCTTCTTCGGGCCGGTGCGCAGCGAGCATGGGTTTCTTCTCGGGAAGATAGACGCGAAGGGTGAGGAGGGGTATTTGCCGTGGGAGGAGGTGGCGGACCGGCTCCGGGGCGATTTTGTGGCTTCCCGGCTGGAGGAGGCAGAACGGCGGGTAGTGGAATGGGTGGAGGAGGAGGGTCTCCTTGTCCGCGAGGAGGTCCCCGGCCGGGAGGGCCCGCCGAGAGGCTCGACGCCTGCGTATCGTTTTGATGGGGAGTTGCGTACCTACGCGGATGTACAGCGGGCGCTGCCGGGCGTTTTTGGCGATGCTTCCTCATGGAGGTATTTCGATGCGCTGCGGGAGCGGGCGATTACCGCGGAAGCCGTCCGTGCGGGCCCGGTGGCGGAGGCGGTGCGGGAGTCGGAGGCGTGGGAGGTTCTGTATGGCGCCGCGATGGAGTATGCTGCCGTGACCCCGGCGATGAAGGATGCTTTGGCCGAGGCTGCGGAAGCGGCGACGGAGGAGGTCTTGCGGGAGTATTACGATGAGAGGAAGAATCTTCATTACCGCCGTACACCCGAGGTGCGAATTGTGCACGTGCGGGTTTCGCGCAACCCGGAGGGGACCACGGACCCCATCGAACGGCGGGACGCAAGCCGCAGGGCGTGGGAGACCATTCAGGAAATATACAGGGATTTTTCCCGGAGCGATGACCCGGGTGGGTTCTCCTTTGAGGGCTACCGGGACAGGCGCGAGGTGCGCATCCGGGACGCTTCGCGCTGGGTCTCTATTGATTCGCTTCCACCCGAAATCGGACGAAGGTTACGCGAGAATCCGGACCAGCGGTTCAGTGATTTCATGATCAGCCGGATCGAGTATAGTTTCTATTATCTGGTGGAGCGGCGGCATCCGTTGTATCCTCCCTTCGAAGATATTCAGGAACGAGTTCGGGCGGATTTCCTGGAGGAGCACCGCCAGCGTGTGCGTGCCGAGTACCTTGGCGGGGAGGAGTGAAGGCGCGGCTCTGTCAGTCCTGCTTTGGAGCGTTGGGTGTGGAGGGGATGGGTTCGTCCTGTCCGTCCTCCGGTTCCAGAGCGGGGGCGAGTTTCTGGATGTGTTCGAGGGTGATGACGGTTTCCTCGCGGTGGATCACGTCGATGTGCTTCCACCGGCCGGTGCGGAAGCGCAGGGCGTGCAGGGCGGCGAGAGCGATGATATACAGAGAGCAGACGGCCCAGGCGGTGTAGAGACCGGCCTCGGGAGAGGGGAAGCTGTCCCGGAACATCGCGATGGCGATGCTGGGCAGTACGAGGAAGAAAATGCAGAAGAGCATGGAGAGCCACATGACGTAGTGGGTGTCTCCGGCGCCCTTGAGTGATCCGCCGTAGGTGAGCATGAACGCGTCGAACAGGGAAAAGAGGGCAACGAAGACGAGGAGTATTTTCGTCATGCGGACAAGTTCGGCCCATTGTTCGGGGGATTGGCTGCCGCGGAACCAGTCGAGGAAGAGTTCCGGAATGCCTATATATATATAGCACACGGCAAGCATATAGATACCCGTTACGAGGACGGCTCCGGCGGTCATGCGCTCGACGAGTTTTTTCTCTCCGGCGCCGCAGAGCTGTCCAGCGCGGATGCTGGCGGCGCTGTGCATGCCTATGGCGGGGATGAAGAGGACGAGGTTCAGGTTCATGGCGAGGTTGCTGGCGTACTGTGCAGCGAAGCCGAAGAGGCCGACGACCATCATGAAGGTGGTGACGCCGGACATTTCGATAAAGTTGTGGACCCCCGCCGGGAAGCCGAACCGGAAGAGGCGGCGGAGGAGCGATGTCTCGAGGCGCCTGCCGGACCAGAGGCGGTAGCGGACCTCGCTTTCGGGGTTGGCCCAGATCAGTGCGCCGTAGACGCCGATGGCTGCGATGTTGGCGAAGACGGTGGCCCATGCAGCCCCCTGAATGCCGTCCGGAAATATCCAGGTGGGTGTGAAGATCATCCATACGTTGAGGCAGAAGTTGAGTATGGCCGTCCAGACGTTGACGAAGAGGATGAGTTTGACCTTGCCGCGGCCTGTATAGAAGCTCATCAGGGCTGCGTTGATGAGAAAGACCACGCCGCCGGCGGTCATGATGGAGAAGTATTCGGCCTCAAGGCGGGGCAGATCGCCCTCGTGGCCGATCCATTCGAACAGGGGGTAGCCAAGCGGGGCAACCAGGGCGAGAATGGCCCCGCCGATGAGGGACAGATAGATGCCCTGCCAGACAATGGGGCCGACGCGGTGGTCCGCTTTTGCGCCTGTGTATTGGGCGACGAAGGTGCTGACGTAGAGGATCGTCTGGAAGAAGACGACCATGACCGTCCAGTTCAACATGCCGGATTGGAGGGCCGCGGCGAAGGCCTCGTCCGAGTACCAGGAGAGGAGCATCCGGTCGAGGAACATGTTCACGGCGACGGCGGCGTTGGTGAGCACGAGCGGGACGGCGAGCACCATGAGCCCCTTGATGCCGGGGGTGCCGGACCATTGCGGCCGGGCGAGGAGGGCGGCCTGCTCTCCGGGTGCCTTCGGGCGGAAGAGGCTGTTGTAAAGCGGGACGATCATGGGGTGGGCGTGGGGTGGCTCACTGGCAAATGTATTTTACCACGAAGGCATGGGGGCATGGTGAGAGGTTGTTCGGTTGAGGAGGGTTACGGCTTTTCCGGAGCCCTGTGGATTATGTCTATACGAAGCCGTGGTGCCTCGTGTTTTCGTGTCTGTACGCGGTCCTGGTTCATCATCAGCGGCCGGGGCGGACGATCATGCGCGCGATTTCTGCCAGGCCAAAGAGGAGGAGCAACACGGCGCTGATGGGGAGCGCAAGCAGGAAAACTATGGGCGAGAGGTACCATGGCCCCCGTCCGCCGCTGGCGGGGGATTGCGGGGCGTAGGTGATCTTTCCCTCGCGCCGGCGCCTTGCGGGACGGCGTTCGCGTGAGGGGCCGGCTGCGGCCGGGACGGCCACCGGGGCGCTCTCCTTGCCTTCGCGATGGCGTGGCTCGCGGCACCACTCGGCAAGCGGTGTGATCGTGCGGTCCCATGTGTAGTCGCTTTGGACAAGGTGGCGGGCGGCCTCGCTGCGGCGCTCGACATCCTCCTTGTGGCCGATCAGGCGCACGAGTGTGCGGCGGAGCGCGGCGGTATCGTGGGGGGGGAGGACCCAACCGGCCTTGGCGCGGCGGATCGGTTCGGCCAGCTCATCGTAGTCATTGTGAATCACCGGCAGGCCCGCCCACATGTAGGTGACGGTGCGGGTCGGGAAGGCGATTTCGCGCTCGGCGTTTCCAGGCATCAGGTCGATGGCCGCGCCGGCACCGCGGAGCAGGCCGAGGAGTTCCTCGAAGGGCATGACGGGGTGGACTTCCACGGCCGGGTGTTGGGAGAGGAACTCGAGCAGGCTGTCGAACCGCCCGCCGCTGACGTCGCCCCCGGGGTGCGGGCCGCCGATGAAGAGCAGCCGGCCCTTGCCGCGCTCCTCGATGACTTCGACGGCGGTGCGGAGTACCTTTTCGGGGTCCTGCCAGGGGAGAAACATGCCGGCGAAGACAAAGGCGGAGAGGTCGCGGTCCGGGGCTGGCTCCGGCAGGTCGGGTGAGAGCGAAAAGGGAATGACAGGGCAGAGGGGCGCGCGTGGGTCGTGGCCTGCCTGTATGAGGAAGGGGAGAAAGTAGTGGCGCTGGAAGGCGCCGCTGCAGGTGGTGAAGTCTGCGGCGGCGAGGGCGGCGATTTTCTCGCGCAGGTCGGCCGCCGGGTCGGGCGAGCCCCACAGCCGGCGTTCGAGGAGATGGGGCCCGGCGAGGTCGATGGCCAGCGGGCAGGGGAGTTTTTCGCGGAATTCGGAGAACAGGCCCCAGTGCTGGAGCACCACGGCGTCCGGGGCGTGCTGGCGGACGAAGGCGTCGAGCTCGGAGCGTTCGAACGTCTCGACGCTGGGAATGCGGTGTTCGGGGAGGCTGCGGCCGCGGATGCTGTCGGCCGCAAAGCCGAGCGCCACCTCCCCCACGGCTGCGGCGCGAAGCCCAAGCCCGAGCGACCACGCGCGCAACCCGGCTCCGGTGGCGGGAAGGCCGGGGAGGGGAAGCGGTTCGGTGGTGAGAACGAGAATCTTGCGCGGCATGGTGGGTTGCTCCGTGAGCGCATGGGCAAAGGCATCCGGCTCTTCGCGGCC
>SLMS01000044.1 GCA_007133495.1 Candidatus Sumerlaeota bacterium | reverse complement strand
GGCATTTGGCCTCGCTCACTCTGGCGGAGGAGACGGAAGGCATGGCGGCCCGCACTCTTACGGCGACGGTTCTCGGCTCCGGCACCAGTTCCGGCGTGCCGGTGATTGGCTGCGAGTGCCCGGTGTGCACTTCGCCGGACCCGCGGGACAGCCGGCTGCGGGCGAGTCTGTTGCTTCATGACGGGGATATTGGGGTGCTTGTGGACTGCGGGCCGGATTTCCGTCAGCAGGCGCTTGTGCACCGGATCGCGCGGATAGACGCGATTCTGCTGACTCATGCGCACAGCGATCATATCAGCGGGCTGGACGACGTGCGGGGGTACAACTGGCACCAGGGGCAGTCGATGCCGGTGTTTGGTTCCGAGAAGACGCTGGAGGGTGTGCGCCGGCGGTTCGACTATATTTTCGAGCCGAGGCAGCAGGGGGGAGGGCTGCCGCAGCTCGACCTTGAGCGGATCGGGGAGGAACCGTTTCCGGTGGCGGGGCTGCGGGTGGTGCCGTTGCCGGTGTGGCACGGGGAGATGCCGGTGCTGGGTTTCCGGTTCGGTGATTTTGCGTACGTGACGGATGCGAACCGGATTCCGGAGGAGACGCTGGAGCGGATGCGGGGCGTGCGGTTCCTCATTCTGAATGCGCTGAGGCACCGGCCGCACCCGACGCATCTGACGGTGGAGCAGGCGGTGGAGATGACGCGGCGCATCGGGGCGGAGCGCGCCTGGTTCACGCACATCACGCACGATCTGGGGCATGAGGCGACGAACCGGGAGCTGCCGGAGGGGATGGAGCTGGCGTGGGACGGCCTGCAGTTTGAGGTGACGGCGGAGGTGGGAGAGTAGCGGGAAGCGGGGAGGCGGGCCCGGGGTGGCAGTGCATGGTGGTCACGATGGCCGTGACGTTCGCAGGGCCGGCGTGGCGCCGGTGTATAGACAACGCCGCCGGGGGTCCGGCGGCGTTCCTGGTTGTGGCTGGTTGTGTTGGGCTGGGCCCGGGTGTGTTTTTGGTGATCAGCGCTTGCTGTACTGGCTGGCCTTGCGCGCCTTGTGGAGGCCGTACTTTTTGCGTTCGACCTTGCGCGGGTCGCGGGTGAGGTAGCCGGCCTTCTTGAGGGGGATGCGGAATTCGGGGTTTGCCTTGAGGAGGGCGCGGGCGATGGCATGGCGTATGGCGCCTGCCTGGCCGTTGACTCCGCCGCCGAAGACGTTGGCCACGACGTCGAACTTGCTGAGGCTCTGTGTTTCGCGCAGTGGTGCGCGCATGAAGTGCTCCAGGTTGGGGCGTTCGCCGAAGAATTTGCGCCAGTCCTGGCTGTTGACGACCATTTTGCCCTTGCCGGGGCGGAGGTACACGCGGGCGACGGATGTCTTGCGGCGCCCGGTTCCGAGGTGTTGTTCGAGTTGTGCTGCCATGTAGGGTCAGTCTCCGTTTTTTTCTGGCGTGTGGGTGTCAGTCGCGCTTCTTGGGCACGCGGGTGCGGATGGTGAGTGATTCTGGCTTCTGTGCGTCGTGCTGGCCGTTGTACTCGCCGCTGCGGTAGATGCGCAGGTGCTTGTTGAGTTTGCGGCCGAGGCGGTTTTTGGGGAGCATGCCGTGGATGGCATTGGTGAGGATGTCCTCGGGTTTCTTGTCGAGCAGCTTTTCGGCGGTGATGGACTTGATGCCGGTGCGCCATCCTGAGTGGTGGATGTACTGCTTGTCCTTCCACTTTGTGCCGGTGAAGACGACTTTGTCGGCGTTTGTGATGATGACGTGGACGCGCGGGTCGAGGTGTGGGGAGTACTCGGGTGTGGTTTTGCCGCGTAGCAGCTTGGCGACGCGTGCGGCGAGGCGGCCGACGACGAGGCCTTCTGCGTCCACGAGGTACCATTTTTCGGGGATGTCTGTGCGGCGCTTCTGAACGGTGGCGTGGGTTTTCATGGTTTTGTTGTTGTCTCTCGGCATTGAGGCTGTTTGGGCGCGCGTGACGGTCCACCAACCGTTTGGAGCGCGGGCGTGCCGGGGATTTCTGCTGCGCTGGCGGGAAGGTGAACGGGGAAAGGGCCTTCCCTCCGGCGAGGGAATTCACCGGCGAGGCGGGCGAATGGTCCCGATGAGGGTTCGGAAGTCAAGGGCGGAGTGGGGCGCACCCTTGGAGTGCGTGCGGCTTGCCGCCGCCTTCGCGCCGCGGGCTTGCCCGCGCGCACCCTCGCTGGCCAACACGCTCGACCCCGCCAAGTGGGTAACAACAGCCCCAGGATGCGCCCGCGGAGCGGCGGGTGCAGGGTGTGGGGATTGACTCGCGAGGGGGGTGGGGGTAGCTGGTGAGTAGCGGCCCGGAGAAGTGGGGCCGCGTTCCGCGGGGAAGGCCGGCCGCTCGCCTGCCGGTACCCAGCGGCGAAAGACTTCTGACTGAGACGGTGTTATGAGACAGCTTTCGGACACGATTACGGCGCTTCACGATCTCCGGCGGGCGTGTGCCCGCAACAGGGAGTATCTTTAACTACGATGCGATAAAGTCCGAGATCGAGGCGCTGGAGGGCCAGACGCAGTCCCCCGGTTTCTGGGACGACCCGGACCATGCGCAGGCGGTGATGCAGAAGCTGACGACGCTGCGCGGGCGGGTGGAGCCGTGGGAGGAGCTCGAGCACGAGGTGGAGGAGAGCCTGGAGATGGCGCAGCTCCTCAAGGAGGAGGGCGAGGAGCAGGGGGACGATGCGCGCCAGCTTGAGGAGACGGCGGAGGAGTTGGAGCGCCGGGCGGAGAGGCTGGAGCTGCGCTCGATGCTGTCGAATGAGGAGGACGGGCTGCCGTGTTTCCTGAAGATTCACTCCGGGGCGGGGGGCACGGAGTCGCAGGACTGGGCGGCGATGCTGATGCGGATGTACCTGCGCTGGTGCGAGCAGAACGATTACAAAACGGAGATCGTGGACCTTTCGGAGGGTGAGTCCGCGGGTATTCAGTCGGCGACGATCCGGGTGGAGGGGCCGTATGCGTACGGTTACCTGAAAGGGGAGGCGGGGGTGCACCGGCTGGTGCGGATTTCGCCCTTCGATGCGAACGCGCGGCGGCACACGAGCTTTGCAAGCGTGGACGTGACGCCGGAGATAGACGACAGCATCGAGGTGGACATCGGCATCCAGGACAAGGATTGGCGTATAGACAGTTTCCGCGCTTCGGGCAAGGGCGGACAGAAGGTGAACAAGACGACGAGCGCGGTGCGGATCACGCACTTCCCGAGCAATACGGTGGTGAGTTGCCAGAACGAGCGGAGCTGGCACCAGAACCGGGAGATGGCGTTCACGATCCTGCGCTCGCGTCTGTACGAGCAGGAGCTGGCACGCCGGAGGGAGGCGGCGCAGGCCAAGGAGGAGGAGAAGATGGACATTAATTTCGGCAGCCAGCTCCGGAGCTACGTCCTGCATCCGTACAAGATGGTGAACGACCACCGGCTGGAGCTGAAGGTGAGCGACGCGGAGGCGGTGCTGGACGGGGCGATCGATCCGTTCATCGAGGGTTATTTGCGCTGGCAGATCGGCCGCGGGGAGGCGAAAAAAGCGGGCGGCGTGGCGTAGTGGCAGGGGTTTCACCACAGAGGCTCAGAGGACACAGAGGAAAAGGAGGAGCTTTCGGTGTGGTGGTCCATCCACCAGGCCGGGCCGGCCGGCAGTCCTGCTTGTGCGCGCTGTCCGCCGTTGTTCCGTTCTGGAAGACTCGGAGATTCGCCCATGACCGCCGTTCACCGGGACCTTAGCGAGAGGATCATCGGTTGTGCCATCGAGGTGCATCGTGAGCTGGGGCCGGGGTTGCTGGAGAACGTTTACGAATCCGCACTTGCACATGAGTTGGGAGCACGGGGCCTCCGCTTCCGGCGCCAGCATCCCGTTACGGTGACCTACAAAGGAGCCGAACTCGAAGCGGAATACTGGATTGATCTTCTTGTGGAGGATCGGGTCATCGTGGAGCTGAAGGCTGTGGAGAGTATTCTGCCCATCCACGAGGCACAGTTGATGACCTATCTGCGGTTGGCGGACAAGCGGCTTGGCTTGCTCATCAACTTCAACGTACCACTGCTGAAGGACGGGATCACCAGGCGGGTACTATGAATACCGGCGCGAGACCAAGAGGGTCCGTTCTTCGAATGAAGTCTTTTCCTGAAGCCACCGTGAGGACGGAGGGCAGAAAGGGCGACAGAAGGGGCTTTCTGCGGCGTGCGGTGAGCCCGGTGTTACAGGCACCAGGGACCCCGGGGAGGTTCCCGGAGGGGCAGGTGCCGGGAGTCTCCATCAAGCAGGCTCTCACCACGGATGCCGCTGGTTTCGCGGAGAGTGCCCCCCGTGCTTCTCTGTTCCTGTGGTTTACTCTGCTCTTCGCGCCAGATTTCCACCCTGGCTTCACACACAATCCTCTGTGCCCTCTGTGTCTCCGTGGTGAGTATCCTCTTTCCCGGGGGACCCACGATGCAGATTAGCGTGGTGATCGTTTCGTGGAACGGGCGGGGGCGGATTGGGCTGCCGCTTGAGGCGCTGAGGCGCTGCGATCCGCCGGCGGCGGAGGTGATCGTCGTGGACAACGGGAGCCGCGACGGGCTTTCGCGTTTCGTGCGGGAGAAGTACCCAGAGGTGATGTTGGTGCGCGCGCGGACGAACCTCGGGTTCGCAGGGGGCAACAATCTGGGGATCGTGAACGCTTCGGGCGAGGCGGTGTTGCTGCTGAACGATGACACGGAGCCGGAGGCGGATTGGCTGGGGCCGGTGAGGGATGCGTTCGCGGCGGACGGGAGGCTCGGCGTGGTGGGCTGCCGGTTGCTGTACCCGGACCGGAAGACGGTGCAGCACCTTGGGGGCGTGGTGCACCGGAACGGCCTGACGGACCACACGGCCTGGGGTGAGGACCTCTCCCCCGCCGGGACGGGGGTGCTGGAGGCGGAGTACGTGACGGGGGCGGCGATGGCCGTCCGGCGGGAGGTGTTCGCGGAGATCGGGCTGTTGGATGCGGGCTTCTGGCCGATCTATTTCGAGGAGGTTGATTTCTGCGAACGCGCCCGGCGGGCGGGTTGGAAGGTGGGGGTGGCGCCGGCGTCCACGGTGATTCACCATGAGAGCCGGACGACGGGGCGCCTGTCGCCGGGATTCCTGCGTCTATACCACCGGAACCGGCTGCGTTTTTTGCTGAAGAACCGCACGCCGCGGGAGTGGCCGGGTATTCTGCGGGCGGAGGCGCAGTGGCTGGTGCGGCACCGGCCGTGGGACAACCTTTGGCCGTGCGCGCTGGCGTGGGCGGCGGCGCCGGGGCACCTGCTGGATGTCTATCTGGAAGGAAACGGAAGGAGGGGACGATGAGCCGGGTGCTGGTGGTGGGAACGGGTCCGCTGCTGGGGGGCGGGGTGCAGCTCGCGAGCGGGCAGTGCCTGCGGACGTGGCACTTCACGGCGCCGCTGCTGGCGGCGGGGCACGAGGTGCGACTGCTGACGGTTCCGATTCCGGGCACGACAGAGGAGAATCCGGGGGAGGCGGTGGTGGACGCGGAGTTCGAGGGTTTTTCGTATAGACGGGGGCTGGTGAATGACCCGGGCCGGCTGCTGCCACGGCTGGAGGAGGAGACCGGGCGTTTCGGACCGGACGCGGTGGTGGGGGTGAACGCAGGGCCGGCATGGCTGCTGGCGCGGACGCGGCCGTTTCTGCCGTTCTGGGCGGACCTGAACGGCTGGACGATGGCGGAGGGGCAGGTGCGGGCGGCGACGGTGGGGCACGACCGGGATTTTGTGCACTTCTGGCGCATGGAGGCGGAGACGGCGCTGGTGGCGAGCCGTTTCTCGACGGTGACGGGGCGGCAGGCGGATGCGCTGTACGGGGAGTTGGCGATGCTGGGCCGGCTTTCGCGGGACACGTTCGAGGACGCTTTTGCGGTGGCGGTGCCGAACGCCGTCTATCCTGCGTATAGACAGATCGACCGTGCCCCGGGCGATCTTCCGGCGGCTGTGCGGGAGAAGCTCCCGGAGGGCGCCTTCGTGGTGCTGTGGTCGGGCGGGTTCAACTCGTGGACGGACCTGGGGACGCTGGCCGGGGGGCTGGGACTGGCGTTCGAGCAGGAGCCCCGGCTGCACCTTGTCTGTACGGGCGGCGCGGTTTCCGGACACGATGAGGAGACGTATGGACGTTTCCAGCGCGCCTGCAGGGAGCAACTCCCCGCGGGGCGGGTGCTCGATCTGGGGTGGGTTGACTTTGAGCTGGTGCTGGGGCTGCACCGGTCGGCGCACCTTGGACTGAACGTGGACGGGCCCAACACGGAGTCGCGCTTCGGGGCGCGGAATCGCCTGACGAACATGATGGGTGCCGGGCTGCCGGTGCTGACGACGCGGGGGACGGAGATCGCGGACTGGATCGAGCGGCGGAAGGTGGGACTTGTGGTGCCGCCGCGCCAGCCGGAGGCTCTGGCAGAGGCGCTGGTGGAGGCGGCACGGGGTGGCGCGCCGGAGGAGCTGGGTGCCCGGGGGCGGGCCCTGGCGTTGGAGGAGTTCGCGCCGGAGGCGACCCTGCCG
>SLMS01000148.1 GCA_007133495.1 Candidatus Sumerlaeota bacterium | reverse complement strand
GCGGGCTGGGTGCCGCCGTCCTCGCCTGAGGTAATCTGGCGCGGGTTGCCGAAGATGATGCTGGTCGGTGTGCCGGCTTCGGAGAGTATGGCGTATAGCTGGCCGTTGCGTTCGTAAGTGATGGCTCCCTGGGCGCGGGGTGTCCCGCCGGCGGTGGGGGGAAAGCTTTCGGTCAGGTCGAAGGTGAGGTTGATGTGGCCGGTGGCGGTTTCGTTGGTGAGATTGATGCGGGAGAAGGTGCCGCTGGTGCCGCCGCCCTGGGGGCCGGTGAGGAGGTGGACTTCGGTGTCGTTGCGGTTGGTGGCGGTGTGGTTGCCGACGAAGGCGATGTAGGGGCGCGGCGTGCTTTCTCCGTGGAGGCGCACGGCGGCAATCTTGGGGAAGGCGGCGAAGGTGATGGTGTCCGCGGAGACGCGCCGGACTCCGGTGGGACTGGTGCCGCTGACGCGGCCGTAGAAGACACCGTCCACAGTCTGGCCCTGGCGGGTCCATCCACCGGTCCAGGTGATGTGGGCGTTGCCGTTGCGGTCCACGTAGATGTCCGGAGCGGTCGGCGAGGCGGGCCCCACGGAGCTGACGGCGATGCTGTCAATGAAGACGCTGGAGCCGGGGGACGTTTCGCGGGTGTAATAGACGCGGGTGTTGTTTTCGGCGTCGCGCTTGAGATAGACGGCGTGGAGCCGGCCGGCGTTGCTGCCCCAGCGTTCGGCGAAGACGGCCTGCCGGCCGGCGCCGGAGAGCAGCCCGCTGTCCATCAGGGGCCGTTCGGGGTTGAAGGAGATGGCGGGGGCGACGCCCGGAAAGAGGGCTGCGGTCAGCGCAATGAGGATGGCCGCGAAGGTTGTTCGGAGATTCATTCGCTTTTCTTCCTTCGCCCGCATTTGGCACCGCCCTGAAAGGGGAGGCACGAACGGGGGGTGTTGTTGTGCTCCTGAGCTGGACACGCGTCGCTCAGGGTTTGTTCCCACCGGCGCAGCGGGCCGGCCGGTGCTACCGGTGAAGGATGGAACGCGGCGGGGCGTTTGACAGCACCCGCGGCGGGATTTCCCGGCCCTCCCGGCCGTTGTACGGTGACAAAAGTCGCCGGTTTTCAGGCTGGAATCAACCTGATTCAGGCCGGAAGGGCGAATCTCGTGGGATGCCGGGTTTTTCGACGGGCCGGCGCGGACGGGAGCCACTCTTGCGTAGGCGGAAAGGTGGAGGGGGCACCATGCTTTTTTCTGCCCCCGGGCTTTCCTTGACCGGGCAAGGGAACAGCCGGACATTCCGGTCAGGATACGGTGGCACTTCGCTCCCGAAATGCTGCCCCCTGCCGCCTCCCTATCTTCCTTCCACGAGGAGGTCTCCCGCCATGAAACCGACGCTTACAGGGTACAAGATCGAGGCCGAACGCCTGCGGCACGGCCCGATGGATTTCGTGCTGGCGGAAGACCCCAAAGTCTTCGACCTGCAGGACGACCCGGAGTACCGCTTCGAGGACCCGGTACGCGGTGCGATCCGCGCGCAGATGGTGGGCTCGGATACGGTGCTGGTGACGGGCACGGTCCACACAGTGGCCGGGGTGGCCTGCGCGCGGTGCCTTGAGCCGCTGCGGCTGACGCTGCGGGCGGACGTGCACGTGACGTTCATGATGGACGAGCGGCTGCTCGACCCGGTCGCCTTCCCCGAGCTGCACGAGGACCCGGTATTCTGGTACGACGGCGAGATGGTCTATCCGGCCGAGGCGCTGCGCGAGCTGCTGCTGCTGGAGCTGCCGACGGTGGCAGCCTGCGAGCTGGAGCCGGGCGACATCTGTCCGATCCGCAACGTGAAGGTGGGTCCGATGACCTTCGGCCCGAACTCACCGGCGGGGAGGCTCTCCACCGGCGAGGAGGAGTTCGAGGACGACCAGTCCTTCAAGGGCCAGATGCGCCGGCTGCGCGAACAGCTCGACGGCAGCGGCTGAGGCCGCCGCGGCCGGGCCGCCCGCCTTGCCCTCCCCCACCGGATAGATTCAACATCGCCCCGGCTTACCGAACTCCGAGGCGAAAGGGACCCCCAATGCCCAGTTTTGACGTGGTCAGCAAGCTCGACCTGCAGAAGGTGGACAACGCCATCAACGTGGCGAACCGCAAGATCGCCCAGCGGTACGATTTCAAGAGCCTGCACATACTGTTGGAGCTGAACAAAAAGGACAAGACGCTCAAGGTGGAAGTGCCGGACGAGATGAAACTCAAGGCGGTGCAGGAGATCGTGGTGAGCTCGTTGATGGACCAGGGCGTTTCCCCCAAGG
The DNA here is from genome assembly GCA_007133495.1 of Candidatus Sumerlaeota bacterium. GTDB lineage: Bacteria > Sumerlaeota > Sumerlaeia > SLMS01 > SLMS01 > SLMS01. Next base: position 4,261 of record SLMS01000148.1, on the reverse strand, counting down.
TGGTGGACTGGGGAAAGCAGGAGGAGGCGTCGCTGGGAGCGATCCGGCTGAACTGCAAGCTGCAGGAGGGGCTCGACCGCGAGCTGACCAAGAAAATCACCACCACGGTGAAGGAAACCGGCAAAAAAATGAAGGCGCAAATCCAGGGCGACCAGGTGCGCGTGGAGGGAAAATCAATCGACGAGCTGCAGGAAGTCATCGCCAAGCTGAAGGCGATGGACCTGCCGGTGCCGCTTCAGTTCGAGAACATGAAGCGGTGAGAGGCCGCGCGGGCGGCGCGGTTACTCCGGGACGAAGTGAATGAGCACCTCGCGACGGGCTCCGGTGGGCGAATACCGGCCGCCAAGGGAGAAGGAGTCCACCATGCCGGGAGGATCGACGATCATGCCCGGCAATTCGACGGGAAGAAAATCGAACAGGAAGGAGTACTCCCGGACGACCGGCGGGCGGACGAACCAGTGGGTGTTCCACTCGCCACCAGAGACGGCCGCATGGGTGGTGTATAGATCATCCTGGCGAATGGAGGGTGCCTCTTCGCGGCCGGCCCGGAGCGCAAGCCGGAGCGCCTCCTCGCTGAAGCCAAGGACGAACATGCTGCCGCGGGTGACGGTGTAGGCGGGCCGGAGGCCGGTCTCGTCGTTGCCCAGCCGTTCGGGGTTTGCGATGCGGACGGTCTGGCCCTCAATGGTCTCCTCCGTGAAGAGGGGTGGAGGGGGTGGCGCCTCGCCCTGTCCGGTCTGCCCGGCGGGTGCGGCCGGGGGGAGGCTGTTGTCGATTACTTCTTCGAGGATGAGGAGCACGTCCTGGACACGCTCCGGGTCGCGCAGATTGGAGACGAAGACGAGATCGGGAAGACCGGGCTCATCTCCGGCGGCTTGCTCATTGCGCCAGAGCCCGATGGCGAGGTCGGGGCCGACGTTTGCGAGCAGGTCGGTCTCGATGTCGAAGCCAAGCAGGTCGATGCTGGTTTCCATGGCGTGGGAGAGAGCCTCGGCGGACAGGGGAAGGTCGTTTTCCTGGCCTTCGAGATGGGTAAGGACTGATTCGAAGAGATAGACACCGTCGAAGGAATTGGTGGCGTATAGAAACTCGCTGTTGCCGGGGAGGAAGTCGAGCACGGCGAGACGCCCGGCGGGCGGGGCGGCCAGGGTGAAGCGGCGCTGGGCGGCGCCCATTTCGCCCTGCGGGACGAATGTAATACAGTGAAGCCCCTCGGAGTCGGCCCGGGCCTTCATGCCCAGAGGCGGGGGATGCTCGAAGAACGTGCGGACGACGGGGAGGATGCGCTCCCGCGGAACGAGATCGAGCAGCCAGATGGGCTCTCCGAAGACCCACAGGTCCGCGTCCTCGCCGCGCAACTCCTCCATGAAGCTGTGGTAGTAGGTGGACTGGAAGAGGACGCCGCCTTCGTTGGCGACGGCACTTTCGACGAACCGTTTCTGCGTGCCGTAGGTGAGGACGTTGTCCTCCAGGGCGAGGAATATTTCGAAGGCGGGGAGTTCGATCATCCGCGCCTGACCGGTGGTGGATTCGAGAATCGTATCGGCGGAGATGCCCCGGGTGACGCCGCGGGCATGGGCGGCTTCGGTGCGGACCTGCTCGAAGGTGCGTGAGGCGGCCGCCGGACTGTTGAAGGCGATGTTGGCGACGTAGCCGGGCTGGCCGCCCTGGTCGAGGAAATACACGTCCAGCCCGGCAAGGGTCTGCGTCATGAGGCTTGGGAGAGCGAGCGAGTAGCCGAGGTCCTCCTCCAGCGATTCGATCATCTGGCGGGTGGTGCCTTCTTGGGGATCGCCGAAGCCGATGGCGGCGGCGACCGCGCTTTCAAGGGGAGCGGCAAGGGGGGTCTCCGCAACGTTGCTCCAAGCTTCGCCGGAGGCGGGGACGCTGACGATGAAGTGCGCGTTTGCGGGTGTGCGTCCGGGGACGGCCAGTTCCGCCGCCGGGGCTGACGGGGCCATCACGGCAAGCAGCAGTGTGACCGGCACAGCGAAGAAGAAGGTGGTGCGCATGGGAAACCTCTGGGCGGAGGAGGCCCTTGGGCCGATTCCAGTATGACCTTTGCATCGGAGAGATGGGCCGGGCGGTCAAGGCTTTCGCCACCGCAAAGGAGGGCATCAGGGCGGAGGGTGGCGCTTTCGGTCTTGTCAGGGAGGGGTAAGGGGAAAACCATGAGCAGCAGAGGATTCCTTCGGGTCCGGCATTTTTCCCGGGAAACGGTTTCGTGCTTCATTCGCAGGCAAGCGCCGGAAATGCAACGCCCCACAGGGTGCATCCCCGTTCGGCTAAGCGGCTGGAGATCGCCGGCGTGGTGCTGACGCTGACGGCGGCGGTGGCGCTTTACAACGTGCCGCAGGTGCCGACGGTGCTGCTGGCGTTCGTGGGGCTGGCGATTCTGCCGGGGCTTTACATGGCGCGGGCGCCCTCCCCGCCGGGGTACCGGCGGGCATGGAACTGGGCGGTGATTGTGTTCATCGGGGCGAGTCTGGCCGCGCAACTGGTCCTTGGGCTGCCGGCACACACGGTTCTGGTGATGATCTGCCTGTTCCTGCTGCTGCACCGGTGGTACACCGAGCGTGGCCGCAAGGAGTACGTGGAAATCTGGTGCCTGACGGCTCTGATGATGTTGGTGGCGGCGTTGCAGGAGCCCGGGGCGGCGTTGCTGGGGCTGCTGGGGGTGTGGGGAGCGGCCACGATGCCGTTCATGAGCGCGCTGGCCGTGCACACGATGGCAGCGGGCCACGGGCCGGGTCAGCGCAACTGGGCCGGGGCGGAGCGGCTTTCGCCCGTCAGGCCGTGGCTGATCGCACCGATGCTGACGGGGCTGGCGCTGCTGGTCTTTCTGGTGGTGCCGCGGACACGTGTCCTGGAGCCGCAGGGGCACGAGCTGCTGCTGCCCTCGCAGCCGGCGCGCTCAATGCTGGAAACGGGCTTTTCGGGCCAGGTGCACCTGCAGGGGATGACGATGCTGCGGGAGACCGAGGGCGTGGCGGTGCAGATCACCGTGCCTCCGGCGTTCCAGGGAGCGGGCCGGCTGCGGCTTCGCGCCCACGCGCTGGACAAATTCGACGGTGAGGTGTGGCGGCGCGGCCCGGGAGGAGAGGTGGAAGGGCCGGTTCCGCTCGTGCCGCCGCGGTACGCGATTCCCTCGGACCTGGAGGAGCCGGCAGGGCACAGGCACGATCTGATTGCGCTGCGGCCGGTCAATTTCCCCGGGCCGATGCTCCCCATTCCCGAAAGTACTGTGGCCTTCGAAAGCCCGCCCCGGGGGGCGGATCTTTACCTCCACGCGGACGGGGCGGTGGAGGCGGGAAGGCTGCGGACGGCCTCGGAGTACCGGGTGCTTGCCGGGCGGACGCCCATACGCAGGCCCGAAGGGCCGGTGCTTCGCGGCGCGGCCACCAGGGAACACCTGCGGGTACCGGCGGAGCTTCGCCCCGCGGCACAGCACCTGGCGAAGAGGATATTCCCCGAGGCAGCGTTCCACGAGGACCCTGTCAGTATCGCGGAGGAAGTGGAGAAGTACTTCCGCCGGCACGGGCGCTATTCGCTCGATCTCACGCACCTGGACAACACGAGTGCGGTGCTGGAGCAGTTCATGACGGGCTCGCTGCGGGGCCACTGCGAGCTGTTCGCCTCCGCGATGGCAGTGGTGCTGCGAGAGCGAGGCATCCCGGCGCGGCTTGCGGTCGGGTTCAGTGGCAGCGACCCGCAGCCGGGGACAGGCCAGGACACCATCCACCTGGTGCGCCACCGGCACGCTCACGCCTGGGTGGAGGTACACGACGGGAAGGGGGGCTGGGTGCCGTTCGATCCGACGCCGCCGCCACTTTACGCGGCCATGCCAGGCTGGACGGCAACGGCCGAAGTGGCCTCGCTGCTCGGCCATCCACTGCGCCAGGCCGTTCACCTTATGGAGAGTTACGACCTGGAGGCGCAGATGGGGTTGCTTCGGATCACGCGCGACCGGGGACAGAAGACGTTGAAGGAATGGGAGCACGGAGCGCTGCTGCGGGCGGCGAAACGGTTCCGCCAGAACGTGGTGGAGCCGCCTCTGCTGGGACTCGCGGCGTTGCTGCTGGGGATCAACCTGCTCGCCCTGTATGTACACCGGTGCTGGAAGCGCGGGCGGGGCAGTTGGCGGCAGAAGGACGCGGTGCCGGCCGGCGGGGCAGCCGGTGGGGCAGCCGGTGGGGCAACCGTCCCGCGGCTGTTCATGCGGCTGCTGCGGGAGTTGGGAGCGGAGGCGCCACCGCCGCCG
>SLMS01000192.1 GCA_007133495.1 Candidatus Sumerlaeota bacterium | reverse complement strand
CGGGCGCGGACGCGCTCGCTGATGTCGATGACGAAGCCGATGCCGATGCGCTGCTCCCTGTCGATGAGGGAGGCGCCGACGAGGACGGGGAGTTTGCCTCCGTCCTTGCGGTAGAAGACCTTTTCGTAGGGCTCGGTGCGGCCTGTTGCGATGAGGCCTTCGTTGGATTTCCGGTCGGCTTCCTTGTACTGTGGCGGGGAGAGTTTCTGCCAGTCGAGGCCATGGCGCTGGAACTCTTCGCGCGTATAGCCGAGCATTTCGAGGAAGGCGCCGTTGGCGTCGTGTATTTTGCCGTCGAGGCTGGCGAAGAAGAGGCCGACGACGTCGGACTCGAAGATGGAGCGGAAGCGTTTTTCGCTGTGCCGGAGCGCCTCCATCATGGTGTGGCTATCGGTGACCTCCGCGAAGCCGCCGATGACGCGCACGGCCTTGCCGTGCTCGTCGCGCAGTATTTGGCCTCGGTCGAGGACCCAGGCGATGGAGCCGTCGGCCTTGTAGAAGCGGTATTCCTCCTTCCATGTTTCGGCCGTACCCTCTGCGGCGGCGCGGAGGGAGCCGTACACGCGCCTGCGGTCTTCGGGGTGGATTTGATCAGCCCACCATTGGATGGTGTAGTCGAATTCGCCCGGTTTATAGCCGAAGAGGTGGGTGAATCCTTCGCTCCACCAGAGGTGGTCTGTTTGGACGTCCCAGTCCCAGAGCGCGTCGTTGGTGCTGTTTGCGGCGAGACGGAAGCGTTCTTCGGCGAGGTGGAGGCGTTGCTCGGCTTCGACACGTTCGGTGATGTCGAGTGAAAGGACGAGGCGTGCTTCGCGGCCCTCGTAGTTGACGGACTTTGCGGTGATTTCGACATGGATGAGGGTGCCGTCCTTCTTGAGGTGGCGGACGGGGGGGCCGAGGTCGGCGGGATAGACGTCAACTCCCGGCGGGGCGATGCTCTTTTCGAGCCGCTCGATGTCCTCCGGGGGGCGGATGTCCCGGAGCGTCATGGAGAGGAATTCCTCGCGGCTGTATCCGTAGTGGCGGATGGCGGCTTCGTTGACTTCGAGGAAGGCGAGGGTCTTGGGGTCGAAGAGCCACATGGGGAAGGGGTTGCGGCGGAAGACGGCGGCGAGGTTTTCCTCGGATTCGCGGAGAGCGTGGCCGGACTGATCGAGGGCGCGCTCGATGGGCGCGAGGCGCTCACGCTGGGCGGGGGTGAGTTCCGTGGCCAGCTCGCGCAGCGTGGCGTTGGCGGCCTGGAGTTCCTTGTGCAGCTGCGTTTCACGGCGTGCGGTGTCCTCCGGCGATCCGGAAGGGAAGCGTGCATCGGGGTTTTTTTCGTCGGGGCTCATGGCAGCACCTCATCCCAACTGTATGGGACCCCGCGTGGGGAGTGGCTACGATAACACCGCGGATTGTCTTGGCACCCGCGCCGGGAAGGATGGCGTCACCCGTTCCTCCACAGGTATCTGAGTAGGAGCAAGGCCCAAGGGAGCAAGACAATCCACAGGGGATCGGCGAAGGCGAGGCGGTACCTGACGTCGGGCTGGCTGAGCACGTGTGGCAGGCAGGTGGGTATGGCAATGCAGAGCGCGAGGAGTGCGAAGCGGCGCGCGGCGGGCGGCCCCGCGGCGAGACAGCGGATGAGTCCGATCCACCCGAGGACAAGCACGGGGAGCATGGTGGCGAGGGCGGCGGCGCGCTCGAGCGGCCGGTTGCTGATGAACGGTCCCCAGTAGTGGAGGGTCTTGCGGGCGGTGAGGGTGAGATAGAAGCCGGGGTTCTCGCGGATGAATTCGATGGCGCGGGACTGCCATTCCTCTCCGGTGGCGATTTCCTCGCCGATGGAATCGTAGGCGCGCAACTGGGTGAGGCGGAGGAAGTCGTCCGGTGCGTCGAGCAGGGCGCGCTGTTCGCCGTACCATTGTTGCGTATAGTAGGACCACTGGGTCACGCCCTGGGCGAAGGTGATGGGAAAGTTGGTGGAGACGGGTATGAAGCGGCCGCTGACGGCGGCGTTGCGTGCGGTCCATGCGCCGAGGAGGAGACCTGCGGCGAGAGCGAAAAGGAGCGGGGCGCGCCAGTGGCCCCGGCACCAGGCGAGCAGGATGACGAGAAAGGGGAGGGATGCGGCGAGGGGCGGTTTGTTGAGCACGGCGAGGGCGAAGAGCGCTCCTGCGGTGATCGTGGCGGTGGGTGTGTGGCGTTTGGCGGCGCGGAGGAACAGGATGGCCGCGGCGAGCAGGTGTGTGCGGCCGGTGACTTCGCCGAGTATTTGCGGGGTCTGGTAAACGAAGGCGGGGTAGAGGGCGAAGAGTGTTGCGGGAAGGAGGGCCGCGGGGCGGGCGAGTCCGGTGCGGCGGGCAAGGAGATAGGCGAGCCAGCAGTTGAGGGTGCCGAGGAGGGCCTGGGCGAGGCCGGTGGCGAGGATGTTGCCGTGTCCGGCAGCCGTATAGACAGTGGCAAGGAAGACGGGGTAGGCGGGCGGGCGGAAGGCGGTGGGCTGGCCGGTGGGGGAGGCGAACCCCTCGCCGGCGAGGAGAGAGACGGCAAGGTGATGGAAGTCCGCGGAGTCTGCGAGGGGGTTCTGGAGGATGCCTTCCTCCGGGGGGAGGAGCACCACGGCCGCGGCACGGAGGAGGAGCGCGCCTGCAAGGATGGCGAGCAGAAGCCTGCGTGCGGCGGGCCGGGCGCGGAGCCGCCAGTTGACACGTCCGGGTGCGATCGCCTCCATTGCGCGCCGGATTTCGCGGAGGTTGCTCATGGAGCTGCTGCTCTCACTCAGGGAAGAGATGGACTCGGCGCTGCGGGAAGCGCTGGAGGTGCTGGTGCCGGGCCTCGGCGAGGAAAGTATCTCGCGGGCGGTGTTCGGCCCGACGAAGTCGCCCGAGCATGGAGACCTGGCGACCAACGCGGCGATGGTTTTCTCCAAGGAGCATGGGCGCAAGCCGCGCGAGATGGGGGAGGAGCTTGCGGCCAGGCTCGGGGAGCACCGCTTCGTCGAGTCTGCGGAGGTGGCGGGGCCGGGTTTTGTGAACGTGCGGCTTTCGCGGGCGGCGTTTGTGCACGTGCTGCACTGCATCGGGGAGCTTGGGGAGAACTACGGCGAGGGGACGCTGGGGCAGGGCGAGTCGGTTTTGCTGGAATTCGTTTCGGCGAACCCGACGGGGCCGATGCACATCGGGCACTGCCGTCATGCGGCTGTTGGGGATGCGCTGGCGCGGCTGCTGCGCGCGGCGGGTCACGACGTGACGACGGAGTTTTACATAAACGACGCGGGCACGCAGATGGAGGCGCTGGGGGAGAGCTTCCGGCAGCGCTGTTTCGAGGCGGCGGGGATGCCCGCGGACGCGGAGGGGACGCAGTACACGGGCGAGTACCTTGCGGAGTTCGCGCGGGACTTCGTTGCGGGCAAGTGCGTGGAGGAACTGCAGGGGATGGCGGTGGAGGACTTCGCGCAGGAGGCGCGGGACCGCAACCTGCAGATGATCAAGTCGGACCTGGAGCACATGGGGGTGTTCTTCGATTCGTTCGTGGCGGAGCGGGACCTGCACGAATCGGGGGAAGTGGCGGAGACGCTGCAGAAGCTGCGCGAGTCCGGCCGGGTGTACGAGAAGGACGGGGCGCTTTGGCTGGTGACGGACGGTTTCGGGGATGACCAGGACCGGGTGCTGGTGAAGTCCGACGGCGCGCCGACCTATCTTGTGCCGGACATCGCCTACCACCATGACAAGTTCAAGCGCGGCTTCGGCCGGTACATCAACGTGTTCGGCGCGGACCATGGGGGCTATCCGCCACGGCTGCGGGCGGGGATTTCGCACCTTGGTCACGACGTGAGCCGGCTGACGATCCTGCTGCTGCGGCTGGTGTTCCTGCTGCGGGAGGGCAAGCGGGTGAAGTTCAGCAAGCGGGCGGGGAACTTCGTGGCGCTGGCGGACGTGGTGGAGGAGGCGGGTAGCGACGCGACGCGGTGGTTCATGCTTTCGCGCTCGGTGGACTCGGAGCTTGAGTTCGACATCGATCTGGCGCGGGAGGCGACGAACCGCAACCCCGTCTATAAGGTGCAGTACGCGCACGCGCGGATTTGCTCGGTGGAGCGGAAGGGGCGCGGGGCGAAGCTGCGGGCGGCGGAGCCGTCCGGGCAGGTGCTGGAGCGGCTTTCGGCGCAGGTGGAGCGGGACATGGTGCTGGCGCTGGCGCAGTTCCCGGAGATCGTGGAGCGCTCGGCGCGCGAGCTGGCGGTGCACCATCTGCCCGCGTATCTGCTTCATCTTGCGGACTTGTGGAACAGTTACTGGAGCCTTGCGCGGACGGAACCGGGGATGCGGATTCTTAGGGAGGATGACCGGGAGCTGACGGAAGCGCGGCTGCTGCTGGCGTCGGCGCTGCGTCAGGTTTTGGCAAATGGACTGGGGATGATGGGGATTGCGGCGCCACGTAAAATGCTTCGGGAGGAAGAGGACGCTTGAACCCCTTGAGCCGGACGTGCTTTATCTCGTGCCGTTGGAGAGCGTTGGTTCTCACCCCCCGTTGGCCAGGTGGAGTCCATGCATGACAGCGCGACTTGTGAAATGAGCCCGTCGATCACGGTTGGTGAACTGAGTGCACGGCTGGGCGTGGAAGCGCCGGAGTCCCTGGCCGGGCGCGAGATACATGGCATCAACACGCTGGAGCTGGCCGGGGCCGGTGAGGTGGCCTACGTGACCAGGGAGAAGTACTTCGAGCGGGCGAAGGACTCCGGTGCGGAGATTGTGATCGCTCCGGAGGGCGGCGCGCCTCTCGACCGGGAGGGCGTGTTGCGCGTTCCGGACGTGATGGCGGCGGTGCTGGCGCTGCTGGAGCACTTCCATCCGGACCCGCCGGAGGAGAGCTACACGGACCCGAGCGCTTCGGTTCATCCGGGGGCGGAGATCGGGAAGCGTGTCTATCTGGGGCCGAACACGGTTGTGGCCGAAGGGGCACGGATCGGCGCGGGGACGCGGGTGGAGGCTTTCGGCTTCATCGGTCCGGACGCGCGGATCGGAGAGCGCTGCCTGCTGTGGCCGCGGGTCACCGTGCTGGAGCGTTGCGAGGTGGGGGACCGGGCGCGGCTGCATTCGGGCGTGGTGATTGGCGCGGACGGCTTCCGTTACGAGCAGGTGGGTGGCCGGCTGCGGCGCGTCCCCCAGGTGGGGACGGTGGTGCTGGAGGACGACGTGGAGGTGGGAGCGAACTCCACGATCGACCGTGCGGCGCTTGCGGAAACGCGGGTCGGTGCGCGCACCAAGATAGACAACATGGTGCACATCGGTCACAATTGCCGCATCGGGCCGGACTGCATCATTGTGGCGCAGGTCGGGGTTGCCGGCTCCACGACGATCGGACGCGGCGTGGTGATCGCGGGGCAGGCGGGAATCGGGGACAACCTGACAATCGGCGACGGTGCGAGGATCGCTGGCGGGAGCGGGGTTCACGAAAACCTGCCGGCCGGCGCACGGGTGGCGGGCTATCCGGCGATTCCCGCGCGGGAGTTCGCGGCCTACCTGCGCTTCTACCGCCATTTCAGCAAGCACTGGAAGCGGCTTAGACAGCTTTTGGACGTGAGCCGATGAGACTGTTGGAGAAACGGGGTGTGTTGGCCCCATCTTTGCGGTTTTTATTGTCAAACCTGTGGACGAAATCGTTGACAGGCTTCAGCGCGAGCAGAAAAAGTGTCGATGATATGTTGATACGCCTCAAGTCCAGGAGACATCCATTTCCGGCGTACTGGTGAGCACCTTCGGCCCTTCCCTCTGGCTCCCCTCAGCCCTTTTCCGCCGCATCCGCTCCCGGCGGCAGGGCCCTTCTCCACACACCGGCCGTCAGGCCCGGAGCGGTTTCATTTCGATCCAACCATCAAGAAGGAGCAGTTCATGAGTCCGAAGAAGCTGGTCTATTATTTCGGCGAAGGGAAAGCCGACGGGTCGGGCAAGATGAAGGAGTTGCTCGGCGGCAAGGGTGCCAACCTTGCGGAGATGTGCCGGCTGGGAATGCCTGTCCCCGCCGGCTTTACAATCACCACGGAAGTGTGCACGCACTACTATGCGAACAACCGGAAGTACCCCTCGGGACTGAAGACCGAAGTGGACAAGGCGGTGCGGAAGGTCGAGCGGATGATGGGGCGCAAGTTCGGCGACCCGAAGAATCCGCTGCTGCTTTCGGTGCGCTCGGGTGCGCGCAGCTCGATGCCCGGGATGATGGAGACGGTACTGAACATCGGGCTCACTCCGAAGACGATCCCAGGGTTGATCGCGCAGTCGAACGAACGATTCGTTTACGATGCCTACCGCCGGCTGATCATGATGTACTCGGACGTGGTGATGGAGAAGGCGGCAGGGGTTGAGCCGAAGGACGGTCACGGCATCCGGCATCAGCTTGAGTCGCTGCTCGAACAGAAGAAGGAAGAGCGGGGTGCGGTGCTGGACACCGACCTGACGGCGGAGGACCTCAAGGAGCTTTGCACCGTTTTCAAGGACCGCGTGAAAAAGGTCCTCGGCAAGCCGTTCCCGGAGAAGGCGGAGGACCAGCTCTGGGGCGGCATCCATGCGGTGTTCGCCTCGTGGATGGGCAAGCGGGCGATCGAATACCGGCGGATCGAGCGTATCCCGGACGAATGGGGCACGGCGGTGAACGTGCAGTCGATGGTGTTCGGGAACCTTGGCGCGAAGTCGAGCACGGGCGTGGCGTTCACGCGCAACCCGGCGACGGGGGAGAACGAGTTCTACGGCGAGTACCTTGTGAACGCGCAGGGCGAGGACGTGGTGGCGGGCACGCGCACCCCCTCGCCGATTCTGAAGAAGCGCGAAGCCAAGGGCCAGGTGGCGCTTGAGCGCAAGGACTCGAAGAGCTTCCGGCAGCTCAACCAGATCCGCAAGCGGCTGGAGAAGCACTACAAGGACATGCTGGACATCGAGTTCACGATCGAGGAAGGCAAGCTGTGGATGCTGCAGTGCCGGATCGGGAAGCGGAACGGTGCTGCGGCGGTCCGGATGGCGATGGACATGCTGCGGGAGAAGCTGATCGCGGAGAAGGAGGCGCTGCTGCGGGTACGGCCGATGCAGCTCACCGAGTTGCTGCTGCCGTCTGTGAACCCGGAGGCGGAGCTTCGGACCGAGCCGATCGCCAAGGGCCTTCCCGCCGGTCCGGGAGGCGCCACGGGGCAGATTTACTTCACCGCGGACGACGCGGAGCGCGCCGCCGGCGAAGGGAAGAAAGTGCTGCTGGTGCGGAACGAGACCTCGCCGGAGGACGTGGCGGGCATGCACGCCGCCGAAGCGATCCTGACGGCCAAGGGCGGCATGACGAGCCACGCGGCACTTGTGGCCCGCGGATGGGGCAAGTGCTGCATCGTGGGCTGTTCGGAACTGAAGATAGACAGCCCCAGCCGGCGGATGCACGTGAACGGGAAGACGTTCAAGGAGGGTGATTACCTGACGCTGAACGGCACCGGCGGCAAGGTGTACGAAGGCAAGCTGCAACTCGACCACCCGGACCCGGATAAGAACCGGCACTACAAGCTGCTGATGAAACTTGCGGCCAAGTACCGGGTGCTGGGAGTGCGAACGAACACGGACTCGGGTCCGGATTCGCTCCATGCACGCAAGCTCGGGGCGGAGGGCATCGGGCTCTGCCGGACCGAGCACATGTTCTTCGATTCGAAGCGCATCATGGCGGTGCGGGAGATGATCGTGGCGACATCGGCCGAGGACCGGTACAAGGCGATCATGAAGCTGCTGCCCTATCAGCGCAAGGACTTCACGGAGATCTTCGAGGCGATGAAGGGCCTGCCGGTGACGGTGCGGCTGCTCGACCCGCCGCTGCACGAGTTCACACCGGGCGAGCCCGGACAGATCGAGGAGCTGGCCCACGAGCTGGGCATCACGGCGCGGGAGCTTCAGGAGCGGGTGCAGAACCTGCACGAGCTCAACCCGATGCTCGGGCACCGGGGCTGCCGGCTTGGGATCACGTATCCGGAAATCACGGAGATGCAGGCGCGGGCGATCTTCGAGGCCGCAGCGGACTGCATCAAGAAGCGCGTGCGCGTGCTGCCGGAGATCATGGTGCCGCTTGTCGGGCACGTGAACGAGCTGGCAAACCAGGAGAAGATCATCCGGGCAGTGGCCGAGGAGGTCATGAAGTCGCGCAAGGTGAAGATCGATTACCTTGTGGGGACGATGATCGAGCTGCCGCGCGCCGCGCTGACGGCGGAACAGATCGCCGAGTACGCGGAGTTCTTCTCGTTCGGTACGAACGACCTGACGCAAACGACGTTCGGCTTTTCGCGGGACGACATCGGGACGTTCCTTCCCGACTACCTGCAGCGGAAGATTTTGCCGGACGATCCTTTCCAGTCTCTCGATCAGGATGGAGTGGGCGAGTTGGTCCGCTTCGGGATCGAGCGGGGCCGCGGCAAGCGCCCCGGCCTTAAAGTTGGCATCTGTGGCGAGCACGGTGGCGATCCTGCCTCCGTGATGTTCTGTCACCGGGTGGGGATGAACTACGTGAGTTGTTCTCCCTTCCGGGTGCCGATCGCCCTGTTTGCAGCCGCCCAGGCGGCAGTCCTTCACCCCCGGAAGGAGGTTCCGGCTATGGCAGTAAAGAAGACGACGACTGCCCGCAAGTCCACCGCCTCTTCGAAGAAGAGGACCACCCGCAAGACAGCCGCGAAACCCGCCGCGCGGAAGACCACCGCGGCGGCCTCACGCACCCGCAAAGCAGCCACGACACGGAAGGCTGCAGCCCCCAAGGCGCGTAAGACCGCCACAGCAAAGAAAACCACCGCAAGGAAGCCTGTTGCCAGGAAGACCACGGCCTCGAAGGCTTCCACCGCCCGCAAGAAGCCGGTAGCGAAGAAGGCAACGGCTGCAGGGGCCAGGAAGACGGCGGCGGCACGCAAGCCAGCCGCCCGCAAGACGGCAAAGCCGGCAGCGCGCAAGACGGCGGCGAAGAAGACCACCGCCCGCAAGCCCGCAGCACGCAAGACCGCCAAGCCGGCCGCGCGGAAGACCGCCAAACCGGCGGCCCGCAAGACAGCGAAGCCGGCAGCACGGAAAACCACTGCACGCAAGCCGGCGGCCCGGAAGACAGCGGCCCGCAAACCGGCAGCGCGCAAGACCACTGCTACCCGGCGCACCGCCGCGAAGAAAACCAAGTCGTGACACGATGGTGTAGTCCCTCATCCTGAACCAGTATCTCCTCCCGGCTCCGCCTTCGCGCGGAGCCGGATTCTTTTGGGGAGGCGGGAGCAGGGGGTGACAAAAACATACCTTGACCTCCAGATGTCCTGATATAGGGTGCGGCACGTCGGTGCGGCGGGGTCCCCCCCCCGCCGCACCTGCAGCGCGAGGGCGAACGGGCCCGCGTGTGGGTCCTGCCCCGCGCCGAGTGGGAGGGACGGACCGGGTGTGTAGGTATTCCCGGTGCCATGGACCGTTCCAGCTTGACGACGCCTCGGGCAGGTGTACGTTGCGGGGAGGGCGCATGATTACGACCACCGGTGAGTATGCCTTGCGCGCAGCGGTGTTTCTGGCCCAGCACGCGGATAAGCCGCAGACGTCGGCTGAGATTGCGAGAGGTACGAGGGTGCCGCAGAGCTATCTGTCGAAGATTCTGCAACTGATGGTCCGGGGGCTGGTGATCAGCTCGCAGCGCGGACTGCACGGTGGTTTTGTGCTGGCACGGCCGGCGGCGGAGGTCTCGGTGCTGGAGGTGCTGCGGGCAGTCGATTCTGCTCCGGTGCGGATCAATCAGTGCCCGCTCGGCCTTGCGGGGCACACCTGCTTGTGCCCGCTTCACCGGCTCCTGGACGAGGCGATGGCGGCGGCGGAGGAGGCCTTCGCGGGGGCGAACCTGGAGGCTTTGTCCCGGAGTGTGGATGGCGTGAGACCGCTCTGCGAAGGGGCGGGCTAGTTTGCGAACGTAAAATCAGGATATAAGCATCCTGATATCCCCCACAAGGAGCAAGCCTGTGATGACCGAGCAGAGAATCGCCGTCCGGCCCCACGGGAGGGCCGGAAGATGAGGGAACTCGCCGATACGCTGAGGTATTTCGCGGGGCAGTTGCACTGGCCGTCGGTGCGGAATGCGTCCTTGCTGACGGCGCTGCTGGTGCTGGCGATCGTGGTCGGGAGCCGGAACCTGCAGAATTTCGACGCGGCGCTGGTGGGCTACACGTATGCCTGTGTGGCGGCTGCCTTCGCGGTTTTCTACCGTTACAGTGTGTGGCTGACGAAGCCGCCGACGAAGAAGTTCTGGCGCCGGGGCTGGCAGCTGTGTTTCCAGCCTGCCTTGTGGAAGAACCTGCGTTCGCCGCGGATTTTGGGGGAGGCGGTGACGCGGAAGTTGGTGGTGCAGGACTTCGTGTGGCGGCGGAGCCCGGCGCGATGGCTCGGACACATGCTGATCGCGGCGGGGTGTCTGCTGGCTTTTGCGATCACGTTTCCGCTGGTTTTCGGCTGGATTCATTTTGAGATGGGCGCGGTGGAACCGGACCACACGTATATCGTGTCGGTGTTCGGTTTTCATGTGCATGAGCTGCCGTTGGCGGGTTTCTTCAGTTGGCTTGTTTTCCACGGGCTTGTTGTGGCAAGCTTCATGGTGATCCCGGGTGTGATGATTGTGATGTACCGCCGGATGATGGAGGAGGGGGCGACGGCGGTGCAGCGTTTCTCGCGTGATTTTCTGCCGCTGATTCTGCTGTTCGTGGTGTCGTTCAGCGGGCTGCTGCTGTGGGTGAGTTACGAGTATCTTGAGGGCTATTTCTTTACGGCACTGGCGCAGTTCCACGCGTGGTCGGTAATTGCGCTGCTGCTTTATCTGCCGTTTGGGAAGCTGTTCCATATTTTCCAGCGGCCGGCGAGCCTTGGTGTCTCGTATTACAAGGCGGCGAACGCGGACAAGGACCCGGCGCGTTGCCCGGTGACGGGGGAGGCTTTCGCGCCGAAGATGCAGACGGACGACCTGAAGGAAGTGCTGGGTGAGCTTGATTTCGACTACTCGGCGCCGGACGGCAAGGGTCCGGCCTGGAACGAGGTTTCCCCGAGGGGGAAACGCATCCTGATCGCGCGGGCGCATTCGATCGCGCGCAAGCACAAATTCGACTGAGGAGCCGGATATGGCAACGCTTCCCATTCCCGAGGAGAAATACATCCAGGAGTTCGGCCCGCACGTTACGGACACGCCCGTGACGGGGTGGACGGCGAAGCCGGAGCCGGACAAACTGGTGAAGACGCACTGCTGTTTTTGCGGGATGCAGTGCGGGATTCAACTCGCGGTGAAGGACAACCAGGTGATCGGTTACGAGCCGTGGGAAGATTTTCCCTTCAACGAGGGCCGGCTGTGTCCGAAGGGGGTGAAGCGCTATATGCAGACGCACCACCCCGACCGGCTGACGGACCCGCTGATCCGGACGGAGAACGGTTTCCGCAAGGCGACGTGGGAGGAGGCGTTCGACCTTATTGTGCGGAAAATCCGCGAGATACAGGAGCGGAAGGGGAAGGATGCGTTCTCGATGCTCAGCGGCGTCTCGCTCACGAACGAGAAGAGCTATCTTATCGGCAAGTTTGCCCGGATTGCGCTGAACACGGCGAACCTGGATTACAACGGGCGCTTTTGCATGGTTTCGGCCGGTGGCGGGAACAAGAAGGCGTTCGGTGTGGACCGTGCGGCAAACTCCTGGGCGGATATACCGAAGGCGGACGTGATTTACGTTGCGGGCTCGAATGTGTCGGAGTGCTTCCCGACGCTGATTCACTATATCTGGGCGGCGCGGGACCGCGGGGCGAAGCTGATCGTGGCGGACCCGCGGGAGACGCCGATCGCACGCACGGCGGACTATCATATTCCGGTGCGGCCGGGAACGGACAGCGCGCTGAATCAGGCGCTGTTGCACGAGTTGATCCGGAACGACTGGATAGACCACGAGTTTGTGGAGAACAACTGCAAGGGCTGGGAGGAGCTGAAAAAGTCCGTGGAGGATTGCACGCCCGAGTGGGCGGGCGAAATCTGCGGGGTGCACCCGGAGCTGATCCGCAAAGTGGCTGCGGAGTGGGGCCCGGCGAAGACGAGCTTCCTGCTTCACGCGCGCGGCATCGAGCAGCACACGAAGGGCGTGGACAATGTGCTGAGCCTGATCAACCTGGTGCTGACGACGGGGCGCATCGGCCGCGAGGGCTGCGGCTACGGAACGATCACGGGCCAGGGCAACGGCCAGGGCGGCCGCGAGCACGGCCACAAGTGCGATCAGCTTCCCGGAAACCGGGATATAGAGAACCCGGCGCACCGGGAGTATATCTGCAAGGTGTGGGGGATTACGGACGAGGAGTTGCCGCGCAAGGGCATGTCCACGGTGGAGATATTCAAGGCGGTCCATGACGATGAAATAGCGGGAATGCTGACGATATGCTTCAACCCGCTGGTGAGCCACCCGAACACGAACTTTGCGCGTGCGTGTCTTGAAAAGCTGGATTTCCTCGTTTCGATAGACTTTTTCATGAACGAGACGGCGCGGTACGCGGACGTGGTGCTGCCGGGGTCGCTCCACGAGGAGGAAGAAGGGACGGTGACGAGCGCCGAGGGCCGGGTGATCCGGGTCCGGCAGGCGATCACCCCTCCCGGCAATGCGAAGCGGGACACGGAAATCCTGCTGGAGTTGGCGCGCCGGCTCGGAAAGGAGAAGTACTTCTCCTACAATGACAACGAGGAAATATTCAACGAGCTGCGCGTGGCGAGCAAGGGAGGCACGGCGGATTATTCCGGTATTACATGGAAGCGGATCGAGGAGGAGATGGGTGTTTTCTGGCCGTGTCCGGAGGAAGGTCACCCGGGAACGCCCCGGCTTTTCGAGGACCGGAAGAGTTTTCACCCGGACGGGAAGTTCCACATGCACACGACCCCGTACCGCAAGAGCCACGAAGTGCCGGATGCTGAATACCCGATTTACTATACAACGGGCCGGAGCGTGTTCCACTACCTGAGTGGAACGCAGACGCGCCGGATCAAGTTCCTTGTGG
Organism: Candidatus Sumerlaeota bacterium; assembly: GCA_007133495.1. Classification (GTDB taxonomy): domain Bacteria; phylum Sumerlaeota; class Sumerlaeia; order SLMS01; family SLMS01; genus SLMS01. Next base: position 8,593 of record SLMS01000192.1, on the reverse strand, counting down.
AGCAGGCGACGGGGCCGATTTGCGAGATGCACCCGAAGCTGGCGGAACGGCTCGGCTACAAGCACCGGCAGATAGTGACCATCGAAACGCGGCGCGGCAAGCTGTCGGTGCCGCTGCAGATAACGGAGGCGATCCGGCCGGATACGGTTTTCGTTCCGTATCACTGGGCGGAACGGCTTTCGGCGAATCAGTTGACGGTGGACGCGTTGGACCCGGTGAGCAAGATGCCGGAGTTCAAGGTGGCCGCGTGCCGGATACGGGCCGCGACGAAGGAGGAGGCGGCTCAGCTCCGGAAGGATTATTCGACTCTACTCCAGGAGGCGGGAGCATGAGTGCGCCGGTAAAGGAATTCTTCATCGACTTCCAGCGCTGCATCGGCTGCAACGCCTGTGTGGCCGGCTGTTCGGAATGTCACACGCACCGGGGAAAACCGATGGTGAGCGTGGACAAGGTGGACCCGGCGCACAGCGCGCAGACGGCGCCGATGGTGTGCATGCACTGCAAGGAGCCGACCTGCGCGCTTTCGTGTCCGGCGGATGCCATAAAAATGGACGAGAACGGCATCGTGCACTCCAGCCTGAAGCCGCGTTGCATCGCTTGCCGCAATTGCGAGATCGCCTGTCCCTTCGGCGTGCCGAAGATCAGCGAGGAAATCCAGCAGATGCAAAAGTGCGACATGTGTTTCGACCGCACGAGCGCGGGAAAGAAACCGATGTGCACGACGGTGTGCCCGACAGGGGCGCTCTTCTACGGCACAATGGAGGAAATGAAACGCCTGCGGCCGCACAGCAAGCCGATCAACAAATGGCGGTTCGGCAAGCAGGTGATCGAGACGAAGCTCTGGGTGATGGTGCCGCACGATGTCGATGAGGTCGTGGTGGACTGGCCGGAGCTTCTCAACGGCGCAAGCGGGCCGATCGATCTTGCAGTGAAACTGAAGGAGTATTTCGAGAAGCACGGCGTGCCGGACCCGGAAATCCGGGAACCGCTGCCGGAAAGCATGCCGGAAGCAAGACCCGACGAAACCGAGGAGGCCGAGTTCCTATGAGCCAGGGCGAAAAACCGATACCGAAGTGGCGGGAAGACTTCCCGACCGAGCAAGAGAACGACGATTTCATCACGCGGCGGGACTTTGTCCGGTTCCTCGGGCTGGTGAGTGCCGGTTTCGTGGTGGGGAATGGGACGCTTTTCGTGCGCTCACTGTGGGCGGAGGAGGGGCCGTTCCCGGAAGTGGAAATTTCCGGGGCAATGGACCTTGAGGAAGGCCAGTGGCTTGTCTTCAATTATCCGGACGACAAGACGCCGGCCATTCTTATACGGCGGGAGACGGGAGAGTTCATCTCGTTCCTCCAGAAATGCACCCACCTCATGTGTCCGGTCACGTATCATCCCTCGGAGGATGGGCACGGCGAGACGATCCGTTGCCACTGTCACAACGGGGAGTTTGATATAAACACGGGCCAGGGTATAAAGGGGCCGCCGCGGGATTTGCGGCCGCTCCGCCAGGTGGTGTTGCGCGTGGAAGAGGACCGCGTGCTGGCGGTGAGCTTGAACGAGATCAGGTTCTCCTGACTCATATCTGACGGAGAGGACTTCACATGTCCCCATCGAGGGCGGAGGCCGCGCCTCCCGCACCGGACGAGTATCGCGGCGGCACGACAATCCATGAGTGGAACCCGGAGGACCGGGATTTCTGGGAGCGGGTGGGAAGCCGCGTGGCGTGGCGGAATCTGTACTGCTCGATGCCGGCGCTGTTTCTGGCGTTTGCGGTATGGATGGTGTGGAGCACGGTGGTGGTGAAGCTGAACAGTGTCGGTTTCACCTTCTCGGAGAATCAGCTTTTCTGGCTGGCGGCGCTGCCGGGGCTTTCGGGGGCGACGCTGCGCATTTTCTATTCGTTCCTTGTGCCGGTGGTCGGTGGCAGGAATTTTACCGTGCTGAGCACGGCTTCGTTGCTGATCCCGGCGGTGGGGATGGGGATTGCCGTGCAGAATCCGGGGACGCCGTACTGGGCGTTCGTGGTGCTGGCGTTGCTGGCTGGTTTTGGTGGCGGTAATTTCGCCTCCTCGATGTCGAATATAAGTTTCTTTTTCCCGCGGGCGCTGAAGGGGACGGCACTGGGGTTGAATGCGGGGCTTGGGAACCTCGGCGTGAGCGCGGTGCAGTTCACGGCCGGTGTTGTGCTTTCGATCGGAGCGTTCGCGTTCATTTTCGGGGGACCGCAGACGGCGGAGGACGGGGAGCAGGTGTACCTGCAGAATGTCTCCTTCATCTGGATTCCACTCATCGTTCTGGCTTGTGTGGCAGCGTGGTTCCTGATGAACAACCTGGCGACGGCAAGGGCGTCGTTCAGCGAGCAGGCGATCATTTTCCGGCGGAAGCACAACTGGATCATGTGCTGGCTGTATATCGGCACGTTTGGCTCCTTTATCGGTTATTCGGCGGGGCTTGCGCTGCTGACGCGGACGCAGTTTCCGGAGGTGGACCCGCTGAAGTACGTCTTCCTTGGTCCGCTGGTGGGTGCACTGATCCGGCCGCTTGGGGGATGGTTGTCGGACAAGGTTGGCGGCGCGCGCGTGACGTTCTGGAACTTTATCGTGATGACAGCGGCTGTGTTCGGGGTGATCTGGTTTCTGCAAATCAAGGAGCAGCCGGGGGCTTTCTGGGGCTTTCTGGCGATGTTCATACTGCTTTTCGCGACGACAGGGGTGGGGAACGGCTCAACATTCCGGATGGTGCCGGTGATTTTCATGACGATGCACGAGAAGATGCTGGGCGGCGCGGCTTCGCCGGAGGACAAGGCGGCAATGCAGCGCGACGCAGCGAAGGAATCGGCGGCGGTGCTCGGCTTTACGAGCGCCATCGGTGCGTACGGCGCGGCTGTGATTCCTCTGACGTTCGGCTGGTCGATTCAGTTCACGGGAGCGCCTTTTGCGGCGCTTTACGGGTTTATCGCGTTCTATATTTCCTGCATTGTGCTGACGTGGTGGTATTACAGCCGGAAGGGAGCCGAGGCGCCATGCTGAGTTCCCGGGCGGGTGCAACAGGAGGGACGCGCGGATGACCGGCGGTTACAGACCCTGGATCATTCTCGGGATGAACACGTTCGCGTTCACGGTGTGCTTTGCATGCTGGACGATGAATGCCGTGCTGATCACGTACCTGATCGGGAACGGCATCCACGATTGGACGCGGACGGAGATGGGCGTGCTGATGGCGGCCCCGGTGCTGACGGGCTCGGTGTTGCGGCTGCCGGTGGGATTGCTGACGGACAAGTACGGGGGGCGGATAGTCTATTTTGTACTGATGCTGGTGGCCTCGGGTTTTCTGGGGCTGAATTATTTCGCGGACAGCTATTTGTTCTTCCTTTTCTGTGCGCTGGGTTTCGGGCTGGCCGGGGCTTCCTTCGCGGTGGGAATCGCGTACACGAGCCTCTGGTTTCCGCAAAGCCTGCAGGGCACGGCGCTCGGTATATTCGGTGCCGGGAACGCCGGTGCGGCGGTGACGACGCTGGTGGCGCCTTCGCTGCTGACGATGTTGACCTCGGGAGGGGCGAACCCGGAGGCATGGCGCTGGCTGCCGGTGATATACGGTGCGGCGCTTGCGCTAACGGCGGTGGTTTTCTGGATGGTGACGACGACGAAGGTGGTGGAGGGCGGCCGGACGAAGACGCTGGCGCGGCAGCTCGCGCCTTTGCGGGATATCCGGGTGTGGCGTTTCGGACTCTATTATTTCCTGGTTTTCGGTGCATTTGTGGCGCTGGCGCAGTGGCTCGTCCCGTACTACGTGCAGGCATACGGGCTTTCGCTGGCAATGGCCGGGCTGTTTGCATCCATTTTCTCCTTCCCGAGCGGCGTGATCCGTGCGGCGTGCGGGTGGATCACCGACCAGATTGGCGCGCGCGCGTCGCTTTACTGGACGTTTGCGCTGTGCACGGTTTTCACTTTCCTGCTGATTTTCCCGGAGATGTTCGTGCGTACACCGGGCGAAGGTATTATCGCCAACACACCCGGCGTTGTGGAGGAGGTGACGGACCGGGAGATGCGGGTGGTGCATCCGGAGTCGGGAAGGGTGGACGTTTACGAGCTGCAGGTGGCCGAGGGTGCCCCGCTGCAGGAAGTGGAAGGCCAGGAGGAGTTTTTGCCGCTGCCGTTGATCCGCTCGGAGATGTCCTGGGTGGGCTCGCCCGGCGAGGCGGGTGATTTCCGCGAGTTCCAACCCGGGGACGAGATATCCGCGGGACAGCTGCTGGCCCGCGGGACGACGACGATCTACTTCCAGGCGAACGTGTACATTTTTACGTTCCTTGTGCTGATGCTGGGCCTGGCGATGGGGCTGGGCAAGGCGGCTGTCTATAAGTATATTCCGACCTACTTCCCGAACGACGTGGGCTCCGTCGGAGGCCTGGTGGGGGTGATCGGCGGCCTTGGCGGCTTTATCTGCCCGATCATTTTCGGGTTGTTGCTGGACTGGACCGGCGTGTGGACGACTTGCTGGATATTCCTGTTCGTCCTGTCGGTGGTGTGCCTTGTGTGGATGCACCTTGTGGTACGGGGTATTCTGAAGAAGGAGGCGCCGGCGCTTTACCGGCGCGCGGAACGGACGGAACCGGCGGCTGCACAGGCCGCGGCGCAATCCTGAAGGAAAGGAGATGGACACATGCCCATCGGAAAGCCCAAATTCGATACACGGCCCGGCGTTACGGCAGCGACGACGGCGCGGCTGTGGATATGCGCTTCAATCTGCATTATTCAGTATTGGCTGCTGACGTCCTCCCTGGAGGCGTTCTATGGCGGGAATCTGCGGGTGACGCTGCCGATGTTTTTGGCGTCGCTGTTCTGCTTCCTGATGGTTGCGGGGCTGATTCTGACGGGAGAGAAAGGCTCGCGGAAGCTGCAGAAGGACGTGCGGCGATAGCCAGCGGGCGGATGCGTCGATGAGCGGCAGAGCGGCACTGGTGCTGGCTGGCGGACGGAGTTCCCGGATGGGCGCGCCGAAGGAGGGGGTGCGGTTGGCCGGCGGGCGGACGATGATCGAGCGGGTGCTCGGGGGGGTGGCTCCACTCGGGCTGCCGGTGTATCTTTCGGTGCCGCCGGAGCCGGGAGCATATCTGCGCGGGCTGGGGCTGCCGCTCGTCCAGGACGAGCGCGCCTTCGAGGGCCCGCTTGCCGCCGTTGCGCGTGGGCTGGAGGAGAGCGGCGCGGCGAGCCTGCTGGTGGTGTGCTGCGACCAGCCGCTATTGCGGGCGGAGACGCTGGAGTTGCTCTTCGCGGAGGAGGACGCGGAGCTGCCGGTTTTCTTCCGGCGGGGGGACGGGACCTCGCTGGCGCCGTTTCCCGGGCTTTTCCCTGCGGGGTCGTTGCCGCGGATTCGGGAGGCGCTGGCAGGCGGGGAGCGCTCGCCGCGGTATTGGGCAGCAGGCGCCGGCTGCCGCTGGGTTACGCTGGATGGAGCGGCGGCGGATAGCCTTGCTTCGTTCAACACGGTGGAGCAGCTTGGATCAGCAGATTTGCTTGAGGAGACCCCATGACGTACGAGACCCCCACACTCTCCCCTCCGGCGGCGCGGCGCGTTCGGGACCGCTTCGGGCGCACGTTCGGCTATCTGAGGATCAGCGTGACGGACCGGTGTAATCTGCGGTGCGAGTACTGCTCGCCGAACGGCACCTGCCCCTCGCTGGTGCCGGAGCCGCTTTCCTGGGACGATCTATACTGGCTGGCGGAAGTGGCGGTGGAGCGGCTCGGGGTGGAGGCGCTCCGGATCACGGGGGGTGAACCGACCGTGCGGCCCGGGCTGGTGGAGTGGATTGAGCGGCTGGGAGCGCTGAAGGGCCTGCGGGACATCGCAATGACGAGCAACGGGGTGCGGCTCGACCGGATGGCGGAGCCGCTGGCGCGCGCAGGAGTGCGGCGGGTGAATATCTCGGTGGACTCATTGCGGCCGGAGCGGTTCCGCGCGATCACCCGCGGGGGCGACTTGGGGCGCGTGCTGGCAGGAATCGCCGAGGCGAAGCGGCAGTTCCGGCAGGTGAAGCTGAATGCGGTGGCGCTCCGGGACCGGAACACGGACGAGCTGGCGGAGTTCGCGGCCTTCAGTGACCGGGAGAATGTGGAGGTGCGGTTTATCGAGCCGATGCCGCTGGGGGACGAGAAGGACTACTGGCGCGATGTGTTTGTCTCGGCGGAGGAGCTTCGCCGGCGGATGGGCCAGCAGGGGTTGCGGCTGGTGCCGCTCGGCGAGACGACGGGTTTCGGCCCGGCGGAGACATACCGCGTGGAGGGCACGCGGGCACGGATCGGGTTTATATCGCAGATGTCGTGTACGAAGTGCGCCGGGTGTAACAAGCTGCGGATGACGAGCGACGGGACGCTGCGGCCGTGCCTGCTGTCGGCGGAGGAGATACCGCTGCTCGATATTATAGGCCGGCGCGATGAAGAGGCGCTGGCGGCGGTGCTGTCGGGAGCATTTCTGGCCCGGCCGAAGGAGTACCGGCTGGAAGAGGCGGTGAAGGAATCGCTGGGCCGCTCGATGCAGTGCATCGGCGGTTGACTGTCTATACAGATATCCCTGTGAAAGGCTCCGGCACGATGGATAGGAAACTACCGAAGACGTTTGTGGAGTTCCGTGATCGGTTCCCCGCGATCGAGGAGGCGCACAGCCAGGCGGCGAAGGCGGTGGAGCAGGCGGGGCCGCTCGGTGACAAAGAGATGGCGCTGGTGAAGATCGGTATCTGCGCCGGGGCGGGGCTGGAATCGGCTCTGCGGAGTCACGTGCGGCGTGCGCTGGAGGCTGGCGTCAGCGGGGAGGAAATCGAGCAGGCGGTGCTGCTGTCGCTCAACACGGTTGGTTTCCCGATGACGGTTGCTGCCTGGCAGTGGGCGCGGCAGGAAATGGCGAAGACGTGAGGCATCCCTGCGAGAGAGGACTGGCATGAAGAAGACGGTTCTGGAAATAGAAGTGCGCTACTTCGCGGGCATGCGCGAGCGGGCCGGGCGGGACTCGGAGGTCGTCGAGACGGCCGCGGGAACCCCGGCAGAACTCTACGCAGAACTGCGAGCGCGCCATGGCTTCGCGCTGGAGCAGGCGCACCTGCGGGTGGCGGTGAACGACGCTTTTGCGAAGTGGGAAACGCCGCTCTCCCCGGGCGACTCGGTTGTCTATATTCCACCGGTTGCGGGAGGGTGACGGTGTTCCGGCTGAGACCAGAGCGGCTCGATTGCAGTGCCCTTGCGCAGGGCCTTGGTGGCGACCCGCGGGTGGGAGGGTGCGTTACGTTTGCGGGCGTTGTGCGCAACCACAACAACGGCCGGGCGGTGGAAAGGCTGGAATACGAGGCCTATGAAGTGCTGGCGGTTGCAGAGGGACGACGCATCGTGGAGGAGGCGCTCGAAAAGTTTGACGTGCTGTGCGTGGAGTGCGAGCACCGGGTGGGGCTTCTCGAAATCGGGGAGACGGCCGTGTGGGTGGGAGCGGCGGCGGCGCACCGGAGGGCCGCATTCGAAGCGTGTCAGTACGTTATAGACGAATTGAAAGTGCGCGTGCCGATCTGGAAGAAGGAATATTATACGGACGGGGGAGCGGAGTGGGTGCTCTGCGCGCACTGTTCGGCGGCCGGGCCGCACAGCCATCCGGAACACGTGCACTCCGCATGACGCAGACAAAACCTTCACCGCTGCTTTCGCCGGACGCTGCGCTGGAGCGCGTGCTGGAGCATGTCCCGCCGCCGCGTGCGGAGCGGGTGCCGCTGCAACAGGCAGCCGGGTGCGTGCTTGCGGAAGAGATACAGACCGACCGGAATTATCCGCCGTTTCCGCGCGTCATGATGGACGGCTACGCGGTGCGGGCGGAGGATGCCGGCAGCTCGGTGGCGGCCGTGGGGGAGGCAGCTCCGGGAAGGCCCTGGGAGGGCACTCTCGAAAAGGGCCATGCGGTGGGCGTGACGACGGGGGCGGCGAGCCCGGCGGGCGCGGACGCGGTGGTGCCGATAGAAAAAATTATCGAGACAGGCGACGGGGTCGTTCTTCCTTCCGCTATAAAACCTGGACAAAATATAGCGGCGGAGGGGAGCGAGCTGCAGGCTGGTGAGACTGTTCTGCCGCGTGGGGCGACGGTGACTCCGCTCGCGGTGGGGGCGCTGGCGACGGTTGGCGCGGCGCACCCGCTTGTCTGGCGCTTTCCAAGCGTGGGCATTATAGCCACCGGAGACGAGTTGGTGAGCAGGGACGAAATCCCGGGCCGGTTTCATATACGGGACAGCAACCGGCCGGTGCTGGCGGCGATGCTGGGGGCGCTTGGGGTGCGGGAGGTGACGCAGGAGCGGGCGATTGACCGGCGGGAGGAAGTGGCTGCGGCGCTGGAACGGTGCGCGGACCGCGATATTATTATATTCACCGGAGGTGTTTCAGCGGGACGGTACGATTACGTTCCAGGGGTGATCGCGGAAGCCGGTTGGCGAAGGGTGTTTCACAAGGTTTCGCAAAAGCCGGGCAAGCCGCTGCTTTTCGCGGTCAAGGACGGCCGGCTTCTCTTCGGGCTGCCGGGGAACCCGCTGGCGGTGCATTTCTGTACGCACAGGTATATAGCGGCGATGGTG
>SLMS01000268.1 GCA_007133495.1 Candidatus Sumerlaeota bacterium | reverse complement strand
GGAGCACCTGCGGGCGGCGGAGAGTGGCGGGGTAATCGCGCAGTGCGAATTCGGGCCGGGGGCGCGGCCGGAGAACGTGCTGCGGGTCTTCGAACGGTGGGAGGAGCTGGACCGGGCGGAGGCACCGGCGGGAAGCGCGTCCGGGAGTGGACCTCCGGCCGGGGGGTGAGCCGGCCGCTTGTCCCTTGCGGGAGGGTGGCCGTCTCCCTAGCATCCTCGCCTGCAACGCTTGGAAGTGCGAGGATATCACTTGGGACCCTTTTTCAACCGAATTGCCGTTTTCTCCGTCGCGGCCCTTTTCCTGGGGGCGTGGCTTGTGCCGGCGCTTGCCGAATCCGCGGAGGAAGCTGGCAATGCCTCCCCGGTGGATGAGGCGATGGCGATCCTGGAGGACGAGGCGCTGCAGCCGGCCGAGCGCCGGGTGCGCATCCAGGCGCTCCTGAACGAAAACGAAGAGGAAGCGGACTTGTGGACCGCCTACGGCGAGGCGTTGGAGGACGTCGATGAGGCGGAGCTGGCGATGATGGCGTTCGAGCGGGCAGCGGAACTGGACCCCGAGCGCCACACGCCGTGGTTCCGGATGGGCCTGCTGGCAAAGCGGGGCACGCCCTCGCCCGACCTTGAGAAGGCGGAGGAGGCGTTCCGCAACGCACTGGAGACGGGAGCGCCGCGGGCGCGGACGCTGAACGAGCTGGCGGTGACGCTGGCACTGCAGAACCGCATGCAGCAGGCAGTGGGTTACTGGGAGCAGGCGATTGAGGAGGACCCGGAGTGGGGGGTGCTCTATAACAATCTTTTCCGTGCGGCGGCGAACCTCGGGGACGAGGCGCTGGCGGAGCGCCACGTGGACGCAGCTATACAGGCGGAACGTTTCGAGGAAAATGCAATCCTGCTATACGGGGAGTACCTTGCCGGGCGCGGGAAGTTCCCCGAAGCGGCTTCCGTCTATCGGCGCGCGGTGGCGGAACACCCCGGAGCGGCGCGGCTGCGCTATTATTTCGGCGTGGCACTGGAGGAGGCCGGTGAGCTGGAAGAGGCGGAGCATCAGCTCCGGGCGGCAATGGCGATCGCCTCGGAGGCGGACGACGAAACGATGGACGTGATGCAGGCGGCGCACTTCGGGCTTTTCCGCATTCAGCACCCCCAGGCCGAGGGGCGATTCCAGAATGCGCGCCGGCTGGTGTTCGAGGAGGAAACGAACACAAACCGCGCGCGGCGCAATCTGGAGCGGGCAATTCGAGAGCTGACCCCGCTGGTGCAGGAGCACCCTGAGTTCTGGAATGGTTTCTTCGTGCGGGGAGTGGCCAACAGGCGGCTCAACAATCGCGAGGAGGCGCACCGCGATTTCCGGCGCGTGCTGGAGCTGGTTCCGAATGAGCCGAACGCAACAATGGAACTGGCGCTGATGAAGCGCGATGAGCATGAGTTCGAGGAGGCGGCGGAGCTGGCGGACCGGGCGGTGGAGCTGGCGCCACGCGACCCCATTTTTGCAATCAACGCGAGCCTGATCATGATCGAGGCGGACCGGTGCGAGAGGGCATGGGAATTGTACCGCGCGGCGATGCGCATGGTGCCTGAGGAACATACGGCGTTCCTGCGGGAGGAACTGGAAGTCCGCTGCCCCTGATGTACACGCTCCAGCTATACGAAGGAGGAACGGCCCGATGAGCGAGGTCCCGAACATGCCCACCAGTCCGGAGGAGCCGGACGCGATCCCGGTGGCACCGGTACTCGGGGAAATCGAGACACTTGTGCGGGCGCGCTATCCGCTCATTGCGATTCTCTCCTGGGAGGAGGAGAGAGTGATGACGAATTTATTCCGGCTGGCGGACAAGCTCGACAAGCACCTGATGGAATGGTCAATCACGCGGGGGTTGCTGCGCTACCGCGCCCACGTGCCGACGCAGGCGGAGGGCCGCAAGGGCACGAAGGACCCGCTGGCGGTCCTGAAGAGTATTCTCGATCTCAGTGAACCTTCCATTGTGGTGCTGAAGGATTTCGAGAATTACCTCAAGGACTCCGCGGTGCGGCGCGGGCTGCGGGACCTGGCACTGGCGCTCCGGTTTACCTATACAAGCGTGATCATCCTCGCGCCGCCGTTCTCGATACCCCGGGAGCTGGACAAGGATATTACGCTGGTTGATTTTCCGCTTCCGACGATGGAGGAGCTGGACGATCTGCTGCGCCGGATCGAAGTGGAGGTGGACGAGAACCCGGAGTATAATATTACAAAGGGGGCGGAGGAACGGCACCGGCTGTTGGAGGCGGCAATGGGGCTGACGCTCGCGGAGGCGGAGAACGTTTTCGCAAAGACGCTTGTCAAGACGGGCCGGCTGGGCGGCGATCAGGTGCCCGAAGTTTTCTCCGAAAAACGGCAGATCGTGCGGAAGTCCGGCCTGCTGGAGTACGTGGATGTGAAGGAGAGCCTGGACGATATTGGCGGGCTGGTCGGGCTGAAGGAGTGGCTCGCGGAGAGGAATCTCGCGTTTACGGACAAGGCGCGGGAATTCGGCCTGCCTCCACCGAAGGGACTGCTGCTGCTGGGCGTGCAGGGCTGCGGGAAGTCGCTGAGCGCAAAGGCAATTGCGTCGCTTTACCGGATGCCGCTGTTGCGGCTGGACATGGGAGCGATTTTCGGCTCCTACGTGGGCGAGTCGGAGTCGCGTATCCGCCAGGCGCTGCAACTGGCGCAGGGCGTGTCCCCATGCGTGCTCTGGATAGACGAGATAGACAAGGGACTCGGCGGACTCCGGGGCAGTGGGTCCGGCGATTCGGGGACCACGCAGCGGGTTTTCGGGACGCTTGTAACGTGGATGCAGGAAAACACCCGGCCGGTCTTCGTGGCGGCGACGGCAAACAATATCTCGGTGCTGCCGCCGGAGATAATGCGGAAGGGGCGTTTCGACGAGATTTTCTTCGTGGACCTGCCGGAGGCGCCGACGCGGGAGCAGATTTTCGGAATTCACCTGCAGCGGGTCGGACGCGATCCACAGAAGATAGACTGTGCTCGGCTGGCGGAGATGACGTCCGGCTTTTCAGGTGCGGAGATCGAGGCCGCCGTGGTGTCCGGGCTTTTCCGGGCGCTGCACGCAGGGAGGGACCTGGAAACGAAGGACATCGCGAAAGCCATCGAGCAGACGTTCCCGCTTTCGTTCACGATGCGCGAGGAAATCGAAGGTATCCGCAACTGGGCAAAGGGACGCGCGCGGCCAGCAGCGTAGGTCAATTAAGAATTGGGAATTGGGAATTAGGAGTTCGGGGTTGTTGGCTGCTGGGTGCGGGAAGTCTTGCAGTCCAGAGTGTGGGGCGAGTGCGGCGGGGTGGGTGCCGCACTCGCCCGTGAAGTTCAACCGCGGATGATGAGTTTTTCCTCGTCGATGGCGCAGAGGCCTCCGGCCGGAGAGGTGAGGGCGCCTTCGCTGGCGGGGCCGACGAGTTCGGCGTATTTATATAGCGCGCCGGACTTGTAGCGCGGCTCTATCGGTTTCCATTCGCCGCGCCGGCGGGCAAGCTCGCCGCTGCTGACTTCGAGTTCTATCTTTCCCGTTTCTGCGTCGAGGGAGATGATGTCCCCGTCCTCGACGAGGGCGATGGGGCCGCCTTCCATTGCTTCAGGGGTGACGTGGCCAATCATGAGGCCGCGGGTGGCGCCGCTGAAGCGGCCGTCGGTGACCATGGCGCATTCGTAGCCGAGGCCCTGGCCGACGAGGGCGGCGGTGGGCGCGAGCATCTCGCGCATTCCAGGACCACCGCGAGGGCCTTCGTAGCGGATGACAACGACGTCCCCCTTCTTGACTTCCTCGCGCGAGATCGCGTCGAAGGCGTCCTCCTCGCAGTTGAAGACGCGGGCGGGGCCGCGGTGGTGCTGCACCTCCACGCCGGCAGTCTTGATGACGCAGCCTTTCGGGGCGAGGTTGCCCTTCATGACGGCAAGGCCGCCGGTGGCGCGGACGGCTTTGTCCACGGGAAGGATGACGTCCTGGCCTTCGGGAATGGTGATACCGGCGAGGTTTTCGGCCATTGTCTTGCCGGTCACGGTAAGGCAGGCGCCGTGGAAGAGCCCCGCGTCGAGGAGTGATTTCATAATAACAGGAATGCCGCCGGCGTTGTGAACGTCCTCGGCGACGTAGCGGCCGCCGGGCTTGAGGTCCGCGATGATGGGCGTGCGGCGGGAGACCCTGTCTATATCCTCGATGGTGAAGCGCACGCCGCATTCTGCCGCGATGGCGGGCAGATGGAGGAATGCATTGGTGGAGCCACCGGTTGCCGCGACGATGGCGGCGGCGTTCTCGAATGCGTCGAAGGTGAGTATGTCCCGCGGGCGTATATTTTTGTCGAGCAGGTTCATGACGGTTTCGCCGCACTTGCGGGCGTATTCGTCGCGATCAAGGTCCTCGGCGGGTGCGGAGTTGCTGCCGGGGAGGGCGATGCCGAGGGCTTCCGTGGCGCAGGCCATGGTGTTTGCGGTGAACTGGCCGCCGCAGGAGCCCGCGCCGGGGCACGCGCCGCATTCGATGTCGTGGAGTTCCTCGTCACTCAGCTTTCCGGCGGAATGCGCACCCACGGCTTCGTAAACGTCACCGATGGTGATGTTTTGGCCCTTGTAGGTGCCGGGCTTGATGGTCCCGCCGTATAGGAAGACGCCGGGAAGGTTCAGACGGGCGAGGGCCATGACCATGCCGGGGAGGGACTTGTCGCACCCGGCCAGCGCCACCACCGCGTCGTAGCAATGGGCGCGGACCATGAGTTCGACGCTGTCGGCGATGACTTCACGGGAGGCGAGGGAGGCCTTCATGCCTTCGTGCCCCATGCCGATGCCGTCGCTGACGGAGATGGTGCTGAACTGGCGGGGCGTGCCGCCGGCCTTTTCGACGCCTTCCTTGGCGACGCGGGCCTGGCGGTTGAGGGTGATGTTGCAGGGAGTGGCTTCGTTCCACGAATCGGCCACGCCGACAAGCGGGCGCGCGAGTTCCTCGTCGCCGAGCCCCATGGCGCGCAGGAAAGCGCGATGTGGTGCACGCGCGGCGCCCTTGGTGACGACGTGGGAGTGGAGCTTGCGGTTGTTTTGCATGGTGTGAGGTCCTCGGCTGCGGGTGTTCCTGCTCAAGAGGGCGTATGAAGCACTGGCCGGGAGGTGGACCTCAAGGGCTAAGAGGGTTGGGGGGAAGAAGGGGGCAGCGCTGCATCACACAAACGCGATCATGAGCCCGATGGACAGGAAGAGCAGCCCAAAGCCGGCGAAGACGTAATACAGGACGAGGGCCATTTCGCCGGGGGTGGAGCGGAAGGAGTCCCGCACGGCGGGGACGAGCTGGCGCAGCCCGCGCCGGGAGGCGGAGGGCTCGGGCATCAGCCAGGCGAAGGTGTCGGAGCCGCTGACCACAATGACGGGGCCTCCTCCCGGTTCGCGGAATTGCATGCCGGCATCGGTGTCCTCCAGAACGAGGCCAAGGCGGAGGGCGGCGTCCTGGAGGGCTTCACGGAAGTATTTCTCGGATGCACCCAGGACGACGTAGCTCCGCTGGCCCGGCCACAAAACGAAGGCGGCAGGAGCAAGGGCCAAGAGGGTAAAGACAAGGTCCAGTATTCCGCCCAATTCATAAAATTTCGTGTAGGTGAGCACCGACTGAAGGGTCCAGACGATGTATACGGCAGCGAGCAGATATGAGAGGCGGTCGCTCATGACGAGGGGGCGCCTCCTGATGGCCATATAGACAATGAGGAGAATCAGCCCGAGCAGTGCGGCCAGTGCAAGCGGGAGAGCGATGGATGCCGGCCGAAGGGAGGAGAGGATGCTGTTTCCGGACATCGGGGTGTTGCTCCGGGGCAGGCCGGTGGAGTGTGTGGTTTTCTTGTTGTTGGGCGGGGTGGCTTCGTCAAGCGCTTTGGCGGGCTTGGCAGAGTCAATCTTGAGGATGCGGAGGTGGTTTTGGCGCGGATATGTTGTGCTTGACGACCTCCTTTGAGAAGGATGACCCTTTTGCTCTTATGGAACCATGGGCGCCGGAATGACTCCGGTGCTGACATTCGAAGAACAGGATACAATCATGGCGAAGTGTTCCCCCCATCTGTTTCTGCTGCTGGCCATATCGACCGTTTCGTATTTTGCGACAAGTCCAGTGGCGGGGGCGGCGACGCCTCCTTCCTCCTGGCAGGAGACGGGTGCGTCCGGGCCGGAGGCACGGGATGATCATGCCATGGCTTACGATACCGCGCGCGGCCGCACGGTGCTTTTCGGAGGGAAGGACTCCGTGACGGCGGACGGAAGGAAACGCGATACGTGGGAGTGGGACGGCGAGGGCTGGGAGCATGTTTCGTCCGGCGGCCCCTCAGGGCGATCAGGTCACGCCATGGTGTGGGACAGCGCAAACGAGCAAACGATCCTTTTCGGAGGGTTCAGCACGGTGCGGGCGGAAGACACGTGGGCATGGGCTGGCACGCAGTGGCAGCAATTGGCAACGGACGGCCCTCCCGGGCGCGACCGCCATGCAATGGCTTACGACAGTGGGCGCAACCGCGTGGTGCTCTTCGGCGGGTTCGGCTCCGGCGCCACCACTTTCGGAGACACGTGGGAGTGGGATGG
>SLMS01000144.1 GCA_007133495.1 Candidatus Sumerlaeota bacterium | reverse complement strand
GCCTTCCTGCCTGCCGCGATTGGCGCGTTTTGGGGTGCTTCTGTCCGTGGTCCGGGGGTGTCCCGCCGTCGATGCCAAGAAGGTGAAGCTGGGCGGAAAGCGGTCAACCTGATTTGGCCGGGCGGTTCGGACTTGCCACGGGTGCATCCCACCATTTCGTGGGGGCCTGAAACTTCTGCGGATGACCGGTGAGGCCCTGAACCCGCGCCTCCTTCGTTGCGTCGTGGCGCCGTTGCGTGCTCCCCCTTCCCACAGAACTCACGCCACGCCGCTACGACGCAACGGTGCCCGTGAGGAAGGCCTCCCGGGCCAGAGCGTTTCCCTTCTCTTGCTCACTCTTAAGCTATCCGCCGATTCTCACCGATGCTGACTTACTCACGCCACTGGACTGGTCATCAGTCGCTGTCAGCGTGAACCGGTCTTTCCGAGTGGCCTGCTTCATTGCTGCATCGGTGTTTCTCCAGACTGTACTTGATGCGAACTCCACCCCCATTGCGAAGCAGTGCTACCCCTGGCCCGCTGACTAACTAATGACACCTCCCGCCGGAAATCCTGTATTTCCTGATGCCGCAGGGCATTCGCTGCGTTTCTGGTCTTGACAAGCAGGTCCGGTTGGGAGATCGGTTATTCTGGTGCCCGAGGCAACTTTTGCCCCCCACCGGCACACGTAGGTGTGTGTCTCATCCACCCGCAGAAAGGAGACCGCTTTGTCATGAAACGGACCCTCGCGGTCGTACTCGGCCTGTGCGTGTTCGCGTTTCTCTCCTCATCACTCCGCGCGGAGAACCGTCAGTTTCTTCTGTATGAGGATTTCACGGACTTCCTCACGGCGGCAATTCCACCGGACTGGGCCGTGGAGGACGCGAATGCGGACGGCTATACCTGGGAAGCGGTTGAATGGGGCGGCGTGCGCGGCGGTCCCGCGGCGCGTTACTTCAGCAACCCGGACGCAGCCGCGGACGACTGGCTCATCCCACCCGCGCTCCCTCTGGAATCCGGCGTGGATTACACCGTTGACCTCCATGCCCGCGTCACAGACTCCGACCAGCCTCACCTCCTGCAAATTGTCGTGGGGACTTCACCAGGCACGGGCGACACGGTTCTGGACCTGCCACCCATCGCCAGCACTACACCCACGCGGTACACGGACAACCTCCCCGGTGTCGTCCCGGGTGAGTACTACGTCCAGTTCCGCACCGTCACCCCCGCGGACAGGCTGGCTCTTTACCTCAGCCGCATTATCGTGTCCGAGCCCGAGGAGAACCTGGAGGTGGTGCTCCAGCTCGACGCCGACGTGTATGAGCCCGACGACCCGAACGTGTTCGCCGCCGGAGACGAAATTCCACTGCTCGTCTTCGTACGCAACAACGGCCCCGATCCCGTCACCCTCAACGGCCGGTTGGATGTCGCCGACGAGAACGACATCTCTGCGGTGCTGGCTTACCGCATCACCGGGCCCGACGGCAGCCTCGTGCCCTTCGAGGGCCGGATTGCCGCGCCCCTGAGGCGCCCCCGGGACTTCAAGGAAACGCCATCCGGCGAATTCGTGTTCAAGTTTGACAACCTGAACGCGGGTTTCTTCGATCTCTCCGCACCAGGAGACTACAGTGTTCAGGCTGTCTATACGAACATTCATCAGCCGGAGACCGGCACCGCCTGGCGCGGGGTGCTCGTTTCCGAACCCTCGACCTTCACCATCGAATAGGAGGCCCGCAGCCATGACACGCTTTGCCGCGATTGCGGCCGGATGGCTTCTAGCGGTGGTCCTTGCCGCCGGGCCCTCCGGAGCAGACGCCTTCCCCACCACCAGCCCAACTCAACCAACGCCTGCACAGCGCCAGGAAATGGAAGCGACCAAGGAGCGTGCCGACCGCGCGCGCCGCGGCTACGACGAAGCCAAGGAACGGGAAGCCCGGGCCCGTGAGCGGGCCAGGGAATTCGCCCTCCAAGGCAACACGGAAATGGCCAGGCGCTGGCGCGAGTTGGCGCAACGTTGGCGCGAACTCGCAGAGCGCTGGAGCGACCTTGAAAAGAGAATCCGCGAGTGGCTTGTCGAGCGGGTGGACCTTCACTTCAACCTGGAAGCCCCGCCCGGCACCACATACGAGTACGATCCCAACAGCCGCAGTGCTGCCCACGTTCCCCGTCAGGGGACATCCAAGGACGCCAAGCGGGTTGTCTTCTGCCCCAACTCCTTCGAATTCTGCATCAACGTGCTGGCCAGCGTCAAACTCCACGAGCTGCGCCATGCCTGGCAGGTCCACAACTGCTGGTCTGACCAACCCGGCTTCTGGGGCGACTGCACTTTCTGGGGGCACCTGGCCGAATGGGACGCCTACGCCCAGCAGGAACTGGCCCACGACAACGGGACGATTCCTCTGCCGGACTGGGTGAAGGACATCATCCGGGAGCGGCTGCGCAACCATCGCCGCTCGGCGCTGGACCAACTCGGCATAGGATCATTCTTCCGTATTGATCGGATGGTTGTTCTGCCCGGTTCGATGAGGGAGTTTCCGGTCACTGTCGTCAATACCACCGACCAGGAGCGCGATCTTGCGGTCAGTTTGGTGGATGACCTCGGCTGGAACATTTTCCCCCCGGACTTGGTGGAACTCACCCTGGGTCCGGGAGAATCGCACTCCCTGGAGTACGCGGTCGAGGTACCTCCCGACGCCCAGGCTGGAGTCAACCGGCTCCAGTTGTTCGACCTTCCCAGCAGCGAGAGCCCCCTGCCGTCGGACACCCTGTGGGTCTCGGTCGTGCCTCATGCGACCATCCACGAGCCAGACATGATGTTCATAGGGGGGAAGGTCTTCCCTGAAGTCACTATCGAATTCCTCATCAGCAGCCCGCGGCCCTCGACCGATCCGGTCCACCTGACCCTCGAAATGTCAAATACCGAGGGATGGCCGATGAGTGATCCCATCATTGACGTGACGGTTTCCGAGGACGAACCCGCCCTCATTCAGACCACGGTACTCATCGAAAGCGAGGAGATGCCCTTTGACAAGGACGACCCTCCGGACTTCGTGCCCTCAGCCGCAGGTGTCGTTACGATCACCGCGATCCCCGACGGCGACTTCGATGCCGCGTTCACCGCGCAGATTCCTGTCCGCGTCCAACAGCTCGATATCGCTCCCATCGGCTTTGAGTTCCAAACCCCTTTCCTCCCTGTTGCCGGTACACCGACACCCATGTCGGTGTTGGTGATGAACGTCGGCGAACTGGATGGCGATTCCCCCTTCGACGTTACCTATCAGGTCCACGGACCCGGGGAGGACGGGCCCGTCGTTTATGACGAACGGGTCACAATGGAAAAGATAGACGCCGGCGAAGTCATCAGCGTTGACTTTCCGTCCCTTACCTTCGACGAGCCGGGCATCTATACGGCCACCATCGTCGCGCCCGCACCGCTTCCGGACAAGCAGGACAGCGGCGTGCCGGACGTTGACCCCGAGAACGACGAAATCGTCCAGACGTTCGAAGTCCTCGAATCGCCCACGATCATTGATCAGTGGGGAATCTTCTGACCCGCGTTGTTGTCCACCGTCCCGGAGCCGTGGGGGTATCGTCCCCGGCTCCGGGGCAGTGGTTTTTATTCTTGATGGAGGCCTGGTGTATCGGTGCTTTTCGGACGGTTCACTGCATAGACGACCCCGAATCCGGCGTCCGAAGCAGGAAACCTCCGCAGTTCAACTGCCCGGAAGCATGTGCCACTACCAACCAGTGAAAGGGTAAGATTTTCCCATGCGGGTATTAACGAGTTTGCCGGCCGTTCTGCTCTTGGCCCTTTTCCTTCCGCCTGTCCAGGCTGAGAATAGACGCTATTTAGTTTATGAGGACTTCACGGAGTTCCTCACGGCGGCGATCCCGCCCGACTGGGCGGTAGAGGACGCCAACGGAGACGGCGTAACGTGGGAGGCGGTCGAGTGGGGTGGCGTTCGCGGTGGCCCCGCCGTGCGATACCTCAGCAACCCGGGCGGAGCCGCGGACGACTGGCTCGCCTCGCCCCCGCTCGAACTCGAGCCGGACGTGGACTATCGCGTCACGTTTCACGCCCGCGTCACCGACCCCACTCTGCCTCACACGCTGCATGTTCTCGTGGGTACGGCGGTTGGTGGGGGAGAGACGGTCCTCAACCTCCCCGCCATCATGAACACCGACCCGGAGATGCAGGAGGCCACCTTCACCGTTGATGCTCCCGGCACGTATTACGTGCAGTTCCGCGTGACGACCCCGGCGGACTTTTTCGCGCTCTACCTGAGCCGGATCATCGTGTCCGAACCGGAAGAGAATTTGGAGCTTATCCTGGAACTGGACGCCGATTTCTATGAACCGGGAGAACCGGCCGTGTTCGGCGAGGGCGGTGAGATACGCTGCATGATGCTCGTGCGGAATAACGGCACGCAAACCGTTACTCTGAACAGTAGTCTGGCCGCTGGCCACGAAAGCGATCCGGACGCCGTCCAGGCCTATCGTGTCACCGGACCCGACAGCGAGCCGGTCCCCTCCCGGGGCAGGATTACCCTCGTGCCCCCGCTGGACGAGGACTTCGAGGAGGTGCCTCCCGGGGAGGCCGTCTTCGCGTTCGACGACCTGGCCGAGTCGTTCTTTGACCTGTCGGCTCCCGGCGTCTATACAGTCCGCGCCGTTTACCGGAACGTCCATCTCCCGGAAACGGGCACGGCATGGCGGGGCAAGCTCGTCTCTGAGCCCGTCTCCTTCACCATCGAAGAGGAGCCGGCCCCATGAGATACTCAACCCTGCTCGGTGCTGCGGTGCTGACAGCCGCATTCATGGCTGCCGGACCTTCCAGTGCGGCCGCCTATCCCACCACCGAACTGTGCAAGCCGACCCGGGCGCAGTACAGGGAGATTCACAGGCTCGGCCTGGACGCCATCCGTCTCATCGGGGCCCACCAGAAGGCTCTCGAAATGGAGGCCCATTTCCGCCGGCTCGGTGATGTGAACCAAGCCCAGCAGTGGCGTGCTATTGCCGAAGCGAATGCCTCGTTGGAACGGGAGACTTTCATCCGCACACTCGAAAAAATAGACGAGTACTATTGCATCGAGGCTCCTCCGGGTACCGAATACCATTTTGAACGCCGCTGGGCTGGCTGGAATGACACGATTGCCCGGTTCGTCAAGACAGACGACGTAAAGGAACGAAAAGTCCTGGTCTTCACCCGGTCCGCATTCCGCCGGAACATCGAGTACGCCGCCAGCGTCAAGCTCCACGAAGTGCGGCACGCCTGGCAGGCGCACAACTGCATGTCCAGCCAGCCTGGATACTGGGAGGATGATTCCTTCTGGGGTCACCTGGCGGAGTACGATGCCTACCGCCAGCAGGAACTTGCCCACGACAGCGGGGCAATCCGTGTGGAGGATTCCTTCAAACGGCTGATTCGCTCACGGATGCGCCGGCACGCCGGAGGTATGAGCAGGCACTTCCCCGAATACTGGGCAATTTTCCAGCAGGACCTCGTGCGCTCCATCCCCGGCGAGAACCTGACTCTTCTGGGCAACGTGTTCAACCCCTCGGCCGAAGTCCAGGAATTCGCCGTGAGCATCGAGGATGATCTCGGCTGGGAGATACACCCTTCCGACCTGACTTTCGTGACACTTCAACCCGAAGAAATGCAGACGATAGAGTACATGGTGCACGTGCCGCTGGATGCGGAGGCAGGCGTGAACGAATTCCGCCTCTCCACGCTCCCCGGCCTGGAAACCACGCCCTCGGACTCCGCGTTCGTCGTTGTGGTGCCCTATATCGAAATTGCCGGACCGGAAGGATTCACCCATGCCTCCCGTGGCGAGGAGGCCGCCGTCGAATTCCACATGACCAGTCCCCACCCCGGCAGCGACCCGGTCGAGATCATCGTTGAGCTTTCGAACGATGAGGGCTGGCCCATGACGAACGAGCTGGCCGTGGTCACCATCTCGGAGGACGAACCGGCAACTGTCCAGACCATCCTGTCCGTGCCAGAGGAGCTTCCGCCCTTTACGATCGGACTCGTGACGCTGACGGCAACACCCGCGGACGACCCCGGGGGCATGGTCACGGCCGATCGGGTGGTCATCATAAGCGAGTTCGACTTGGCGCCACTCGTGCCGCTCTCGCCGGGAGCCATAACCCATTCCGGCTCCGCGGTCCCGGTGACTGCCACCGTCATGAACGTGGGGGACCGGGGGACGGACGAGCCCTTCGACGTCACTTTCCGCATCGAAGGGCCCGGCGAGGACGGCCCGGTGGTTTACGATGAGCGCCAGACCGTGCAGGGCATCGGTGCCCAGGAAATGATCGAAGTGGAATTCCCTCCCGCCAGCCTTCATCAGCCGGGCATCTATACGGCCACCATCACCGCCCCCGCCCCGGACGGGCCTCCAGGCGCCCCGGAGGACGTGGACCCCACCAACGACGAGATGGTCATCCCCTTCGAAGTGATCCCACCTTCCGATCAGTGGGGCATCCATTGATCCCTTCCGGTTCGGCCCCCGCTCCGGGCCAGTCTTGGAGCGGTCCTTTGCTTCGCGGCCGCATGCCCCGTTGACCTGACCCTGCCAGCAGGTTAGATTACCGGCCATTTTACGGGGGAGAACTCCCTTTGGC
>SLMS01000028.1 GCA_007133495.1 Candidatus Sumerlaeota bacterium | reverse complement strand
CTTCTCAAGAGGCCGGACGCAGCCTGGGCAACCCGTTCGCAGATACCGTGGCGTCGCTGCGCCGTGGCGTGAGGAAATGAATCGCAGGGATCACGCAACGCCGCAACGGCGCGATGTGGCAGGCCGGTCCTCCACGCCGAGCTCCACTCCGGGGCAGGCCTGTTCTCTGCTCCGAGGACCCCGCCAAGGGGTCCCAGATGGTAGCCGGTGGTTGAGCGAAGCGACACCACCGGTAACCTGGTCTGAAGCAGCCACGACCCCGGCAGGCGGTCGCAGCCAATGACGGGGCCCGATGCGGAGACCGGAAACGCCCTCTCCGGGATGACAAGCCGGGGGGATTTCCTTGACACGAGGCGGTTCGAGGCAGGAAAAGTATTCCATTCCGTCGAAAAACCGTTCCGAGGATGAGAACGTGTGGCTCTCGAATTCCATGACGACAGAGCGCAACAGTCTCCTCCCCGGCTCGATCGGCCAGGCCGGACCATCCTGGGAGCGCCACTCTCCTGAGTGGCACTTTTCGGCCGTGTCCTCTCACGCTGTTTCCCGGCCGGGTTCTTTCCGGCACACGATACAGCCAGAAGCAGCCGGGGGCGGCTGTGCCACACCGCCATCCGGAAACCGCCGACTCGCCACCAAGGAACTCGACCCGGCAACCGGACTCTATTATTTCTACCAGAGATGGCACGACCCGCAGACGGGCGCCCCCGCCATTATGCGCCGCAAGCCTCTGCACGGAAACCGGACACCAACTGTCCCGGCTGCGCAAAATGACCGTCGAGCCCGTCATCGGAATCATCAAACAAGCCATTGGGGTGCGCCGGTTCCTGCTCCGAGACGCGAAGAAGGTGCGGGGAGAATGGGGACTGGTGTGCCCTGGATACAATCTGAGGCGGTTATGGAGCCTCAAAATCGCCCCACAAGCCTGAAAATCACCGGGGAAAGACGTCTTTTCATGAAAACCGCCCATTGCGAGCGTCAAGAGGCCCAAAAACCAGCCGGGACAGCATCAGCGCAACAGGCTGCTAGGAGTCTACGCCAATGTCCAAAATCAAGACTCTTTATTGGAGTTATTCGGCGTGGCGGGACGTCTTGCTGCCTCCGCGTTCGGCCCGAAGACGATGGGTGATTATCATCTTGCTCGGAATCAGTGTATGGTTCTTCGCCATTCTTGCAATATGGCTGTTCGTTTTGCCTGCAAGGGAGAGGGTCGTTTCCAATCCCCTCGCCACCGAGCTTGACGGCACGGCGATCGGGAGGGAGCAAATCCCTTTCTTGTTGGAACATGTCAGAGAGGAATCAGGGTTCTGGTCTGAGGCAGCCAACTGGGAATTGAGGTCACGGAGTGAAAGAGGCCTCTCCTTCACAAAGGAGTATCTGGTTCTTGGCGGCTTGCTGGAAAGGAGACGCCTCCTTTTGATCAGAGCCCACGGCCCGCATCACCTCGCCGTATCTATACGAACTGTGCACCCGCTTTAGGGGCTGTACAATCTTTGAGGTTATTGATGGCCGCCTCACCAAGGTCACCCAGGGCAGCGACTCCGTCGAGTACGCCTACGACCACATGGGCCAACGCATCCTCCGCCGCGGGCACGACGGCGCGCGCACGCGATACTTCTTCACCGGCCTCACCGAGGAGATCGTGAAGACCGCTGTCCCGGGAGTACAGGACGACGACGCCTTCGCGCTCGACGTGGCAATCGAGGTGGTCGAACGGCGCACCCTACTCTTCCCTCCTGACAAAGTACGACAGCGCCACCCGCGGCACGGACTTCGTGGACCACAGCGGCAGCGTCTGGGACTACAACGTGTACCCGGACCTGCCGCCCGCCGAGTGGGTCCGCATCGAGCAGGACATCGCGGCGGACATAATGCGCTTGACTCCGGCTGGGCTCTATCAAAGCTTGTTTGAAGTGTGGCTCCGGGGCGCAACTTCCGGATCGGTGACATGAGGCTCTAGAATTCCATGACGACAGAGCGCAACAGCTCCGTCCCTGTATAGATCGGCCAAGTGGCCGGCTGCGGGCCCGGGGCGAGTAAATGGAGCAGGCCAGCCGGGGCGCCTCCCCCACACGATTCTTTCAGGCAGGCGGACGGTGTGCCTCGTTCGGCTGCCGCCGGCAGGAGGCCAGACCAATGCAAATCCGGCTGACCAGCGTACTGGTGGACGATCAGGAGAAGGCACTCCGTTTCTATACGGACGTGCTCGGTTTTGAAAAGAAACATGATTTCCCGGCAGGAGGAGGGCGGTGGCTGACGGTCACCTCGCCCGAGGGACTGGAAGGTATGGAGCTGCTGCTTGAGCCGAACGGAATACCCGTGGCGCAGACCTACCAGCGCGCCCTCTACGAGCAGGGCATTCCCGCCACGATGTTCTTCTCCACGGACATACAGGCCGAGTACGAACGGCTGAAGGAGCGCGGCGTGGTGTTTGCAGGCCCCCCGCAGAAGACCGAAAGCGGGACGATGGCGGTGTTCGACGACACCTGCGGCAACCTGATCCTCCTGCACGAGGTCTGATCACCGGCCCCCGTTCTTCTCCTTGCCCCGGGTGGGACCAGGCGGCGAGTTACATGACAACCGGGTCATGGAAGCAGGACGGCCCGCAATCCGCCAAGGCCGCCAAGGCCTGAAGGAGTCCGAATACCCATGCGTCTGCTCATTCAGCCGAACTACGACGTTTTGAGCCGGTGGACTGCCGCCCATGTCATCCGCGCGATGCGCGAGTTCAACCCGGGACCGAACCGGCCCTTCGTGCTCGGGCTCCCGACCGGGTCCTCTCCCGTCGGCACCTACAATGAACTCGTCCGCATGCACAAGGAGGGGAAAGTCTCCTTCAAGAACGTCGTCACGTTCAACATGGATGAATACGTCGGGCTTCCCGAAGATCACCCGGAAAGCTATCATTCGTTCATGTGGCGGCATCTGTTCGACCATATAGACATCCCGAAGGAGAACGTGAACATTCTGAACGGGAATGCGCCGGACCTTAACGCCGAGTGCGATCAGTACGAGAAGAAGATCAAGGAGGCGGGAGGGATTCACCTCTTTCTGGGGGGTATCGGGGCGGACGGGCACATTGCGTTCAACGAACCGGGCTCCTCGCTCAGCTCGCGCACGAGGGTGAAGACGCTCACGCGCGACACGATCATTGCGAACTCGCGTTTCTTCGATGGCGACCTGGAGAAGGTGCCGAAGACGGCGCTTACGGTCGGCGTCGGCACGGTGCTGGACGCCCGGGAAGTCCTCATCATCGTCAACGGCCACAAGAAGGCCCGCGCCCTTTCGGAAGTGGTGCAAAACGGTGTGAACCACCTGTGGACGGTGTCGGCCCTGCAGCTCCACCCGCGCGGCATGATCGTCTGCGACGAGGAGGCCTGTGAGGAACTGCGCGTCGGCGTGTACCGGTACTTCAAGGACATCGAGGAGAAGAACCTCGACCCCAAGGCGATCCTTGAGGACATCTGAGCTTCCGCCTTGGGATGGACACTCCCGCGCCCCCTGGAGGAGGTCCCGCATAGACGGCTGAATCCCCTGACCGGACAGTGGGTGCTCGTCAGCCCGCACCGGCTCAAGCGCCCGTGGCAGGGCCGCGTTGAGTCTCCGGCAGGGGAGAGGCCGCCATCCTACGTGCCGGACTGCTACCTCTGCCCCGGAAACGCCCGCGCGGGTGGCGTCCGCAACCCTGTCTATACGGACATCTTCGTCTTCGATAATGACTTCCCGGCGCTCCTTGCGGACGAACCGCCCGCAGGGAGCGCCCTTGACGTGGACGGGGTGTATCGAGCCAGCCCCGAGCGCGGCATCTGCCGGGTGGTCTGCTACTCACCCCGCCACGACCTGACGATGGCGGACATGGCCCCGGCGGGCATCCGCCCTGTGGTGGACGCCTGGGCGGAGCAGTACCGGGAGCTGATGGCCATCTCCTGGGTTCAATACGTCCAGATTTTCG
Source organism: Candidatus Sumerlaeota bacterium (assembly GCA_007133495.1). Classification (GTDB taxonomy): domain Bacteria; phylum Sumerlaeota; class Sumerlaeia; order SLMS01; family SLMS01; genus SLMS01. The sequence goes on along the minus strand of SLMS01000028.1, from coordinate 2,661 downwards.
AGAACAAAGGCGAGCTAATGGGGTGCAGCAACCCGCACCCGCACGGGCAAATCTGGGCCACGGAGCAAATGCCGTACGAGCCGGAGCTGGAGGACCGCCGCCTGCGCGAGTCCGGCGGCGCGGCAGGCCTGCTGGAGACCGTCTATACGCATGAGTTGCGGGAAGGCTCCCGCATTGTCTGCCGCAACGAGGAGTGGCTCTGCGTGGTGCCGTTCTGGGCCGCATGGCCTTTCGAGACGCTCCTTGTGCCGCGCCGGCGGATCGCCTCGCTTCCGGAGATGCTGCCGGACGAACGGGACGCCCTGGCGGACATCCTCAAGGACCTCACGGGGCGGTATGACCGGCTGTTCGCCTGCTCGTTTCCCTACACGATGGGCATCCATCAGGCGCCGAAAGCCGGCGGGGCGGGGGAGTACTGGCACCTGCACTTCCACTTCTACCCGCCGCTGCTCCGCTCCGCCACAGTGCGCAAGTTCATGGTGGGCTTCGAGATGCTCGGCATGCCGCAGCGCGACCTGACGCCGGAGCGGGCCGCCGGAATGCTTCGGGAACTCTCCTCCCGGCCGGAGGGCTCCGCCGGTGGATGAGGCGCTCTCCTTCGTCCTGCATTCATATAGAAAGATATACGAATCTCAGCCGGAATTTGCCGCCCGCGCTCCCGGACGCGTGAACCTGATCGGAGACCACACGGACTACAACGAGGGCTGGGTGCTCCCCATGGCGATCAACCTGGGGACGGTCCTCGCTGCTGGCAGGACTGCGCACAACGCGCTGGAAATCCATGCGCGGCGCATGGGAGAGTCCGTTATGGTCCCGCTGGAGGGCGAGCTGCCGGTCCAGCCGGGCGCGCGCTGGGCGAACTACCTCCTCGCCGTGGCGGAGCAGTTCCGCGCCCGCGGCCACGCCCTGCCGGGTTTGCGCGTCGTCGTGGACGGCGACCTGCCGCTTGGTGCGGGGCTCTCCTCCTCCGCCTCGCTGGAGGTGGCCTTCGCGGCGCTGCTGAACGAGGTCTGCGGCGCGAGCCTGACGCGGCGGGAAATCGGACTGCTCGCTCAGGCGGCCGAGCACAGCCGCTACGTCGGCGTGCAATGCGGCATCATGGACCAGTTAGCCAGCGCTTTGCCCGAAAGCCCGGGGGCGTTGCTGCTCGACTGCCGGACCCTCCAGGCGCGCACCGTCGAGTTCCCGGACAGCAAGGCCACGCTGCTCATCGTGGACTCGCGCCGCGAGCGCACTCTTGCCGGCTCGGCCTACAACACGCGCCGCGGCGAATGCGAGCAGGCCCGCCGGGCCCTCGAGGCCGCCAGCGGTGTCCGCCTTGCGGCGCTGCGCGACGTCACGCCGGAGTTGCTCGCGGCGCACGAAGCGGCCCTTCCGCCGCTCCTCGCCAAGCGCGCCGGGCATGTCGTCAGCGAGAACGAACGGGTGCTTCGCTGTGCCGCGGCGCTTGAAGCTGGCAACGTGGCGGCGGCCGGCCGGCTCTTCCGTGAGTCCCACCGAAGCTTGGCGCGAGACTACGAGGTCTCCTGTCCGGAGCTGGACGAAATCGCGGCAGTGGCGAATCGCACGAACGGCGTTCCCGGCTGCCGCATGACCGGGGCGGGGTTCGGCGGCTGCGCCGTGGCGCTGGTGGAACCGGACGCGGAGCCTGCCTTCCGCCGGGCAGTTTCGGACGCCTTCGCCGCCCGCAACTGGAACACTCCCGGCTTCCATCCAGTGAAGCCCGCTTGCGGCGCGGAGTGCTTCCGGCTTCAAACTGCCTGAAAGGGAGCGGCGTATGTTCACTGGACTCATTGAGGAAACCGGCCGGATTGAATCCGTGCGCACGGAGGGGAAGAGCGTCCGCCTGTCGGTCCACTGCTCGCGAATCCTCGAGACCGCCAGGCCGGGGGATTCGCTCTGCGTGGACGGTTGCTGCCTGACCGCGGAGCAGGTCACCCCCGGCGGCTTCAGCGCCTACGCCTCCCCGGAGACGATGCGGAAGACGGCGCTCGGCGAGCGGAAGGCCGGCGATGCCGTGAACCTGGAACGCTCGCTCACCCTGCAGACGCCGCTCGGCGGGCACCTCGTTACGGGCCACGTGGACGGCACCGGCCTGATCCGCAGCATCGGCGCGCTGAGCCAGTCCTGGGAAATTCGCTTGCAAGCGCCGGGGGAAATCCTCGGCCAACTCGTTCCGAAGGGCTCGGTGGCCGTCGACGGCATCAGCCTTACCGTGGTGGACGTGACCGCGGAGGATTTCAGCCTGTGGATCATTCCGGAGACGTGGAAGCGCACGGCGCTTGCCCAGCGCCGGCCCGGCGCACGGGTGAACCTGGAAACGGACCTGATCGGCAAGTACGTCTTCCGCCTCCTGGAGCAAAGGTTCAGCGGCGGGCCCGGCTCCCCGGAGCGGGAAAAACGCCTGCGCGAGCTGCTCGCCGGCGGCACCTGGGGCGGCGCAGAAAGCGTCCCGGATAGCACTTGACTTGGCCCCGGCCGGGAAACCACCTTGGGCGGGCCTGTGACGGCGTTCCCGTAGCTCAGCTGGATAGAGCGTCTGCCTCCGGAGCAGAAGGTCAGAGGTTCGAATCCTCTCGGGAACGCCACTTTCCTTTAGAACAGTCCGATCATCACCCTGGGCGGTGGGGGAGAAGCGCTTGACCGTGCGCCGGGCGGGAT
>SLMS01000211.1 GCA_007133495.1 Candidatus Sumerlaeota bacterium | reverse complement strand
TTCCGGCCGCCGAAATGAACATCAACATGAGGATGCAGATGAACGATCCGCAGGCGGGCGAGATGGACATCACGACCAAAATGAAGTTGACCATGCGGCCGGACCCCTGATGCGCACCAACGGCGGCGGAGCCGGGGAGTGAGGCGCGGTTCCTTGTATAGACAATGGTTTCTTCTGGCACTGCTTGCGTTCTGCCTGATGGGGCGGCCGGGAGCGGTCCGCGCGGAGGTCAACCTCTCCGAAGCCGTCTTGTTGGAGCCGGGCGAGCCGCCGCATGAGCTGCTGCGCTACGACCTTGAGGCGTTTGCACCAGTTTCGGCGGTGATCGACGTGGACACTACCGTGGAGCGGAGAGGCGAGTTCATTCCGGGCGGAAGCTTCACGCGCGTCATGCCGCGCATGAGGTTGCTCATGGATTACGAGGTGGCGGAGCCTGCCGGAGATGGCACGGTACGGATCGCCGCAAACGTGCGGGAAATGCAGGCGCTCGACCGCGAAGGTGTGGAGGAAGCGGTACTGAAGGAAGTGACGCAACGCTTTGCCCCGGTAAGGGGCATCCGGGAGGAGAGTGTGGCCGACGCGCGGGGGCGGTATGTTGACCGGCTTCCCGACCCTTCGGAACTCGACCCCGTCAGGCGGGCACGCGTGGAAGCGCAGATGAACAACGTAAATGAAACCCTCCTCCCGCTTCCCGCGGAGCCTGTTGGAGTGGGAGCCCGGTGGGAAGTGGTGGAGCAGGTCTCCGTGCGCGGGCTCGTGATCAAGGACAGAACTGTCTATACACTCGTGGAGTGGTCGGGGAACACCGCTGTGATCGATTTCGAGGTTGTCCATGACGGAGACATTACCGGCAGGGGCACGATGGATGGTTTCCACCCGAACCTGGTGCTCACCTCGAACGAAGCGCGCGGCCAGGGCCGCGCAAAGGTAAACTTCTCCAGCCTTGTCCCCCAAATGGATGTCCAGATGGAGGTGGTGACGCGGACGTTTCATAGAGTGGAGGGTCACGGAAGGACGTCCACCCTGGGGAGAATGTCCATACGCCCGGGGGGAGTGAGCACCGCGCACGGGGCCGGCTTGACGCCGGGGTTGGCCCCGGCGGAAGAATGACCCCGTGCAGTGTCCATTTTTTAGCGGGGTGAACGGGCTCATGAAAACCGAACGGGAAAAGATGCTGGCTGGGGAGTTCTACAATCCGCTGGATGAGGATCTGTCTGCGGGCCGGCTTCGCGCGCGGAAGCTCGTGCGTGCCTTCAACGGATGCGGTCCGGAGGACGAGGAGGGGCGCCAGCGGGTGATGAAGGAGATGTTTGGCGCCGTGGGGGAGGGGGTACTGATCGAACCTCCGTTTGCCTGCGATTATGGAGACAATATTTACCTGGGGGACAGAGTCTTCTTCAATTTCAATTGCTGCATTCTGGACTCGGGTCGAGTGGAAATCGGAGAGGGTACGAAGTTCGCCCCCTTCGTCCAGATATATACAACCACGCATCCTGTGGAGGCCAGTCTGCGGCGTGAGGGCGCGGAGTATGCCCTCTCCATCCGAATCGGTGCAGACGTGTGGTTGGGCGGCGGAGCGATCATCTGCCCGGGTGTCACGATTGGGGACGGGGCGGTGATCGGAGCTGGCAGTGTCGTGACGAGGGACGTGCCGCCTGAGTCCGTTGCCGCCGGGAATCCATGCCGCGTAATCCGGCGTGTCGAGTAGCCGGGGACTATATTTACTCGTTCCCGTCTTTTCCCTTCCTGCGGCGCATCTCTTCTTCGAGAGACTGAAGCGTCTCACGTGTCATCTGCTCATTTTCGCGGACGATGGCCAGCGCTGATTCCCGGAAATCACGGGCCGCGATGATCAGTATCCAGATCATAATGATCAGGATGCCGCCCATGAAGAGCAGGTTCGCCTGCGCGTCGAAATGTCCGAACGCCGCGAGTTCATCGTAGAAGGCGGCTGATATATACAGCACGATCAGGAGGAGAAGCCCTTTTGCCCTCCTGCGGAACCGGCGGTAGAGGGGCTTTTCTTCGGCTCCGGCGCGCCTCTCCTGTCCGATCGTGAGTATCTCCCGCGCCAGGAAGGCGAGCGCAACCAGTATCAGAATTGCCAGAATCGCGAGCCGCAGCACGTCCGGTCTGCTGTTCCTTTTGGAGAATCAAGCCAGCGGAAAAAGCACTTCCCCCTCCGCGAAATGCCGAAGGGGGAAGACGCGTGAAAAGGTTCTGCTGTTCCTTTCTTACTTGCCCGGGATGCCCGGTTCGGTCATCTTGATCGGGTCCATGATCTTCTTGATCTCGGCCTCGGAGAGCAGCTTCTTCTCCCGGACGACCTCGATAATGGTCTTTCCGGAAGAGACCGCTTCCTTGGCCACGGCGGCCGCGCCCTTGTAGCCGATATAGACGTTGAGGGCGGTCGCCAGGCCCAGAGTCGATTCCGCGTAATACTGGCAGCGGTCCTTTCTTGCGACGATGCCCTTCACGCAGAGATCGGCAAGCTGGGTCATCATCGTGCCGAGCACATGCAGGCTCGCCGTCATTTTGTAGCCCATCAGCGGCATCATCACGTTGAGTTCGAGCTGCCCGGCGCCGACGGCCCAGCTTACCGCCGTATCGTTCCCGATCACCTCGAAGCACGCCATGTTGCTCATCTCGAGCATGGAGGGGTTTATTTTTCCGGGCATAATGGAGGAGCCGGGGGCGACCGACGGAAGGTCGATTTCTGCAAGGCCGGTGGTTGGCCCGGAGGAGAGCAGGCGCAGGTCGTTGCAGATGCGGCCTATTTCGAGAGCCAGGTTGCGCAGTGCGCCGCTCAGCTCGGCGACGGGGCGCTGGCTCTGCATGGCCTCCCGCATGTCCCTCGAAGGCTTGAGGTCCTTGATGCCGGATATCTTTTTCAGCTCGGCGATCAGGTTCTCGCGGTAGCCCTTCGCCGTATTGAGTCCCGTGCCTGCGGCGCTTCCGCCGATGCCGAGTTCACACACGCTCTTGCGCGCCGCGTTGATGAATTCGTGGCAGCGCTTCACCGCTTCGGCGTAGGCGGTGAATTCCTGCCCAAGGCGGATGGGCACGGCATCCTGCAGGTGTGTGCGTGCGCTCTTGAGTATCTTGTTGAACTCCTTCCCCTTGTCGCGCAGCGCCTTTTCGAGGTTCTTGATCGGCCCCTCCAGGTTGTCGCGCAACATCAACAGGCACGCCAGGCGGATCACCGTGGGATAAGTGTCGTTGGTGGACTGGCCAAAGTTGACGTGGTCGTTCGCCGTGACGTGCTTATATTCGCCAAGCTTCCCGCCGAGGAGCTGGTTCGCGCGGTTTGCGATCACCTCGTTCACGTTCATGTGGAAGCTGGTGCCGGCGCCCATCTGGAAAACGTCCACGACGAACTGGTCGCGCAACGAACCCTTCAGTATCTCCTCGCACGCCTTGACGATGGCGTTGGCGCGCTTCGCATCGAGCGCCTTCGCCTTCTTGTTCGCGCGCGCGGCCGCCATCTTGAGCATGACGTAGGCGTCTATAAACTTCGGATGCTGTTGGATGCCGCTGATGGGATAGCTGATTAGCGCTCTCTGCGTCGTGGTGCTCCAGTACGCGTCTGCGGGGATTTTGACGTCGCCCAGGGAGTCGCGTTCGATGCGGAACTTGTTGCTCATGCGTTGTCCTTTCGCCTTCATGATGTGTGCACTGCTTGCAAGCCTTTGCGGCTTTTTGCCCGGAGGAAGGTGGTGTTACTCCGTGGGGGTGTCGTCAGGCGTGTCATCGGGTGGTGGGAGGCGGTCTATCGTGGGAGCGACAACGGCGGGAAACTCGGAACGCTGACGCGCCTCGCGCATCGCGGCATCGTATAGCCGGCCGTAGTCCGGCCGGACGCGTGCGTCGAGCAGGCCCTCCTCGGCTGCCTCCGCGATCGCCGGCGTTTCACCTGTGCCGATGAGGAAAGTGTCCGGGAAACGCTCGCGGAGCGCCTCCATCCACTCTTCCGTAACGGACTCCGTGAGCAGGCACACGGCCGCCGGTGTGTCCAGCTCCCTCTCCTCGTCCGCCGGATCGAGTTCCAACAATTCAACCAGCGGCGCTGCACCTCGGAAGCCCTGGAGGAACAGTTTCTCGATATCGGCGGAAATCACGCCGCCGTGGGTGGTTTCGCCGGAGGGAGGCAGGACGTAGGCGACGACGACTTCCTCGTTGCCGGTGTGGCGTATGGCGGCTTCGCCGGCGCGCTCGGCCAGTTGCGCGGGAGAGCTGACGACGATCGGCGGCGTGCGCCAGTCCGGCACCCGGGCGGAAACCAGCACCGTCTGAAGCGCCAGGGGCTGTGTCTTCTCCAGGAACTCGCGCGCCTTGACCGCGTCCGGCGCATCCAGCAAAAAGACCGAAACGCCGCGCCTGCGGAGCACGTCCAACTGCTCCTCCGGCGTCTCCGCGCTCAGCGGCGCCACATTGATCGGCTCCTCGCTCGTGGCGAGAGCCGCCGCCTGCATTCCGAGAAGGAACCCGCGGTGGCCCTTCTCATCGCGGCGGAAGGAGATCAGTCCGGCCGGCAGCGACGATTCCGTGCCGGCCGGGTTGTACGCTGTCTCAGGCTCCGGCGGTGCCGGAGGGGTGTGCAACTCCCGCGGGTCGGGGAGCGGCGCATAGGGCGTTTCCTCCGCCGCAGCGGGCGCGGTCAGCAGGAAAACCGCCGCCACCAGCATCGCCGCCAGTAGCGGCGCCGTGCTAAAGCGATAGGCCAAGGCTGTGCTCCTCGTTCAGTTTTGCCAGGTGCTCCTTCAGTCTGCCGAGCTGGCGGTTCTTGTAGTCATACTGCGTGCCGGTGCGCTTGCCGGTCAAGGCGTCGCACAGCCGCCGGCGATTGGTATTCACCGCTTTTTCGAGTGTCTCGATGGCCAGCTCCGGGGTCACCTCGGCCGGTTCGCAGTTCAGCCCGCGGGCGAACTGCTCCGCCAGTTGGGAGTCGAGCGGCTTGCCCTTTCGCAGCGCCTTCAGCATGTTCTTCTGATTGTGCAGCATGTCTATAAGCGTGTCGGGATCGTCGGCACCCGCGTGCTCGCGTGCCACGATGATGCGGTAACCCGGCTCGCCGCCTCGGCGGAAGTTGAAGGAGCCAACCGTTTTCTGGAGAATTTTCCCTTCGTACTCCAGCACCTGCTCCTTCGTGGGGTCCTTCACCAGCCCGAGCGGCTCGCGGTAGGCGGCGGCCGCTTCGGGGGAGATGCCATCGCGGCTGATGGCCTTGATGATCGCCTCCTTCTTGTCGAAGCGCGCAAGGTCCGCCGCGTCCGGCAGGTCCCACCAGATATACGTCTGCACAAGCGTGACCAGCCGCTCAAGGCTCGGGTCGATGGCCCGGAACATCGAGCGCATGTCATGAATCTCCAGGATACCGGCCGTGCGGGCGGTGTCGGCCTCGCGCTCCTCCACGATCTCCCCGAGCACGTTGACCTGCGCGGTGGGGATGAAGAACTCACCCGCCTTGCGCAGGTCATCGCCGAGGAGCGTCTCCCCCACGTGACAGCGTACCGGCCCGAAGGACTTGTCGTTGGAAAGCGACAGGTGCAGCGAGGTCATCTGCTGCCAACAGACGTCCTCCCAGATCGATTCCAGCTTGGGGTTCAACCGCCGGACCTGCTCGTAGCGCATGTCCAGGTAATCCTGAACCTTGCGCAGGATGGCCTCGACGGCTCGCTTCTGTGCGGGAGTCTGTGCGATCGGCATGGCGGGTCACCTTTCGGAAAATTTGCGAATGGACCCTTCGAGCACCCGCCGGCCCAGCACCGGGTAGAGGAACGGTTTGCCCGCATAAACCAGTGCTCCCCCGTACAGGGCCACGGCAGCCAGAACGGTAATCGCCAGGCTGAGGAGGAAGGTGTTCAGCACCTGCAACACCCCCCCGAGTGTGGGGCTTAGAATCCCGATGATGTTCGTAAGTATCGAGCAGACAATCCACGCGATCACCGGCATCAGCACGATGATCTGATACTGCACGGCCTGCTGAACGTGGAAGACCATCTCCCGGCTGCGGTTCTTGTAGTACAGCCACACCGCCGCATTGAACACGAAGCCCCAGATCGGAACCCAGCCAAGCGCGTGGACGAGAAATCCCCAAGGCCGGTCTTCGGAGCGGACGACGACAAGCGATTCATCCAGATCGCCCGTGTGCAGAATCATGACGGAACCCGTTCGGCAATGCCAGATCGGCTGACCTGCCCGGAACGTCTCCGCCAAGCCCCGCTCGGAGCAACGGTTTTCCGGGGGGTATCGGATTGACTTGTGCCGCAGCCGGGCCAAACGCTCCATTGAAGCTTCGCCGGGTCAAACGGCACCGGCCGCATCCCACTGCGGGACCTCATTACCTGTGGCAGCGAACACACTCGCCGTCGTCGGCCCTCTCGGTTTCTGGGAAATCGCGATCATCCTGGTGATCGTGCTGCTCATTTTCGGACCCAAGGGGCTCCCCAAACTCGCACGCTCCCTCGGCCAGGCCATGCGCGAATTCCGCGACGCCGCCAGCCGCATGGGCGAAACCATCGGCCGCGAGGCCGAAGAGGACGAGCGCCGCGACCGGGAACGAAAGAAACTCTCCGGCTCCGGCCAGGACCGGCCTCCGGAGCAGCCGGAAGAAGAGTCCGCCGAACACGGCCGGGAGCCCCGCA
>SLMS01000209.1 GCA_007133495.1 Candidatus Sumerlaeota bacterium | reverse complement strand
GGGGACTTTGCCCCGCCAGCACGCCCTTGGCGCAACCGCAAAGCCGCTACTGTACCGCCCAGCCCTCCGACGGCAGGACCACCTCAAACTCCAGCATGAGCGTATCGTTCTCCGGGTCGGCGTCGGGCCAGAAGCGCGGCTCCCGGCCTTTGTCAATCTCGTCGGGCTCTATTCCGTACACGACAACGTACAGGCCCGGGTCGTGGATGTTGTGGTCGGTCCAGATAGCCGCGATGGAGCGCCTTGGAGGAAAGGTGGTATAGTGCGGCTTTGGCACCACTGCCCCTGCCGGAGAGTTCTTGGACGAATCTCCAGCGGAGCCTCCACCCATGGGCGGGTTGTGCAGGAACATGTCGCCACTATAGAGCGTTGTCGTCCCTTCGGCCACGATCTGCGGGTCCGGCCCGGCGGGGCCAACGATCTGGTAGGTGACATTGAAGAACGTATCCGGTGCAAAGGGGCCACTGTTGTCCGCGACCACCACGGATGGAGTGAACGATTGTCCGGCCGTGATCCGTCCAACCGGAGCCAGCGGACCGAGCAGTCCCAGGTCGAATTCGTCCACGTGGATGGGAACGATCAGGGGCGCGGAGGGGGCACCATCCGAAGCCCGCGTGGCCACGATTTCCACGGCGTTTGTTGACCACGGGGGAATGCCGTCTCCTGGGATTGTGATCCTTACACCCTCCACTTCCACAGTGGACCCCGCCGGGACCGTGATCGCCGAACTGGGTGCCTCGACGGGCCAGCCTTTGGGGTCGCTAATGTCGATAAGAATATGCCCGGCTTCCCCCGAAAAGTTCGTGACAAGAACCGGTATATCCACCGTGGTCCCGCGCGCCCCGACGATGCCGCCGCCCGGCTGCTCGGCTGCCGGTGGAAGCGATAGTGAAAACGGTGGCCGCACCATGGCGAAGGCGTGAGCGGTCAGTGGTGGTTCGTCCGGGTCCTCATCTTCGGACATAATTCTGGCGCTGAGGAAATTATAGGCGCCGTAAAGCTCCTCGGTGGGTTTCCCTGCGGCGATCTCAGCCTTTATGACAATCTCCCGGACCAGGATGGGGTTGCCGGGTATTTCCACGTCCCGAAATTCCCGGGGCGTGATCTCCCACCCTCTCTCGTCCGAAATCATGATCGTCACATTCTGCGGATCGCCGGAGGTATTGTGCAGCACAAGCTTGAGCGTGGTTTCCTCTCCGGGTTCAAGCTGTACCATGTTCTCCTCAAATTCAGCCATGACCCACGGAAACTGCGTCTTGATGCGCGATGCCGCACGATGGTCTCGCATCAGTCTGGAAACAAAATTAAGGTTACTCTCGTTGAAGCTGGTGGCGCCGGCCGCGTGGGCGAGCAATTCCTGCATATACGCCTCAGCGCTTGCCGCGTTCCCCCAGGCGCTGTCCCGGCTCCAGAACTCGGGGAAACTGGTCCAGCAATCATGTATTTGCCAGACATGGGTAAGCTCGTGCACCAGATTGGAAGCAGCGAAGTCCGCACCTGCGCGGAATGCGGGATGGGAGATGGCTTTGATTGGCTCCTCCTTTGTGCTGGTGCCGGGGATAATGAGCGGGTGCCCACTCGCCCCGTTATAGATACGGCCGAGCACGACCGGCCTGTCCATGCCGTAGTACTCCTCCAGTAAATCGAGACAGGTGAGAACGTATTGCTCCTCGCGGGCGAGTGTCCCGCCCGCTGCACCGTGCCAGGCCTCCGAGAGCGCGCGGGTGTGCGGAGCAACACGGCCAAGACGGAACGCCGCCTCCACCTGCTTCTGACTTTCGTACCATGCGTGCAGGACGTTTATGCGGCGCAGGCAGTCCTGGATTTCCACACGCTGCTCCAGTGTTGGAGGGACGGGCGGCACTTCCGGAAAGCGGGGGGGCGTCTGCCCAAGCGAAGTCAAGGGGAGCGCAACAATGCAGAAAAGGACCGAAAGTATACGGATATTCATCACGGTGCCTCCTCCTTGGTTTCGATGGTGGAGTAATTGAACGAAATCTCCTCCGTTGGGACTGACCCTCTCCAGGTTCCCAGGTCTCCCGGCGCAAACACGTTCCTGTATCTCGCCTGGACTGTATATCGCCCCTCTTGTGAGAAGCTGTATAGTCCTGCTCCGAGATCGAAGAATTCGTATATTGCTTCGCCCGGCTGCACTTCGACGAAGTCCTCCCTTGAGGGAGGCGCGCGCCGCAGCAGGGCGTAAGTTTCCGGAACCTGAAGGATCAACGGTTTCTCGGCACCCCTTTCCCGCGTTTCCCGGGGACCGCCGCCCAGCGGTACCTCCCTGCCGTCTGAATCTGTGATCAGGAAATGTATATTGCCCAGGCGGTGCTCCGCATCGTCGAGCGCCATCCGCCGGTTTAACACGACCGGCTCCGCCCCGTTATTCCGCACGTAAACCATCACGCCGATCCGGTCTCCCGGGCGATAGACGGGTTCGCGGCGTGGATCGAAATGAGCCCGGTTCAGTTGCAGTCCCGCCTCCAGAACTTCCTCCGGCTGGCTGAATCGTATTCCGGCGAGCCAGATGGTGTTTGCCGGGAAGGGCGGATCGCCTGTCTCGGGGTCCGCCTCGGCATGGAATTCGATCCAGTACTCCCCCAACTCGTCCACTTCGAAGGGCACCGTGAACTCCTGATAGAATCCGAGAGGGAGCGGTTCGATTACCAGAAGGGTGACAGGAAATTCGTTCCCCTTTTCGAGCGGTTCACCGCCAAGGCGGACAGTCAGCCTGGAGCCTTGAACCGGGAAATGTGCCAGGTAGAGGTGAAAGGTCAGCAGCAAGGGCTTCTCCGGCTGGAGGAGGAAGGGAATGGTACGCAGCTCGTCGTCCGTGCCCTGGATCGGGTTGGTCCGAAGCCGCCATGCCTTGCCATTGTGCAGCCCGCCGTAGTTCGACGTGTCCCATGTTGTTCCATCGTTGTTGTGGTCCAGCACGGACCAGCCGGGCAGAGGGCCTGGCGATTCTGCGTCCTCCACTTCATCGTAGAGCAGGAACTGCTGTGCGTGGCCGAGGGCGGAGGCCCCCGCCGGCAACAGAAGCATCAGGCAACCGGCGGCGATGGCCGGAATCAAACGAGTTAACATGACTTCTGGACCTCCTTGTCCCGCGAAACTCGGGCTCGTGGAGTTGTGCCCATTCGGGTCCATCATACTCGCAGCAAAGGGGGCAGTGCTGCGGTTTCGCAAGACAAAACAAACAGCTTTCGTGCAAGGAGGGACATTTTGCGAGTCCGGATCAGTCCCGCCTTGCCGGCAGCTTGGGGTTCGACCACCCTGCTCCTGTTTGTTACCGGACCCGGCACAAAGGAGCGCCGTCGTTATGATTGAAAAAATGACAGTTACGGTCTCCGGGCAGGGCCTTCACGAGATTACCGCAGAGGTGCGCGATGTCGTCCGCCGCGCCGGCCTGCGCGAAGGGCTCTGCACCGTCTTCATCCGGCACACCTCCGCCAGCCTCACCATACAGGAAAACGCCGACCCCACCGCCCGCCGCGACCTCGAGCAATGGCTCAACCGCCTGGTCCCCGAGAACGATCCGCTCTTCACCCATACGGTCGAGGGGCCCGACGACATGCCCTCGCACATCAAGGCGGCGCTCACAGCCACCTCCCTCTCCATCCCGATTGTGGACGGCAAACTGGGGCTCGGCACCTGGCAGGGTATCTTCGTCTGGGAGCACCGCCGCAGCCGCGGCAGCCGCACCCTCCTCGTTCACCTTGGGGACTGACAGGCGGGTTCAGTCGAACCTGAGCACGTGGTGGTTCCGCTCGACGAAGGTGGGCCCGATGCCGGAAACGCGCTGCATGTCTTGCGGACTGCGGAAGGGGCCGCGGCGGGTGCGGTCTTCCACGATGCGGCGGGAGAGCGCCTCGCCCACGCCGTGAAGCCGCTGCAGGTCCCGGGCGTCCGCGCGGTTTACCCAGACCGGCCGGGGTGCCTGCTGTTGCTGCGCGGCTGCAGACTCGGGGGACGCCGCCATGCCGGTGGGCAGCTCGCCCACTTCGAGGTAAGGCGCCAGCCGCTCCAGCGTCCGCGGGCCGATACCGTGGACGGCCTCCAGCGCCTCCACGTTCGGAAACGGGCCCGCCTCCTCCCGGTGCTGGACGATGTCGCGCGATCGCGCCGGTCCGATGCCCGGCAGCAGTTGCAGGTCCTCTTCCGTGGCGCGGTTGAGGTCGATCCTGCCGCCCGCTGCAAGCCGGCTTGGTTCCTGTTCTCCGCGGCCGCCTCCGGCCGTATAGACAAGCTCCCCCGGCGGGTGGTGGGCCGCGGCACCGTAAACCGTCCCTTCCGCCTCCATGCCCCCCGCACGCCATTGATACACCAGCCATCCACCCCCGATCACCGCCAGAAGGGCGATCAGCAGCCGGAGTTCGGAGAGGGCAAAACCGCGGAACATCGCCTCCTTCTCTTTGCTACGTCTGCGGGCGGTTCACCACGCTGCCCGAAGGGGGTGTCGGCTCCACCGGCAGCGCCCGCTCGAAAAGCCGGTCGAGCACCTGCCAAAGGCTGATGGCCGACTGGAAGGACCCCCGCCGGATGCGCTCGGCCACCTCGCGCAGTTCCGCGCCGGAATCAACTCCACCCTTGGGGGTCTGCCCCCCCGGGGGGGACAGCTCACGCGCGTGATTCAGCAGGAACTCGATCAGCTCCCCCATCTGGAGCAGATCGCTGTTCACCCCGTCGTTGCGGCGGGCGGAGGCGTCGGGGTTCGGTGGAATCTCCCGTGAATCGAAATCAGGTGTCCTGGTCACCGGGATTGGGCAGAGCGCGAAACCGGTCAGCTTCAGGCGCTGGTCCGGCCCGATGATGATATTCTCCGGCCGCAGGTCACCGTGCGGGATGCCGCGCAGGTGCGCCGCGTGCAGAGCCGACGCCACATGCAGCGTCATGCGGATCAGCAGCGGGTAGCCCACCCCGCCCATCCGCTCCAGGAAATCGCGAAGGTTCCCGCCGGGGAGGTACTCGGTCGCCATCCGCAGGATCGGCCCCATCCGGTCCACGAAGGTCACCTTCGCCAGGTTCGGGTGGTTGAGCCGTGCGATGGCCTGCAGGCGCTTTTCGATCAGGGACAGCGCGGCGCCGGTTTCCGTGAGCCTGTGGAGCTTGAGGGCCAGCGGCACGTCCAGCAGCCGGTCCTTTGCCTCGAAGATGGCCGACCGCGGGGACTCCGACACCAACCGCCGCAGCTCGAAACGCCGGACCAGCGAATAGATCGACCGCGGCCGCACCCGCGTCTCGTGCTCCTCGAACCCGAGCGCCAGATGCCCCACGATCATCCGGTAATCGCCGGTCCCGGCTGGCTGTTCGTCCTCGTCCGCGCCGGTAGTCTCCACCATCGTGCTCTCGGTGATATAGCGCTGGAGAATCTCCTGCGCCGCCGAGGAGTTCCCCCCTCTCATCGGCTCCGGCTCCGCCGCCAGGCGCAGAATCTGGCGGGCGTAATCGATTCGCGGCTGGAGCCTCCCGGGGTCGCTCCCCGCCTCCAGCGCCTTCGTATAGAAATCCAGCGCCGTTTCGTAATCCCGCATGGACTCGTGTATCACCCCGGCCCCGCGCAGGAAATCCGGGCTCCGGCGGCTTGCAGATTCACCCGAAACCAGTTGGGCAAGCTGCCCCGTTCCCTCTTCGTGCCGGCCGCTCTCCACCAGCGCCTCCACCCCCGCCAGCGCCACCGCCTCGTCCGAGGGGTCCTGGTCCCTGCGCTCGCGCAGCACCTCCAGCGCCTCCTCCGTCCGCTCGAGCGCCAGCAGGATGCGGGTGGCCTCGGCCAGCCGGCCCGCCTTGCGGTGGGCGCGCGCCGCCTCCGGCCAACGGGTCAGCCGCTGCCATTCCTCCGCCGCTGCACCGGGGTCCAGTTCTTCAAGCTCTTCCGTCTTGCGGTACTCCTCGGAAGGGCGGCGCTCCTCTTTTGCTCCCCCGGGGTTTTCCTCCCGTGTGAAGGGGATCCTGCTCTCGTCCGGCGGGGTGTTGGAGGGCGGCAGGGGAGAGGGCGAAGGACGGGACACCTCACGCGGCACCGCCGTGCTGTCCATGCGCGAAGTGATCTCCTCGCGCACCCTCGCCTCGCGCCCCAGCCGGCGCAGGATCACGTACAACACCACCACCGCGGCGAGCACCACGGCCGCGGCCGCCCAGGGCAGTATCGCCTCGAACTCCGTCACCGGCGCCCCTCCCTACCCGGGAGGGCACAGCGTGACGTGGGCGGCAGCAGGTGCATCATGCAGGGTGAACTCCTTCCGCTGACCGGGAATGGCCGGGCGCACCCCGCGCCCAAGCCTCGGTAGTCCTTCCCTTCCCGCGCCTCAATCCCAACGGCCGGACAACTCCGGACGCAAGAGCGTAAGACACCCCTCAGTAGGTTCAACCGCCCGAGTCAGGCAACGAGAAAAACCACCTCCCACCGGATCGCGGGCAGGTCCTCCGCTTCGAGCACCCCGGCGGAGGCATCTCTCTGGCAGGGAGCCGGGCCAGTCTGCACTAAAGGCGAGTGATGATCACCCGCTGGGAGAAGTGCGGGTGGCCCTCCCCGTCGTACAGGATGGCTGGTCTTCCCTTCCCGCGGATGTCTTCGCCGCTGATGATCATAATGACTCCATTGCCCGTCAGGAGGGTGTTTTCCGTCTCCACCTCCCCGTGTTCGAGGTATTCCT
>SLMS01000305.1 GCA_007133495.1 Candidatus Sumerlaeota bacterium | reverse complement strand
GACGAATGGCCGGGCATGGGAGCGTGTGCGGGCCAGATCACGGAGGAACTCGGCCTCACCGGCCACCTCGGGTGCCATGATGCGCTGCGGCTGAATCCAGCCAAGCTGCGCGCCGTAGAGAAACGCCCGGGAGTTCTTCCATCGGAAGGAAAAGCTGTTCACAGGTTCGTCCTTTGCATAGTAGAGGAATGCGTATCCGATGGTCCGGTCTGAATAGACAGATGGAAAGAGGGGAATGCTGTGCAATTCGGCGGGCATGTTGAGGATGATCATTGCATCGAACAGGTCGAGCCACGGCTCGGCGCATTCCTCGGTGGTGAGGACGCGGCCTTCGGGAACGCGCTTGCGCACGCCTTCCAGGAGGGTGCGATACCCCTCGTGCCAGGCGCTCCCCCCACCGGGGGGGTGGCCGTGGTCCGGATTGAAGCACGGCACGCCACGCGCCGCGCATATCTGGTCAATATAGACACCGGCGGTGTCCAACTCATCAAAGAAACGCTGAATGAGACTGGCGAGTTCTTCGCGCCAGAGGGGGCTCCATGGGCACATGGCCGTGTTCGGTACGCGGGAGCCGTACACCTCTGTATAGCAGTCGCCGTTTTCCTTGCGGGCGGCCCCGCGCCAGGCCTCCTTCTCGCGCCAGCTCTTCGAGTCCGGGTCCCAGAGCCGGCCATTAATATAGGGAATCACGTGCGTGCCGGCGTCGTGCAGTTCACGGATGGCCTCGCCAAAACCGGGGAGCGGGGGAAAGTACTCCGGGTAGTTCGTATCGTAGGGGATCTCGTGCCAACGGTACCAGTGGATGGTGACGTTGTCTCCGAAGTAGTCGAGAGCCTTTTTCGTCACGTCCATGTTCTCTGCAGGAGCGCCATCGGGACGAATCCACAGGTCTGTGTCCAGCATCCACTGTGGAATGCCGCGTCTCGAGACGGGGGGGGTGTTCCCCCAGGGTGTCTCGAAAGTGAAGGCGCGGTATATCCTGCCGGCATCTGTATAGTCGCCCGCGAAAAACTCGGTGATCGTATCGAACGGAACCTGGAAGTCCTCGCCAGCACCTTCCGGAATAGAGGGAAGATGCAGGAAGGAAAAGCGCGTCACACCCTCCTGCGATTCAAGACACAGATTCTTGAGTCGAGCCTTCGGGTCATGGGCGCCGATATACAATCCATGGCCATGGCCGTAGAACGCCGCCATCTGCATCCCTGCCTCCCAGGAGGGATACTGTCCAATATAACGCACCCCGGTTGTGAGGTCGTACTCGACGCCCCAGCTTGTGGGGACAGCGGCGCGGGGAAGCTTCTCCGCCAGAATGCCGGGCAGGATGGGGAACTCCGCGCCGGTGACCTTCCAGCCGTCGGGCACTTTCACATATAGACGCCATGCCAGACGTGCCGATCCGGCCTCGCAGCCGATCCGCATGCAGACTTCGGCAGCACCCCTGCGCGAGAGAGGGAGGCGCCAACGGAGTTCCGCCCGGCCACGAAGCCCGTCCTCCTGGAAGTCCGCACCGAGGAATTCCGCAAAGAGCGGGGAGTACTCCGGCGCCGTGCCGTCCGGGCCGCGGAAAGCCACCTTCCACGTGTCGCCAACGCCCGCAAGATCCGCCGCCACGTTGCCAAGAGCAGGGCAGGAGAACTCACTCACCGTCAGCATGCGCCCCATGCTGAAGCAGAGCCGCACGGCCCCGGTATCAAGCAGGATATCATTCCCCTCCTGCCTCCAGTCTATACGCTGTTTGGTTGTCCCGGACATGGTGCTTTCCCCCTGATTTATTTGACTCTGGTGGGGGATTGCTGGCGGCCACGGGGAGGGGTCAATTCAATTCCCAGGAGGCGTGCACCAGCTCCTCGTCCGGGTCCATGTGGGCGCGGAGGGTGAGTTCGTGTTCGGTTCCATGGTCAACAGTCACCTTTGGGGGGTCCACGGGCTCGGCGGGGGTCGCGTTGAGGACGTACGCGTGGGGGGTGTAGTCTCCCGGTCCAAGATTCGTATAGACGGCCATGCCGGTGGCGTCCGTCTGTATTTCGTGGTAATTCGGGATGCCGCTGTGCCACGGTTCACCTGAACGATCGAACGCGAGAGTGACCCGCATGTTCGTGTATGGCTCGCCGGTCTGCGGGTTCAGGACGCGAAAGTGCACTGCCCCCCCCGGGCCGGCCGGGATTTCGCCAGCGTCCACTGTGTCGCCAGCCTGCGGCACCGCAAGCCTGCTGCGTGCCGGAGCAATGCCCGTGGTGGGCACCAGATAGACGAAAGCCTCCCCCGGCGGAACACGGGAAAAGGAGAACTCTCCACCACCGTCTGTGAATGCCGAACCGAAGGCGCCGCCGTTCTGCCGGAGAAGGTGAGGTGGAAGGTCTCCGTCTTCCGGCGAAATGTAGAGGACGACCCGCAAACCGTCCACGGACACTCCACCCGTGGCAGGCACAACGCGCCCGCTCACCTCCGAGCCACGGTGAAGCGAAACCACCGCCTCACGCTCGCCATCACCCGGAGGGACATGTATATCCTGCCGAGCATAGGTGCTGCCCTCGATGCGGTAATACATGGAATGCCGCGGGTTCGTGTCCTCGTCCACGAAGTAGCCGTCGTGGGTCTCCAGGCGCGCGCGTGCGGTGTTTCCTGTCAGTTTTTCCGCACTATACAAATCCTCCGGAACGGGGTCCCCCGTCTGTGCATCGAACAGATAGACGGTGACAGGCGCGCCCTCCTCCGTCCCGCTGCCTTCGAGCACGACGGTGCGCGGCTCACCATCCAGAGGGAAGGGGCCCACGCGCTTGGTCTCGAAATCGCCAAGGGGGCGGAGGTCCGCTCTGTACTCCTCCCCGGTGAGGCCCAAAAGCTGGATACGCCCTTCGGCACCCGGACGCATGGGGCTCAGGTGATGCTCGTGCCTGTGGCCTTCGGGTGTCTCACTCATAATCATGAAGGTAATATAAACTTCTTCGACCGGGGTTCCCTCTTCGTCCACTATATTCAAATCAATGACGCCACGATCCCGCACGTCTATTACCACGTTGTCAAGATGCTGACCCTCCTCCAGTTCCACCATTTTCGGTCCGATTTGCGGAAAGGAGGGGTGCCCGCCGGAAATCCTGTACTCGCCTTCCGAGACTGCAGAAAAGTGGAAGCTGCCATCAGGAGCAATGTCACTGGTGCCCACCGCGCGGCCGCCACCCTGTGTGACGGAGAAGAGTGCCAAATAGGGTTCCCGCCGGGAATGAGAGGGACTCGGCACAGGTGAATAAGTACCCGGATCGCCCGGGGAGTACCCCGCAGGGAAAATGACACGGCCGGAAATCGATCCTGGAGCGCCAAGCACGATTTCGATATCCTCCACGGGAGCACCGTCTATTTCGACCGACTCTGGGGAGGCGGTCTGCCGGTCCCGGCGTGCGCGGATATCCACGCTGGAGCGGTCCGGCGCTGGCACGCGGAAGCGCCCCTCCGCGTCCACCGCCATCCAGTGCTCATGGGATCGGGTATGGCGGCCAGTGCCTGCGACAACGCGAGTGAAGACCGCGTTAACCTCTGCATCGCGCGCAGGCACACCCGCAGGTGTCACAACGCGCCCGGAAATATAAAAGAGAGAGCGAAGCTCAATAATCGCTTCCTGTTCGAGCGCATGAGGGCGAAGTCCCACGCGCGTTCTATTAATGGAGGCGTCCGGCCATGAGCCGGTGGCGTAGCCGCTTTCCAGCTCGTGGCTCTCCCCGTCCACCCCGATATCCAGCGTGCCCTGTGCCACGACGTTCGCAAAGTCGAAACGCCCGCGCTCGTTCGTGACGGCCTCCAGCCGCACCGGGTCCGCGCCGAAGTGAGGATTGCCGAGCGATTCGGCCGACACCGTTACTCCCGGGACGGGTTCGCCAATGCCCGCCTCGACAGCCTGACCGGCTATACGATAGCCGGGAAAGGCGGTCAGTGTCAGTTCGATTTCGTCCTCCTGTCCGCCCGTGTCTATAATTGCCGTGGGGGACGAGGAGGAGGTGACGTACCGGTCCGGCAGGGCGGAATGCAGCACCTTTTCCCCCGCCTGCAGCGCCAAGCGGTAGGTGCCATGAGGCACGTCCTCCAAGCGGAACCGCCCAGCCGCGTTGGCAACGGTTTCCTGCCGTATATTATTCCCGGGCGCCAGCACGTCCGTCACACTTTGGATGCTGCCGGTCCGGCTGCCGGGGACGAGCCGCACGCGCGCGCCGCCGATACCGATCCGCTCCTCGAAGTCAAGCACGGTACCGGTGATCGTCACCGTTGCCATTTCGTCCCTGTCAATGGTCAGGACAACGTGCTGCTCCGGGGCGCGCACCTGCAGGCTTGCGAGCATTCGCCCGTCCTCCAGCGCAGCCAGGTGAAACGGCCCGGCCGTGAGGCCATCGAGCGAGAAGGACCCATCCGCGGCGGCTGTTGTGGATATTTCCGCCACGGATTGGCGCGGGTAGCGGCCACCATTCCCGCCATCAACGCGGAGGATTTCCACCGACGACTGCCATGCGCGCACCTCGAGCCCGCCGGCCGGCTCGCCGTCCGTATAGACGACCCTGCCGGCAACCGGCGCCAGCGGCCGCAGTTGAAGATTCCGCACGGCGTCCCACTCGGCGGTATATCGCTGGAAGGCGCTGCCCTCATACTCGGGGCCGATGACGCGGGCGGAGGCGTTGGCGTGGCCCTCCCGCGTGGCCTGCACGTAATAGACGGCGGTGGTATCGGGGAGCGGCAGTCTATACGAACCATCCTCACCGGCCTGGCCATTTCGGATTTGATCCACGGGGCGCAAGTGCCTGCCTTCATCCGCGATGACGTGCACGAGGATTTCCGCGCCGGGGGCGGGACTGCCGTCCGGCAGCGTTACCGTGCCGCGAACGCCGAACTCACCCTCCGGAAAAGGGGTGGCGGAGGTTTCCGGTTCGGGTTCGGGCTCGCTGGCGTCTTCCGGGGCCGGAGTTGGCTCTTCCTCCTCCGCGGGTGTGGGAAGCGGGTCCGCCGGAATGCCGGGACCGGGAGGCACAGCGGCCGGTGGCACTTCGGCGGGGGGGATGGCATCGCCCGGCTCGCCTGCCGGCTCACCACCGCGCGTGAGGAGAATCGCCGTCAGCGCGGCGACAGCGGCTATCGCAACAATTGTCCAGAGAGCTCCGCGGGACATTTCTGCACCCACCGGCGAGAGTGAAAACGAGAAAACGCCATCGCCACGCACACAAGCAAGGGGAGACTTGCTCCCACAAACAGGATGCCGTGTCCGGTGGGGCTTGCCTCGGGGGGCGGCTGTGGTACGCTGACCCCAGTCGATGGCGGGCTTCCGAGGCGGACATGTACGGAAGATCGCCCGCTTCCCCTCCCCCACCACGAACTCTCCCCCACCATGCGTCCGCCGTGCGAACTCGTGGCCCTGCGGCCATGCGAGCCAGACCGCCCATGACAGGAGAGTCCAATGCACGGCGCAAGATTACCCCTCCTCTTTCTGGCAGCAGTGGTGACAGTAACGCTTGCCACCGGCGCCTGCCCAAACAGCCGCGAGGCGGCAACGGAGCCCATGAACATGACAATCAACCTGCCGGAACCAAGGCTCGACGGTGACGTCTCCGTGGAGAAAGCGATAGAGGAACGACGGTCCATCCGCAGCTATACGGAGGGGCCCCTGTCCCTGACCGATGTGTCACAACTGCTCTGGTCCGCCCAAGGGATCACGGACGAGGCGAGGAACTTCCGGGCAGCACCCTCCGCCGGAGCCACCTACCCGCTTGAGCTTTACGCCGTTGCCGGGGAGGTGGACGACCTCGAGCCGGGAGTCTATAAATACAACCCAGCGGACAACGAACTGGTGGGAGTCCTCGAAGGCGATGTCCGGCGGGATATATACGAAGCGGCACTCCGCCAGGACCCTGTCCGGGACGCGCCGGTGGTGTTGGTCTTCACCGCCGTCTATGAACGCACGACGGGGCGTTACGGCGAACGCGGCATCCGCTTTGTCCACATGGAAATTGGACACGCGGCGCAGAATGTCTATCTCCAGGCGGGCGCGCTCGGCCTCGGCACCGTGGTCATCGGAGCGTTCGACGAGGACGCAACCGCCCGCATCATGGGCCTCCCGGAGGAGGAAAAGGCTCTCTACCTGATACCGGTGGGGAGGATGTAGGGTGGCGTGCCCTCATTTGTCAGGCTACCGCGGAGTCAGTTCAACCCTCAGGTGGATGGTTTCCTTGGGCGCGATATCGTAGGGGACCGTTCTGCGTTGGTAGCCACCGCCCCAAGTGGTGACCTCATGATTGCGTTGCAGTTGTTCTCTCCACCAGTTGTGGCCCGTGACCTTCCGTGAACCCTGAAGGATCCGCTTTCGCCCCGCGGCCTATTGATGTGCGCCGAGTCCTGGTCTTCGGAGGGTGGTTTCAATGTGGGTGGTTTCGTTCGCTCGGATTTCGAACGTGGCTCTGTGGATTTCGTGGCCAGGACTGACAATCACAACGTTGTGGGTGCCGGCAGGGAGTTCCTTGACGAGAATGCCCTCATCATCGTGCAATGGTGGATTGGATATATGGCCCTCGTACTGGTCCACCTGGAAAAGCCGGGTGGCTGGAAGGGGCCTCATGGTCTCCGCGTCCAGAACGACAGAGACAAGGGTCCCCCGTCCGGCATCATGCAGAGTAACATTTTCCTCCAGCACCAAACCGTCTCCCTCGGGCATATTCACCGCCCGTTCCACGATGGGGAGACTTGGATGAATG
>SLMS01000136.1 GCA_007133495.1 Candidatus Sumerlaeota bacterium | reverse complement strand
GCGGGGTCATCGGCCGTTTCGATGACGGCGTGGCGGTTGTCCTCCACGGGGCGTTCCTCTGTGATCTTGGCGACGGTGCCCGGGATGCCGGTATCTTCGGGTGAGCGGAACAGCCTGACCGGAGCGCTGGGAAAGTACTGTGTGCGGACCCGGCCCTCGAAGACACCTTCAATCAAATAACGGCCGCTCTGGTTGCGGATGGGCGCGTCCTTCTCGAAGACGAATCCGGGATGGTCGAGGTGCGCGACGAAGACGAGTGGCGCGCCTTTGGGTTTGCCGCGGCGGAGCCGGATGATGCGGTTGCCGAAGCGGTCGGACTCCATCTCCACGCCGGGCAGTCCGGCGATGGCCTGCTCCACGTGATGGATGACCCACTGTTCGCGGAAGGGAGCGGTGGGGATTTCCATCATGGCGCGCATGGTGTCGAGGAGTATGGCACGTGGCACGGGCGGATTCTCCGGCGGGCGAATGGGCGCTTTGAACAACGGAGAGCACCGCCGCCGCAAGCGGCGATTCCCTCCGGAGCCTGTCTAGCTCATGATGGGGCGGGCGCGGATGATTTGCTCGTCGTAAGTGAGGGCAATTTCGTGGCCGGGGGGGACGGTGAGGAAGTCCACGTCACGCCAGTTGCCGTCCACAAGGTCCTGGAGCAGGTGGAGGCTCCCCGGCAGCAGATCGAAGAGCCAGCCCTTTTCGGCGGCGACGGCCCGCGCCTCCTCCTCGAAGCGGCCGTCGGGCTCGACGCCCATGCGGAAAAACCCCACACGATCGTAATGACCGGTGCTTTCGCGATCCTGCTCGACGAGGTAGGCAGCGTTCTCCTCCCCGTACTGCTCGACGAGCTGGTCCCAGCTCATGCCGAATGCGCCTCCGCGTGTTGTGGCGGGCTGGGAGGCGGTCTTGCCACGTTCGAGCCAGCCGCTGCTGAGGAAGTACGTGCCGGGGTGCTTTTCGAAATAGCGTGAGAACGGCTCGCGGCCGCCCATCAGGATCGCCAGGCAGTCGTGCGCACGCGGCACCACCAGTGGCTTTTCCAAGGCACGCAGGCCGGCCAGGCTGTTGTTGCAGAGTCCGTAGCCGAGGAGCACTGCTTCGGCCGGTTCATCGCGCCCGGCGTCTATACCTTCCTGAATGACGGCGCGCATGGCCTTGCCGCCGCGATCGTGCAGGCCCTTGGGGAAGAATTGTATATCCACGGTGTTGGGCGAGCGTGCCACGACGGCGCACATCTCGCGGTAGAACACCTCGCAGCTCAGGAGCTTCAGCCTCATGGTTCGCGTCCCTCCGCGGCGGAGGAGGGGAATTCGTCGGGATCGAGGTGTGGGATGGCGAGTGCCTGGACGAATTCGTCCTCGAAGTCCGGGACGGTATTGAGTTCCAATACGCGCGGGATGCGCGAGAGGGCGAGGAGCGACGGCCAGGCTTCCGCCTCGGCGAGGGTAAGGTACGCGCCGGCGAGAGAGCCGTTCCCCACGACGCGGAACTTCTCGCGCGGCAGGGCGGGGAGCAGGCCAAGCGTGATGGCGCTTTCCACGTCCAGGTGCCGCGCAAACCCGCCGGCAAGGATCAGGTGGTCCACGTTTTCCCACGCGGTGCCTGCCTGCCGGAGGAGCGTGCGCATTCCAGCGTAGATGGCACCCTTGGCCTTGAGGACTTCGGCCACGTCGTGCTCGGTCACGACGATGTCCTCGTTGGAGGCAGAGTGTTCGGCTTTGGCGAGCAGATAGGCGTGCAGGGGGCGTTTGGGCCGTTTCCCCACATTCCGGTAGTGCCCGGCAGCCTTGAGGCGCTCCACGTCGAAGCGGCCGAACTCGTTGAGATAGCCCGCGCGAAAGGCCTGCGCCACGAAGTCCACAATGGCGGAACCGCACACTCCGGTGGGCCTGCCCCCACCGATGACGGTGAGCACGGGCCGGCCGTCGTTCTCCAGGCGGAGATGCTCGACCGCGCCGGGTGCCGCGCGGACGCCGTGGCGGATGCCGGCTCCTTCGAAGGCGGGACCGGCGGCGGTTGCGCAGGCGAGGAGGTCCCCCTCGCGCGCCAGCACCATCTCACCGTTCGTGCCGATGTCTATAAGGATGGACACGCCCGGGTATTTGAGTATTCCGGAGGCATAAAGATCGGCCACGATGTCCCCGCCGATATATCCGGCCACACAGGGAAGAACGCGGACCGCTGCGCGCGGGTGGCCGGGAAGGCCGCACTCTCCGGCGGTCATGGCGGGGTACTCGTGGGTTACCAGCGTGAAGGGGAGCCGGCCGATGCTTTCGACGGGAAGGCCGAGGGCGAGATGCTCCATCACGGTGTTCCCGGCAAGGGCCAGGGCGAGAATATCCTCCTTGGCGGCGCCCACCTCGTTGAGCAGCCGGCGGGCGAGCGATGCGGCGGTCTCCTCGACGGCGAGCAGGCGCATTTCCTCCAGCCCTTCGGGCGTCTCGGCGCGGGCGATGCGCGAGGCCACATCATCGGCGCGGCGGATTTGCTGGTTGTACCTGCTGGCCCGGGCGAGGACGCGGCCGTCCGCCATGTCCACGAGGAGGGCCGCCATGGTCGTCGTCCCGATGTCCACGGCGAGGCCCAGGCGGGGCCGGCCCTCCCCGGCGTCAAACGTCCGGATGGGATGGAGTGCACCCTCTTCGCCGAAAGTGTCCAGACAAACGCCATCCTGGGGGTTGGAGTTGAGGACGTTGGCCAACTCGGCAAGCGCGGCGGGCGTCCAGCGGACAGGCCGTTTTTCCCCCTGCGCGGCAAGGGCCTTGGAGATGCGCTCCTCGTGCGTGAGTGGGTTTTCGAGAGCCGGTTCGGGAGGACGGAGGCAATACCGCCGGACGGCGGGGGAGAAGTGCGGCTCGTGGGCGAGGAACTCCTCGTCTATCTGGGCTTCGCTCTCCAGAAGTGAGCGGGCAGGAACGCGGATCGCGGCGTCCGGGGAGGCGGGCATGGCCTGACAACCGCGCACGACCGTCCGGTCTTCCCCACAGGCAATCGGCTCGCCGGAGAGCGTGCGGAACTCGCCCTCCAGCAATTCCACCTCGCAGCCGCGGCACACACCACGCTCACCGCAGCGCGTATTGAGCGGGAGGCCATTTTCGCGGAGTTGGCTGGTCAGCTTGCGGCCGGGGCGCTCCTCCAGTTGCCGTTCCTCGTCATCGAGGACGACCCGGAGCATCAGGCGGGCTGAGCTATCAACCGGCGGACCGCCTTGACCGCGTCGCCGGCGTCCTTGCCGTAGCCAGCGGCGCCTATCTGTTCGGCGAACTCCTCGGTCACGGGGGCGCCGCCGATGATGATGGGCACGTCGGGCCGGTCGCGGAATCCGTCCACCAGCTTCTGCATATAGCTCATCGTGGTGGAGAGGAGCGCGCTGGCGAGAACCGCCTGGGCGCCCTGCTCGTCAACTGCCTCGCGGAACTTGGCGACGTCGCAGTCGGTCCCCAAGTCGATGACTTCGTAACCAGCGCTGCGGAGCATGATGGCAACGAGGTTCTTGCCGATGTCGTGCAGGTCGCCCTTGACGGCGCCGATGCAGACGCGTCCTGCGGCCTTGTGGCCGGATTTGACGAGGGTGGGCTCGATCAGGGTCACACCCGCCTGCATGGCGCGGGCGGCAATGAGCATCTCAGGGATGAAGGCCTCGCCACGGGAGAACTTGTCGCCGACTTCCTGCATGGCGGGAATCATGGATTCGTTCAGCAGTGCGAGCACGTCGTCCCCCTTGTCGAGGGCCTCCTGGACGATGCGCTGGACGTCGCGCCGCTTGCCGGAAGCAACGGCTTTGTAGAGTTCCTCGTTACGTGCCATGGGGCTCCTCCGTGGGTGGGGGTGAACTCCCCGCGTGAACTGCTCCAATTCCGCAAGCGGTTGCACGGCGCGGGCAAGGCGAAAGCAACCGGCCGCTGATCAATTTTGATCACCAAGGCGTAATCAGTATGGGGGCATCTTGTCCCGCGCGCCCCTCGCAGACGCGGCCGCAGTCAGTCAGTCCGTGCGTGCAGAGGCCTTCAATGATGATGCTGTCCCTGCTTGCCTGACCTTGGCGCGATGTCTCTGTTGTCCGGGCGGACGCCCCCCCGGCTGGCGCGGAGGTGACGTGGCGCCCCTCAGCCATCGTGCAATTGGCACGGCTTTGGCCCTCCTTTTTGTTGCGGGTGGGGGAAATCGCCTTGCCCGGCTTGGGCCGGTGCCTAGGCTCCCTTGGGCGACACAACATGTCATGCCCGAAACACCCGATCCACTCCCATCGGAGGATTCTGACTCAAGATGGCCGACAAAGAAAATCGCTTGCCGGAGAACGTACCTGGAAAGTTCTACGTGGACGATCAGTGCATCGACTGCGATGCCTGCCGCGCCACGGCTCCGGATAACTTCGAGCGCGACGAGGACCAGGGCTACTCCTTCGTCTCCAAGCAGCCGGAGAACGAGACGGAGTACCAGCTCTGCATCGATGCGCTGGAGGGCTGCCCTGTCGAGGCTATCGGCTCGGACGGCGACGAGGACTAAACCTCTCCCGGGCCCAAGCCCCTCTTTACCTTCCCCGCAAAGTCCCAAGCACTCTCGTTTCGAAACGGGCCCGGTGGTAGTATTCCAAACCGGGCCTGAACTTTTTCTTGAACTGTGCGATGTGCGGCGTGTTTGCCCCAACCCAGTCGTAAAGCAGCGGACAGCGTTGCTCCGCCAGCGCGCGGGTGAGTTCCAGGTGGAGCAGCGAAGGGGCCCCGGTTCCTTCGCCAGCTCCACCGGAGGCGCCGAGGAGGTAGTAATGCCGCTGGGGGTCCTCGCCGGTGAGTGCCCCGGCCAGCGGCTCTCCTTGGGGCGAGGAGACCAGGTGGACTGAGACGCGCAGACCGTCCTCGCCGGGCTGCCCCTGGCCCCAGTTGTCCACGAGTATTCTGAACGTGCCCGGGTGGTGGTAGGCCGGAAGGCGTTGGCGCCGGCGTGTCTCCTCCCACAGGGAGAGAAGGTGAGGAAGGCATTGGGAGCCCGTGTGGAAGGTGCAGCCGGCCTCGCGGGCCTTTCTTGCCTGGCGGCGGACAGCGTTGTCGGCCTGTAGCTCCAGGTCCCCGGGTGTCTCCAGCCGGCTGACATAGTTGTAGTGAGGGAGGGCGGTCCACCCGCTCCAGAGCAGCCCGCGCACGTCTTCGAAGCCGGGCTGAAAGATGACCTCCACGAGGGAGGCGTGCTTGCGTACGAGGGCGGAGAGGGCGGAGAGGGCTTCTCTCAGACTCGATTCACTCAACCCGTCGCGCGCAAAGAGCAGTCCGGCGAAAGGCACCGGAGAGGGATGGTGCCACTCGGTGAAGACGAGGCGTTTGCGTTCGGCGAAGCATGTGCCGGCGACGAAGGTGTCGTCGGCGGAGAAAAGGCCGATGCGTACCGGCCGGGCGATTTCGGCGGTGGCGGCGTCCAGCCAATCCCAGTGCAGACCGAGGTACCGGCTGGAGCGCCGCCAGGTGTCCTGCCAGAGCGAGCGGTCGTGCTCGCCGAGGAACCGTGCGTGGAAGCGGCTCAATTCCCCTCCTGCCTGTCGAGGGCGGTGCCGAGAGCCTGGCGCCCGTCGTAGATGAAGCGGGAAAGGCGCGCTGCGGCCCCGTCGGCTTCCGCGTTCGGGACGGTAAGACCGTCCATCAGGATGGTCACGTGGTACGTTCCAAATGGCGCATAGACGGTCCCCGCATCGTGACGATGCCCACTGATGGAGCCGGTCTTGTGGCCGACCTGGACGCCCTCGGGCAGCAGGGCGGGAAGCCGGCTGCGGTAGTGCTGGGCGCGGAGTATCTGGCGCATTTCCGCGCAGGACTCGGCGCTGGCCGCCCGGTTGTTCTCCACGGCGTCGAGCAACTCGACGAGGTCCCGCGCCGTGATCCGGTTGGAAATCCCCGCGCGATAGGCGGCCGTGTCCTGAAGTCCGCGGATGACGAAGCCGTCGTCGGCGCCAAGTTCCCGCATGGCGGCGGTGATGCGCTGGGGGGTGACGAGTTCGATGAGGAGATTGGTGGCCAGGTTGTCGCTGACGACCATCATCTCCTCGGCCAGCTTGCGGACGCGCACGGGCTGGTGGAGGTGCTCAGCCACGTAGCCGCGCGAGTCGCACTCGTAGAGCGACCCGTCGAGCATGCTGCGGCACATGGGATCGACGAGAATGCGGTCGTCGAGGTCGAACCACCCGCGGTCGGCCTGGCGGAAGACCTCGATCATGACGGGGAGCTTCATGGTGCTGGCGGCGTGGAACAGTTCGTTGTGATTGTGGCCGATCTCGGTGCCGGTCCGCTCGTCGCGGACGTACAGGCCGATGCGGGCGTCGAGTTCGTTCTCCCAGTGTTGGACGGCTTCAAGGACGGCTTCGCGGAAGGCTTCTGCGGGGTCGTCGGATTCGAGGATGCGGCGTTCCATTTCCACTGTGGCCTCGCCGGCGGGGCCGCGGGGGTCCTCGTCCTGTGCTGGGGCGGCCCAGGCGAGCATCGGAATAAGACAGATCGAAAGCAGGCAGCGTGTCACGGGGGTGTTCCTCCATCCTGTTTGGTTGGACTGTCAGTCAGGCGCGCCCGGGGGGAAGGCTCAAGGGGGAAGTGGTGCTTGGCGAGCACGAAGCTGGGGGGAGCAGCCGGCACGGGGACCATGCAGTCGATGCTGTCCGCCATCCTCAGGGGGTCCATCATCCGGCTCATCCCTTGGTGCCGGTCAGGGCGATGCCCTGCACGAAGTACCGCTGCAGGAAGAAAAACAGGATGACGACGGG
>SLMS01000333.1 GCA_007133495.1 Candidatus Sumerlaeota bacterium | reverse complement strand
GCCGCTCCACGTCGATGAAGTCCTGCGTAAACGGGCTTTCGGCGAAGATGATCAGGTCCGCTTGTCTTGGCTCGATCTGGTCGAGCATGGCGAAGTGGCGGCCGGTGATTTCCACTTGGTTCTCATGGCGGACCTCTGGATCGGGGTGCGCGTAACTGTCGAACTTCAGCTCCTGGGGAATGTTGGACTGGATGAGCGCCAATCTCGCGGGGAAGCCCCCCTCCCCCTCCAGCCGGCTGTCCGTATCCGCCATCGTCCGTCCGCCCCATACTGCCGCCCACACAATCAGTCCCACAAACAGCGCCAGCCGGGAGAGCGCCCCCGCGTGTCCGTACCGGGCCCGGAAGGCCGCGATGGTCTCCATCGCCGAAAGGTTCGTTCCGATGATGAGCGCGCTGAGCAGCGGCACGCCCCCGAGCGAGACGATCTGCGCCATCTGGAGCCATCCTGCCTGCGAATGGCCCAGCAACCCGTACGGCGACCCGAGCCGGCCGATCATCTTGAAGTACTCCATCCCCGCCCAGGCCAGCATCGCCGCCGCCAGCGCTCCCCACGGCGGCAGGTTCCGCGCGAAATACACGATCGCGCTCAGCGCCACCGCCGCGTGTGCGCCCATCCACACCGCCAGCGGTACAATCCCGATCCATACCAGCGGGTTGAACCGGCTCACCGAGACGAGCCAGTAGGTCATGAAGAACGCCGTCATCGACCCGAACAGTAGGGCCGGCCAGAACGCCATCCCCGGCCGCAACGTCCGCAGTCCCCAGAACAGGGGCACCAGCGCCACAAAGGCCACCGGGCTCAGGTTAATCGGTTGGTAGGCCAGCCGGAGCAGCACGGCGGCCAGCGCCGCCCAGCCGAAGGCCGGCAGCGCCTTCCTCCACACTTCCCTTGGCGGAAAGAGCGGGCTGAGCAGTGCCCCTACGGTGTCCTTCCCCGTGCGCAGCCAGCCTCCTGCCCGTGTCAGCAGGCCCTCCGGCTCTTCACGTGGCTTGGAGCGTTCGCGGCGCCGCGCCGCCTTCCGGCTCATTGCACTCCCAGGAACGTCAGCACGGCCTTCATCATGGCCGGAAGGTCCGGCGGCGTGCGTGACGTGATCAGGTTGCCGTCCACCACCACCTCACGGTTCCGGTAGGTGGCTCCTGCGTTGACGAGGTCGGTCTTGATCGCGCTGACGCAGGTTACCTCGCGCCCGCGCAGGATGTCCGCCTCCGCCATCAGCCACGGACCGTGACAGATCGAGGCTACAAGGCCGCCTTTCTTGTGTATCGCCCGTACGAAGTTCACCATCTCCTTGTGCCGGCGCATCTTGTCCGGAGCGTATCCGCCCGGGATCACCACCCCGTCGAAATCACCCGGCCGCGCCTTCTTCATCGACACGTCCGCCCGGAGCGGATAGCCGTGCTTGCTTGCATAAATGGCTCCCTTTTCCGGGCCGACCACGGTCACCTTCACTCCCGCTTCGCGCAGGCGCAGGATCGGGTACCAAGCCTCCAGGTCCTCGTAGATATTCTCCGCTAGAACGGCAACGGACGGGGCTTTTTTCCGTGCCGGGGCGGTTTTCTTTTTCGCCATGGGGACATGCCTCCCTTTGGGCAATCGGCATTCGGTCATGCGGTGCCAGCGGCACCCGCCCCATTCCGCAAGCCAGACCCGTCGGCGGCAAGGAGAGCTTGGTGCCGGCGGTCGTGGACTGTACGGACGTTGTGGAGGGCTCGAATCGTGCCCCCCACGGTCCGTGCTGGCTTGGTGCAATTCTTGATGCTCCCGCAGAAGCGTTTTGCGGTTGAGCATCTGCGGCCCCTTTCCGCAGAAATGCCGCCGTCTTGACCACACCCCACAGGGACAGAGTCGCTCTATGTCGATTTTCCGTTTTGCCCAACCGGCCTACCCCGAGGAAGATGTCCGCCCCATGCGCGAGGAGTTGGAGGCCGTCGGCGCCGTCTCCCTGCGCACACCCGAGGAGGTGGACCAGGCATTTTCCGGCCAGACCGGCACCGCCCTTGTCGTCGTCAACTCGGTCTGTGGGTGCGCCGCCGGAGGTGCCCGCCCCGGCGTATCCGCTGCGTTGCAGAACCACCGCATCCCCGGGCGCATCTACACCGTTTTTGCCGGCGTGGACCGCGAGGCCACCCAGCGCGCCCGCGACTACATGGAAGGCTACGCGCCCTCCAGCCCCTCCATCGCGCTTTTCAAGGACGGCAAGGTGGTCTTCATGATGGAACGCCTCCACATCGAGGGTTACTACCCCGACCAGATCGCCGAGACCCTCGCCGCAGCGTTCGACAAGCACTGCGAGGCCGAAGGGCCCTCCATCCCGCGCGAGAAGTTTGAGGGGCTTCAGTTCGTGCAGGTCTGCGGCTCCGAACTCGCCGCAAAGGCGCGCCGGCTCGCCCGCGAACAGGGATCGGGCGCCTGACCCAACCAGCAGCGCACAACTGCCGCCGGTTTGCCGGGCCTACCTTCCCCGCCCGGTAACCCGGCGGTAGACGCGTTCGGCGAAAAACGCCTGCCCGTCCTGATTCATGTGAATGCGGTCCACGGTGAGGTTGTTGCTCGTAAACACGCGGCGCAGCGTCCGCGAGTCCATTTCGTGCATGCCGTGGCGCTGCGCCACGTCCTCCCAGACCCCCCTGTAGATGTCCATCGGGCCGAGCACTCCACCGGGGACCGCCACGAAAAGCACTGGGGCGTCCAGCGGGGCGAGTGCCTCCGCCCAGCGGTTCAGGTCTGCTTCCAGCGCGCTCCGCCCGCGCGCCCGCAGCACGTCGTTCCCGCCGAGGCAGACCACCACGAGGTCCGGCTGCCAGTCCGCATCGCCGGCCTTCCAGCGCTGGTTGCGCGCATGGGTCTCCCAACGCCCCCATGCCGAAGCGGCCGTGTCGCCCTGATGGGCCAGGGTCACGACCTCCTGCGCGCCGAGCCTGTCTGCCAGAATCTCCGGCCAATAGCGCGAGACGTTGTCATTCCCGACCCCTGAGGTGAGCGAATCGCCGATGACCAGGATGCTCTGAACTTCGCCCTGCCGGGCGAGCGCCTGCACCCCCAAGCCGCCAAAGTACCAGTGCCAGCCAACAAACGCCACCGCAACGGCGGCGAGCAAATAAGCGAACTGCTTCCAGTTCATCGGTGCGCCGGCCCCTTTCTCGCCAGAACATAGCGGGGAATCCCCGCAAGGTCCTTCTCCACCTTCACCCTGTCGAACTGCCCGGAATCATGGAACAGACTGGAGACAGGCTTGGCCTGACCCTCTCCGATCTCAAGCAGGATCCACCCTCCTTGGGCGAGGCACTTTCCCCCCTCGCGCGCGATCCCGCGTACCACGTCCAGGCCATCCTCCCCGCCGTCCAGCGCCGGCATCGGATCGTGCACCCTCACCTCCGGTTCCAGCGCGGGGATCGTCGCGCGCTCGATATACGGCGGGTTGCTCACGATCATCCCGAGCTGCCCCTTCCAGCCCGCCAGCAACGGTTCATGACGGAACTCGATCCGCCGGTCCACGTGGTGGCGCACGGCGTTCTTTCGAGCCATTTCCAGCGCCTCCGCCGAGACGTCCGTCGCCAGGTAGCGATGCTGCCCCTCTTCTGCCGCGAGCGACACCACGATGCAGCCGCTTCCGGTTCCGACCTCCAGAACGGCCGCTGGCTGGCTCTCGTATAGACGTTCGGTCCGCAGCAGATCGAGTGCCCGCTCGGCCAGCCCTTCGGTCTCCGGCCGCGGCACGAACACGGCGGGGGAGAGGTCAAACCGCCGGCCGCAGAACTCCTTCCAGCCCAGGATGCGCGCCACCGGTTCCCGCTCCTGGCCGCGCCTGCGCACGAGGTCGCGGTACGCCGCCACTTCAAGCTCCATGAGTGGCTTCTGCCAGTCCATGTACAGATGAATGCGGTCGGTCCGGAGCACTTCACACAGCAGGAGTTCCGCGTCCAGTTTCGGCGAGTCCACCACGCCCTTCTCGCGGAGGTAACCCGCGCTCTTCCGGACGGCCTGGCCTACTGTCAGCGGCGCCATTCGCCACGCTCCTGCATGGCCTCGGCCCAGAGCCGGATGCTCTCCAGTCCGGACGGTGTGACGCGCGCTCCTTCTGCGGAGTCCGGCTGCAGCAGCTCCTCCGCGCCGGCCCATCGCACCGCGCTGATCTCCTCCGGCGGGGGAGAGACCGGCCCTTCGTATAGACAGTCGTATATACGAACAAACTCGTGTCCGCTCAGGGCGGTTGGCGGCCGGCGCGCCACTTCGCGGAGAGCCGTCCCCCGGATGCCGAGTTCCTCCGCGGCTTCCCGTGCGGCGGCCTCCTGGTACTCCTCGCCCGGGTCCACATGTCCGCCGACGCTCACGTCCCACCAGCCGGGAAAGCTGTCCTTCCCGTCCCCACGCTTTTGCAGCAGCACTTGGCCCTGGCCGTTGCGGACAACGACGTGGACTGCCCGGTGCCGCAGCCCGCGCGCGTGCACCTCCCGGCGCGAGGCGGTTCCCACCACCCGGTCCTCTCCGTCCACCACCGGCAGCAGGTCCTCGTCCGTGGCGCTTGGATGATACGTGTGTTCCCGGCTCATGCCTTCTCCTTCTTTGTGGATTCGTCACCGCCTGGGCGCGGCAGCGCCAGCGGCACTTTCCACGCGGCCCACAGCAGCAGCACAAAACCGGCCGGGCGCTGCCAGAAGTACAGCAGCCCCACCGTCTCCGCCAGCGGGTTGCCCGCGTAGCCGCTCCGCTGCCATACCCACCACAGCGACGGCCCCGCCAGCAACACCCACGCGGCCAGCGCCAACCGCCCGCGCAGGCCCGCCAGCACCAGCAGCACCAGCAGCGGCTGCAGGAACAGCGTGTGGTGCTCCCAGCAGTCCCGCACCACCAGGAACCACCCGAGCCACAGCAGCGCCAACGGCCCGAAGCTTCGCCACGCAAACCCAGGGCGCGAAACCCACACCGCCGCCGCAACCCACGCCAACAGCACCAGCACCGAAATGACGAACACGGGGTCGGCGTCCAGTGCCCTTTCCGGTGCCGCTGCCGGGTCGAACGAAAACCCGCGGGCCTTCCAGAGTGTCGCGTTCACTCCGGCCGCCAGTCCCTGCGCCCCGGCGTAGGGCGTGTGCGTTCGTGCCAGCAGTCCCGTCTCCAGGTCCCGCGCGAAGAACTGTTCCGTGAACTCGCTCTCCCCCCGCAGCCCCATCCAGAGGCCCGTTACGGCGACCAGCACCGCCACGGCCACCCCCGCATGCCGTCCCCAGCCGCGCCGCCAAAGCCACGGTACAAGCGCGAGCGGGAAAAGCTTCAGCCACGCCGCCAGCGCCCACGGAATGGCCCAGCCGTGCCGCCAGCCGAGGAACAGCGCC
This sequence comes from Candidatus Sumerlaeota bacterium, assembly GCA_007133495.1. GTDB lineage: Bacteria > Sumerlaeota > Sumerlaeia > SLMS01 > SLMS01 > SLMS01. The sequence continues at coordinate 16,812 of SLMS01000333.1, read as the reverse complement.
AGCGCCGTCCAAAACAGCAGTGTTCCCGTCAGCAGATTGAACTGCCCAAGGTGCCATTCCGGGATCAGTGGAAACCACACAAACCACAGCAGCGCCAGCAGGCCGGTGCGCTCCGGCGCCAGGGCAACGCTTGCAAGAAAGTTGACCCCGAGCAGCAGCAGCCCCGCCGCCACCCAAAGGTGCGCGCCGGGCGGCAGCGGCAGGAACCCAAGCGGCAGTCCCAGCCAGAGCAGGTTCACCGGAAAATAACGGAACGGCGTGGCGTATGGTGTCCCCTGCGTTGTCTCCACTGGCCCGTAGGGGTCCGCGCCTGTCCGCAGCCGGTAGCCCGCCTCCACGATCGCGTGAAAGTCCACGTAGGGCGCCTGGCGGTGCAGATAGCCACTGTCCACCGCCAGCGGTGCCAGCCACGATCCGGCGTCCTCGGGCCCCGTCCGCCAGTACGGGAGGAACAGTGCCGCGAGCAGCACACAGCCCAGCGTCCACACCTGTACGGCGCGCGGTGCCCCCAGCAAGTTGGCGAGACCATCGCGCAGGAGTTGTGAGGGACCTTGCATGGTGCAGCCTTCGGGCAGCGAAACGTTCCGGACGATCAAACACCAGTTGACGAGCGGCCCTTGGGGAGTGGCAAGCGCCCAATTGCCCGCTGAAGAGTTGTTCGATTTGTCAACCGTAACGGTTCGCCGGCGGGGTGCTGCTATTCCGTTGACCCACCGGAGCGGGCATTGAGTACCATCAGGTCTCGAAGTCAGCCGCCCTGCGGCTCCACAACAGAATCCCCAAACGCGCTCAGGACCCTGACGGAATGAACAACACGAATTACTTTCTTCTCCGGCGGCTCCACTCTCTGCTCGGGGTGTTCCCGCTGGGAGTTTTCCTCTTTAACCACCTGCTGACCAACAGTTCCGCCATCGTCAGCGCCCAGTTCTTTGAGGAAAAAGTCGCCCTCATTCATTCCCTTGGTCCACTCCTGCCCCTTGTGGAGGCGGGCTTCATCTTCATCCCGCTGGCGCTGCACATCGCCCTTGGCGTCTATATCGCCCTTACCGGCAAGTCCGAAGTCGGGCGCAACCTGCCCTATGGCCGCAACTGGGCTTACGCGTTCCAGCGCTGGACCGGCTGGATCGCTCTCGCCTTCATCGTCTATCACGTTGTCCACCTGCGCTTCCTTCACAAGCCGCACATGTACGACATCCCCTTCTCCGTGGAGCTCGGGGTGATGTTCACTGAGATGCCGGTCGCGCTTTTCTTCGTGCCGGCCTACCTGATCGGGGGGTTGGCGGTGATTTTTCACTTTGCCAACGGTCTTTGCACTTTTTGCATGACGTGGGGCATTACCGTGGGCCCGCAAAGCCAGCGCATCATGGTCTGGGTGGCCCTTGCGGTGGGAGCCATACTGACGCTGCTCCTCGTCACCGCCATTATTGCCTTCATCCAGATCGGACTGGACCCGCAGTTCGGAACCGAAGAGTTCATCCAACCGCTGCGCGACGTGCACGGCGGGGGGGACTGATGCGCATCACCAAAGCTGCAAACACTTTCCACACGTCCGGCCTGCCGGCCGAAAAGGAGAAGCATCCATGCCCAAGCGTGTCATCGTAGTTGGCGGAGGCCTGGCCGGCCTGGCCGCCACCATCCGCGCCGCGGAGCGCGGCATCCCGGTGGACCTCTTTTCCGTCGTCCCGGTCAAGCGCTCCCACTCCGTCTGCGCGCAGGGGGGCATCAACGCCGCCAAGAACCTGAAGGGCGAGGGCGACCACCCCGATATACACACCAACGACACGCTTTTCGGAGGGGAATTCCTCGCCGACCAGCCGCTTGTCCAGGGCATGTGCCGCGACGCACCCGCCATCATCGACCTGCTCGACCGCATGGGCGTCCCCTTCAACCGCACCGCCGAAGGGAATCTCGATTTCCGGCGCTTCGGCGGCACGCTCTACAACCGCACCGCCTTTTGCGGCGCCACCACCGGCCAGCAGCTCATGTACGCCCTAGACGAGCAGGTGCGCCGATTCGAAACTCTCGGCCTCGTCGAAAAATACGAGCACTGGGAGTTTCTCTCCCTCGTGCTCGACAACGATCAGAAGACCCGCGGCATTACCGCGATGAATATTTGGGACCGCTCGATCGAGGTCTTCAAGGCCAATGCCGTCATCCTGTGCACCGGCGGGCCGGGCCTCGTCTTCGGAAAGTCCACCAACTCCACCATCAACACCGGCGCTGCCGCCTCCCGCGCCTATCAGCAGGGTGTGTGGTACGCCAACGGTGAGTTCATCCAGGTTCACCCGACCCCCATTCCGGGCGCGGACAAGTTGCGCCTGATTTCCGAGTCCGTCCGCGGCGAGGGCGGCCGCATCTGGGTTCCGAAGAACAAGGACGAAAAACGCGAGCCGCAGGACATCCCCGATTCCGATCGGGATTATTTCCTCGAACGCAAGTACCCCCGCTACGGCAACCTTGTCCCGCGCGACGTCGCCACACGCGAGATTTTCAACATGTGCGTTGTCGAGGGCCGGGGCATCGGTGGCAAGAACGTTGTCTATCTTGATGTGACCCCGGAGCGTTCCGGCCAAAAGCCCGAGGTGCTCGAGCGCAAACTCGGCGGTGTCTTCGAAATATACCGCAGGTTCAAGGGCGACGATCCCCTCAAGGTCCCCATGCAGATATTCCCGGGCATGCATTACTCCATGGGGGGGCTGTGGGTCGGCTACGAGGACAAGGGCGACATGATCGTCCAGATGACCAACATCCCGGGCACCTTCGCCGCAGGAGAGGTGGACTTCCAGTATCACGGCGCCAACCGGCTCGGCGCCAACTCGCTCCTAAGTTGCATCTGGGGCGGCCTCGAATCCGGTGAACGTGCCGTCACGTGGGCCGAGTCCGACACCGCCGAGGCGGACTCCAGCGTCTATGGCAACGAACTCAAGCGCCAGGTGGAATTCGCGGACAAGATCGAAAAACTCGACGGCGACGAAAATGCCTTCAAGATTCACGACGAACTCGGAGAGTGGATGACCAACTACTGCACCGTCGTCCGTGAAAACGACAAGCTCGACCAGCTCAGCACGAAAATTGACGAGCTGGAAGAGCGCTTCCACCGCATCAACCTGAGCGACACCGGCCGTTCCGCCAACAAGACCTTCGCGTTTGTGCGCGCCCTTTGGGACATGATTCAGCTCGCCCGGCCCATCGTCAAGGGCGCCCGCCTGCGCGACGAAAGCCGGGGCGCCCATTACAAGACCGGCTTCGATATACAGAAACCCGAAGCGGACAAGATCGGCGAGGCCAGCGACCATCAGGGCTACCGCGACCACTGCGCGGAGATCGCCGAAAAATGGGGTGCAAAGTTCGACCTCCCTGAAAAAAAAGAGGAGATCAGCCCCGAATTCCAGGAGTACATGGACAAGTGGGTTGAAAAAGAGCGCCAGTGGAACAAGACGACCATCGCCGTTTACAAACCCGGGCCGGACGGACCGGACATGTCGTATCGTGACGTCGCGATGACCGTCGTGCCGCCACGCCCACGCATCTACAAGTAGGGTCAATCAGGCAGGAAAGGATCGCGCCGAATGCCAGAGAAGATCACCGTCAAGATCAAGCGCCAGGACGGCCCCGGCAAGGAGCCCTACTGGCAGACGTTCGAGGTCCCCTACCAGCCGAACATGAACGTCATTTCCGCCCTGATGGAAATCAGGGCGAATCCGGTGACGGCTGACGGGAAGAAAACCACCCCGCCCTCCTGGGACGATGCCTGCCTTGAGGAGGTCTGCGGATCGTGCTCCATGCGCGTGAACGGCGTGGCGCGGCAGTCCTGTGCGGCGCTCGTGGACCAGCTCGAGCAGCCCATCGTGCTCGAACCCTTCACGAAATTCCCCGTCGTCCGCGACCTCATGGTGGACCGCAGCAGCATGTTCGAGGCACTCAAACGCGTGAAAGCCTGGAATCCGCTCGACGGCACCTACGACCTCGGGCCCGGGCCGAAGGTGGACCCGGACACCCAGGACGATATGTATAGTTACGCCAAGTGCATGACCTGCGGCTGTTGCCTCGAAGTCTGTCCGCAAGTGAACGAAAACTCTCCCTTCATCGGCGCCGCTGCCATCGGCCAGACGATACTTTACAACACGCAACCAATCGGCAAGGCGCTGGCCAGCGAACGGCTGGAAGCCCACATGGGCCCCGGCGGCGTGGGCGACTGCGGCAACGCTCAGAACTGCGTCCGCGTCTGCCCGAAGGACATCCCGCTCACCACCGCCATCGCCGCTCTCGGCCGGCAACTCACCTGGCACACCATCAAGAATTTCTTCCTCCGCTAACCAGCGTGCCCCTCTGCTGGAGCCCGCTAGTTTTTCCGCCCTCTCCCCGGCCCTCAAGGCGGGGAGAGGGGTGCGGAAATGAAGCCCCCCAGCCATCCGGCGTCCGGTGGGGAATTCCCGGAAGTGCTTGACAGCCGGGAAGGCCCAGGCCACCTTTTCCATATTCCTGTTGTTCGCGGATTCTGCCGGCCTCGGGCGGCAGGGACCACGGCCAATCGTCTGAAGGGGGAATGCAATGCCTTGCGCGAATAGCGGTGGCTGGTGCAGAGCAATGCTCGCCACGCTTGTGCTGACACTTGCGGGCCCGGTTTGGGCAAGCGGCGGGGAAGTGGGCACGCCCCTCGTCATAGACGTCCGCCATGACCTGACAACCCTGGGTATCCACGAAAGAAACGCCGCGGCCGACGGCGAGACCAACGACTCCTCACCGATCCAAGCCGCCATTGACCACGCCGCCGGGCAGGAGGGCGGCACTGTCATCGTGCCGGAGGGCGTGTACCGGGTGGCTGAGATAGACGTCAAACCTGGTGTGCACCTTGTCGGCAAGGGTAAGGACAAGACCGTCTTCCGCACGGCGGGCACCTCCGTGATGCTCCGTCCCTCTGGCGGCCGGCTCTCGAATTTCAGCGCCTACGGGACGCCCAGCGAGGACGTCTCCGGAGATAACTGGCAACCCGGCACCGGCGGTGTGGGCCGCGGGGGCAGCGCCACCGCCCTCCACATCATCGGCCTTTATGGTGGGGAGGACGTGCATATAGACAACGTCCGCGCCATGGAATCGCGTTACGACTGCCTCTACACACGGGGAAGCACCGGCCTGCGGGTGACGAACTGTCATTTCGACCGCGCCGGACGCAATATCGTCTCCATGGTCGGCGACGACAAGGACTTCGTCATTGCCAACACGTATATTGGACCGCATTGGGGACTCTATCATTTCGACATCGAGCCCGATACGCGCAAGGGCAGGAACGTGCGCGATGGTTTGATTGTCAACTGCACCTTCGACGGCCGCAATCGTGAGGAGTTCGACACTGACACCTGGGGCGCGATGCTCATCTTCACCGGCGGCCACGAGAAGGGGAACCACAGCGTCACCGTGCTCGGCTGCAACTTCCTGGACATTCGCGTGCGCATCCGCGGTGTCTTTCCGAATGCAAGATTCCTGTACAACGAATTCGATACGAACGCCACGGCGTTCCTGAAAGTGCGGACGAACCCCGTCGGCGAGTTCGAAGACGCCGTCGTGCGCGGCAACCGCTTCCTCATTCGCGGCGAACCCGCCTGGATCATCAACGATCAGGTGGGCTTTACCGGCGACAGTGTGTTCGAGGGCAACTTCCCCGAGGAGTTCAACGACCTCGAACCGGACGAGCCGGCCGGTGAGACCGACTGGGGGGAGGAGGACCACCCCGTGGCTGTGGAATCGCCGGAGTAGGCCCGGGCCGGTTTATCACTCCGCCCCGGGTCCCACGATCCCTCTCCACCCCGGGATCGTCCGGGGGTTGAGGTAGTCCTCCTGCACCTCGATGCGGGGGTGGCGGGGGCGGAGGGGGTCCGGTACCACGAGGTACGCGCGGCAGGTCACTGCCACCTCCTGCTGGCGTGTACGGGCAAGGTAGGCCGCCACGGCGAGGCGCAGGTTGCGGAGCCGTTCGCGGGCGAAGACGTCCCCCCACGGGTCGGCGTCCCGCGCGTCGCGGACCTTCACCTCGGCGAAGAGCAGGTACCCGTCGGCCGCCGCGATCAGGTCAACGTCCGTGTTGCGCGGCCCGCGCCAGCGGTGCTCGAGGATGCGGTGGCCCGACTTCCAGAGCTTGCGGGCCACGGCGCGCTCCCCCCACAGACCCCGCTTCTGCACTCCCCACGCCGTGTCGAAGGGAGCCAGCGGCCAGAGGGGGAAAAGGACCGAGTTCCTCAAACTCCCGCCCTCTGCGCCGGGTCTCCGTAAGCGGTCGCAATTGAGTGGGCGAAAAGGCGCGTATTCCGGTTGATCTTGTCTTCCCCGCACAGGCACACCCCCGCACGGAAGCTTGCAATGTTGTTTCCCGATCCAGTTCCGGCCATGCTGCCACCGCTCCAGGAGACACCCACCATGTTCCATCGCTTCGTTCGCCGCGCCGGCATTTCCGCCACCCTCATTGCTCTTTGCCTGATGCTGGTGCCCTTTGTGGCACCAGCGCAACAACAGCCGCAGGACCTTGGCGAGGTCCGGCCGCGGTACGAGTACGAAAAAAGCGTCATCGCCGTGGCGCCCTTCAACGTCAGCGGCACGACCGTGGAAATGGAGACCGTCCCGCGGATCATCCGCAACGACCTCCAGCTCTCCGGTTTCTTCAAGATGCCGGAGGACCAGTCCCGGGTCAACCGCCTCAACATCGCCGACAACCGCGAAAACACCATCCACTACAACCGGTGGGCGGAAATGGGCGTCGAGCACTACATCATGGGCCGCGTACGGGAAAACGGCGACGAGTTGAGCATCGAAATCCTGCTCTACGACATCGAGACCCAGCGCAACATCATGAACCGGCGCTTCGTCGGCCCGAAGGCGCAAATCCGTGACCTGGCCCACCAGGTGAGCGATGCCGTTGTCCTCTACCTCAAGGGCGTCGAGGGCATCGCCCGCACGCGCCTCCTTTATGTCACCGAGCAGGTCCCTGGCGTGAAGGAGATCGCCATCATGGACGCCGACGGGTTCAACGCCCGGCCGCTCACCGACCTCGGCAAGCTCGCCACCACGCCTGCATGGGGCGCCAACGGCACTGAGTACTACTTCACCTCCTACCACGGCAACCGCGCCAACGTGTATGGCATGACGCTCCGGCCCGACGAGGCGCTCAGCTTCCGGCCCGGCCAGATGTGGACCATCGCCGCCTATGGCGGGACGAACCACTCCCCGGCATGGAACCAGCGCACCCGCCGCCTCGCCATGGTCCTCAGCAAGGACGGCAACTCCGAGATATATACCGTGGCCCGGGACGGATCGGACCTCCAGCGCGTCACCCGCAGCAGCTCCACCGACGGCAGCCCGGCATGGTCGCCGGACGGAAGCCGCGTCGCCTTCACCTCCAATCGCGCCGGCGGAGCGCACATCTTCATCGCCGATGCGGACGGCTCGAACGTCCGCCGCGTCACCACCCGCGGCTCATGGAACGACGCGCTCGACTGGTCCCCGGACGGGCAGCGCCTCGTCTTCGTCTCGCGTATAGATGGGGTGAACGACATCTACATCTGCGACGTGAGCGGCAACGAGGCCTCCTACCGCCGCCTCACCATGAATCAGGGCCAGAACGAAAGCCCCACCTGGGCTCCCAACGGCGTCCATCTCGCCTTCGCCTCCAACCGTTCCGGCAACTGGCACATCTATACGATGCTTGACGACGGGTCCAACCAGCGCCAGCTCACCGGCGTCGGCCGCAACACCATGCCCGACTGGGGCCCGTTCCTCGCGGAGAACAACAGGGAGTGAGCACCCGCACTGTCTGTGTCACGCGCCGGCCGCCCGGCGATTGGGAGGAGCGGCTCCGCTCCGCCGGCTTCGTAGTCCGTGTGCCCGACGCCCCCCAGCACGAACCGCTCGCGCGCCGGGCCTTTCTCGATGGCATCGCCGGCTGTGATGCCGTCATCGGCATGATCACCGACCGGTGGGATGCCGAAGCCTTCGACCGCGCGGGACCGCAACTCCGGATCATCGCCAACTACGGCGTCGGGTACAACAATATAGACGTCGAGGAGGCCAACCGCCGCGGGGTGGCGGTGACCAATACGCCGGACGTGCTGACCGACGCCACCGCCGACGTCGCCTGGGGGCTGCTCCTCGCCGCCGCACGCCGCTTCGGAGAGGGGGAACGCCGCCTCCGCGCCGGAGAGTTCAATGGCTGGGGGCCGTCGGACTACCTCGGTGTGGACCTTGCCGGCCAGACCCTCGGCATCATCGGTCCCGGCCGCATTGGCACCGCCATCGCCCGGCGCTCGCGCGGATGGGACATGCGCGTTGTATATACGCACCGGAAGTCCAAGCCCGCCTTCGAGCAGGCCACCGCCGCCCAGCGCCTCCCGCTGGATGAACTCCTCGCCACCGCCGACTTTGTTTCGCTGAGCTGTCCCCTCATGCCGGAAACCCGCCACCTGATCGGTGCGCGGGAACTCTCCCTCATGAAGCCCACCGCCGTGCTTGTCAATACGGCGCGCGGTCCGGTGGTGGACGAGGCGGCGCTGGTGGAGGCGCTCCGCGAGCGGCGTATCTTCGCGGCCGGGCTCGACGTGTACGAGCGCGAGCCGGAACTGGCGCCGGGCTTGGCCGGGCTGGACAACGCCGTCCTGCTCCCGCACGTCGGCAGCGCCACCTTCCGCACGCGCGAAACGATGGCCCGCATCGTGGTGGACAACGTGCTGGCGGTCTTCGACGGAAAGCGCCCGCCCACCTTGGTGAACGAACCGGCCGGTTGACCGGTGTCCGGTCTCAGTGGACGTGGCTGGCTGCTGCCGTCTGCCCCTGCCGGCCGTACTCCGGCTCCAACGTCCACTTCCACTGCCCGCTGTCCAGCTCTTCCAGCCTGACATTCAGGTAGTGCGGCGCCTCCTCCACGTGCGCAATCGTATAGATGTATATGCGGGTCTGCCAGCCTCCGCCTTCGTGTGAGGCAAACCCTTGCGGGCCTCTGTGGCTCCAACCGAAGGAGGCCGGCTGCGGCCCGGCCGAGACATTGACCTCCATATACGTGTACTCTGGTGTGTCCCCGGGAGTCGCTCCCCACTCGGCCTGCAGCATGTGGATCAACCAATGCCCCTGACCGGTCTCCACGGGGGTGTGCAGCATGAGCGAGTCCCCAGCGGGCCGGATGACTTCCATGGGCTCCTTGAGTTCCAGCATGGAGATGGAGCCGAACTCCTTCAGTCGTGCGTCGCTCAGGGGGTCCGGCTCCCACTCCTCCAGGCCGGTGCGTTTGCGGAGGTCTTCCACTATCCTTGGCTGACGGGCGCTTCCGCCTCTGGCGACCGCCCTGACGCGCATGATTCCTTCGAGCGCGATCAGCTCCTTCGCCCGCTCGCGGTCCTGCTCGGTGACGGCGCGTTGCCGCCCGATGCTGTCCGCCACGGCGTATAAGTGGGGCAGACTGCGGGGCCGGAGGGTGGCGAGCCTCTCCTCCAGCGCCTGCCGCGCGGCTCGGTAGCCCAGGGCCCGGCGCATCATGATCATCAGGTCCGGCTCCGGCTCCTCCTGGCCGGCCAGTTGCCCCGCCAGTCCATCCAGCCACTCGCGCGGGGCGGGGATTCGCGACTGGAGGGCGAGTGTCCGGATTTTCGCGCGCGGCTCCCTCGTCTGGCGGCGCTGCGGCGGCTGCGGTGCGTCCCTCTCGCGATAGCCAAGGAACATCTCCTGTCCGTCCTTCTCGAAACGCCTCCCCGTGTAGTTCCCGCTCCCGGTTCCTGTCTCCTCCCATCCCAGCTCTGCGAGCCGCCCGGCCCACTCCTCCAGCCAGCCCTCCGTATCCTCCATCGCCTCGCCTGTATAGACGGAAAGATGGCTGGAGAGCGGCGAGGTGCCCTTCTGGACGAGGCGGAGCTGCGGCGTGGCCGCGGCAATCTCCTCCATCTCCGGGAGAGGCTCCCAGGGAAGCATCCAATCGTCAGGCACCTGCCGCACGATCACGTTCTCCTCGAACTGTTGCCGCAGGCGGGTCAGCACGCTGTCCGCAATGGTTCCGGCGTGCCGCCGGCCCGCCTCGCGGTACCGCGCGCTTGGTGTGGCGAAGCCCGTGGCGTATTCCTCCAAGGAGAGTGAGCCGTCCACATGCAAAGTCGCGGCGGGGGAGGGGGTACGGCCTCCGTAGTAAAACGAGAGTCCGTTGCCGGTCTGCCAGGAAAGGCTCCTTGAAGTGTAACGCAATCCGGGCACCCACCATCCGCCTTCGGGCCCACAACCAAGTTGAATCGTCGTCAGCGGCAGCTCCTGCGGCAGACCCTTCTCCGTGCCTGCCCGGCGTATGGTCACGTTCGGAACGACAGGGTCCTCGAGCAGTTTGGCGGCCAGGGCGCGTGCCGTCTCCTTCGCCAGCGGCCCGTCGTTGAGCAGCACGATGTCTATACCGGCCCCTGCGGCGGCGTGGACGGGGATATTCGTCTGTCCGGCCCAGGTGGTCCAATGGTTGGTGTTGCTCCGGGTCTGTTGGAGATGGGCGGCGACGCCTCGGGGCTGGAGGTCCTCCGGGGCGGTGGCGGTCAGCGTCCTGTAGCCGATTCCCCGCGCAGGCCACCACGCCACCACCACGCACAGCACGACCAGCCCCACCGTCACGCTGCACGCCACGCGCCCCGGCTGAGGCTTTCCTCTCCGGGTCCAGCGCCGGGTCGCCCCCACGCCAAAAATGGTGTAGAGCAGCAATGTCACCGGGTTGGGCAGTGCCGCCAGCGACGCCGTCCAGAAAACCCGCGTTGCCCGCTCGCTGCCGCACACCGGCCAGATATCCCGCGAACGCCACACGTGCACCACCATCAGCACGCACAGGACCCAGAAAACAACCAGCAACGCCCAGATCATCGGCCGCTCCTTTAAGAATCTTGGTTGAGACGAAGTGCATCCGCCCGCCCACTGCAAGCCCAAAAACCCACTGGGCAAATCGTTGGGCGCATCTCAGCCAATTCGTGGAGGTCTGAGACCTCGGCCGCGACCCGTGAGGTCCTGAGCCCGTGTCTCCTTCGTTGCATCGTGGCGCCGTTGCGTGCTCCCCCTTCCCACAGAACTCACGCCACGCCGCCGCGACGCAACGGGGCCCGTGATGGACGGCCTCCCGGACCAAAACGTCTCCCTTGTTTTCCTCGAGGGGCACTGACCCTGAAGTTATCCGCCGATTTCACAGATTCTCACAGATTCTGTCTTACTCACGCCACTGGACTGGTCATCAGCCCGCATCGGCGTGAATCGGCGAAATCGGCGGATGCTTCACTGTTTCGATATGCCGGCTCGTCTCCATCTGGCCCTGCGAGACCGGGCAAGTCTCGCAGGGCCCAGTTGACCGTTGCCAATTGGGTCATAACAGCACCCCACGAAGTCGGGGGATTCGCCCCAAATCGTTGGAGTCCCCTCAAAGCGTTTGCGTCTGTGGCCTGCGACCGTGAGGCTTGACCCAAGCGAACGGAAGCCGAGCTTCCCACCACACGACGGGAGGCAGAATACACGCCCATGCGCGTTTGCGTTGTCGGTAGCGGTCCATGGCCTTGCGAGGAAGGCGCCGTTGTAACAGGGCCCTGCATCCGCCTGCGCCAGTTTGTCGAGCCCTTGGCAGCCAACCGGCACGAAATCGTCGCCGTCCTGCTGGAGGAGAAGCTTCGCGAGCGCGTCCCAATCGATTGCTGCCAGGAGGCCATTGCCGTCACTCCGGAGGATATCCTCGACCCTGCCCGGATCGCCCGGCGCGTGGATCTGGCGCATGTGTCCGCCGTCGTCGGTGCCGGATCGCTCATGCCCGCAGCGGCGGCCTGCCGGCTCGCCGATCACCTCGATTGCGGCGTCTGGGTGGACTATTTCGGCGACCCGATGGCCGAACTCCACGCGGCCCAGCTCCGCCAGGGCGGCACTCCCGACGTCACCACCCGGGATCATGTCTGGAAATTCGTGCGCGAAACGGCTCTGCGCGGCGACGCCTTCTCGACCGTCAGCGCCCCTCAGCGCCATGCGCTGCTCGGCCAGCTTGGCCTGCTCGGCCGCTACGGGAACCAGTGGCACGTCTCGCGCCGCGTTCACGAAATCCCCTGCGGCGTACCCGCGGAGTGGGCCTCGCCGGCCGAGCGCCCACCCTTCCCCGGAATCCTGCGAGAGCACGGTCTCACCGAGGACACCCCCTACGTCTATTTCGGCGGGAGCTGGAACGTTTGGCTCGACGAAACGACCATGGCCCGTGCCCTCATCGGGGCGCTTGGTGCGAACACCGACCTCAGATTTGTCTGCATGGGTATCCCGACGGGGCCCGCGGGGGAGACCATCCGGGCGGGGCTCTTCCGCGATCTGGCCGACTTCGTTGAGCAGGGCCGCGCCATCGACCTGCCTCCGCAGTCCGGCGCCACCGAGGAGGCCCTCCTCGCCTGGGCCGGCGCGTGCCTGTCGCTCGACCGTACCATTCCCGAGGCCGAACTGGGCAGCCGCAACCGCCTGCTCGCCATGATCCGCTGGGGGGCCTTCCCCGTCGTCTCCGTCGAGGCCGGCCTCGAAGCCCTCCTCGTCGCCGAAGGTCTCGCTGCCGGCATCCACGAGGCGAACGCCGTCCGCGCCTCCAAGGAAATCCTCCGCGCCTGCGCCCGCACTCCGGACCGCCGGGCAGAGGACCGCCGGCGCGCCCTCCTCCTTCTCGAAACACTCATCTTCGAACGCACCGTCGAGCCTCTCCTCGACTGGGTTGCGCACGGCGCCCGCCGCTGGCCCGCCATGCCCCAAGGAGGACTGCTGGACGCTTGGGCGTCCTTCCCCGCAGAGCCCGAACGCCTGTTCGGCGAGCACCGCCGCAAACGCCCCTGGCCTTTTCGATAAAGGGCCGCCAACTCCACTTGCAGTCGTTAGGGGGCGGTGTATCCTCGCTTTCAGGACCTCTGGAGGAGCAGGTCTGCCAGCATAGATGATAAGAAGGTCCTTATGTTCTCGGCACTGTACGACACCCTGAGGGCGCCCCTCACAGCCCTCCTGCGTCATGGCACCCCGTGGAACTGCCCGGAGTTCCCCATTTCCACGCGCACGGAGGAGGCTCTCCACGCCCTGCGCCGCGATGTGAGGACGCACCCCATGACCACGGAGATTCTGCTCCAGAACGCCGCCGAGCAGCGTATGGCGAGTCACGTCGGGCGATACTACCCCGTCGTGCCGGTGTATGCCACGAGCATCTGTGCGGAAGGATGTCTATACTGCAACTACCGCCGGGAAAATCACGAGGGGGTCGAGCGCGTCCGCCTGACCGACGATCAACTCGAACACGAAATGCGCTTTCTGGTCCACGTGGAGGGCCACCGGGTGCTGGAACTCGTCTATTCGTCGGACCCTGGTGTTTCGGCCGGGGACATTGCGAGGCATCTCCGTATCGCCCGGCGCGTGCTGGATGAGGCCGGCGGGGGAGTGACGTCGGTGAACGGCCCCTCGCTCGATGAGGAGGGCTACCGCCTGCTCGCGCAGCAGGACACCGGATTCGTGGCGCTCTGGCAGGAGACCTATGACCGCGAACGCTACGGATTGCTGCATCCGCCGCCCGGCGTGAAGTGCAACTTCGAAAACCGGCTCGACGCGTTCGACCGCATGTTCCGCGCCGGCATCCGCCGTGTGGGAATGGGCGTGCTCTCCGGTCTTGCGGACTGGAGGTGGGACTGGGGGATGCTCCTTCTCCACGAGGAGTACATGGAGCGCACATACGGCACCGGGCCCGCTGTTCTCGGCATCCCGCGGCTCAAACACGCCCCCGGCGCTGATCGTATAGATGGCTATACGCCGACCGACCTTGAGTTCCGCTACGCCGTCGCGGTCCACCAGGACTGCCGGCCGGACTGCTACCCGTTTGTCAATACGCGTGAGGACTGGGGCCTGTGCATGGACCTGGCCCGGGGCGGCGGCTGCCTGTTCACCTTCAACTGTTCCACGATTCCCGGTGGCTATACGCGCCGGCACCGTGGCGCTCAGTTCGTCAGCCACGACTTCGGCGGGCCGTTGTTCCGCAGTGCCGCAAACGCCTCCGGCCTCCGTTCGGCATTGCCCTGGCAGGAGCAGGAGGGGGAGCCCGCTGCTACTGCACCCGGTAGTGGCCCCCGCGGCTGACCCGGTTGCGGAAAGCGGAGTGCGTCACCGCCAGCGCTGCCTGCACGCCGTTGCGCAGTCCGATTACCTCATCGCTCATTGCCGCCTGCCGGTAGAAGCTCTCGATTTCGAACTGCAAGTCGCGGAGAATCCGCAGCGCCCGCGTCAGCCTGCGCGTCGTCCGCACAAGCCCCACGTAATTCCACATCGTCAGCTTGATCGTCAGCCAGTCCTGCTGGATAAGCGTCGGGTCCACCGGTTCCTCCTCCTGCTCCCAGGGAAGGACATCGGCGGGTGAGGGGGCGGGGTTCTCCGCGAGCTTGTCGAGGATGCCTTCGGCGGCCTGATAGCCCCAGGTGATCGCCTCCAGGAGCGAGGTCGAGGCCAGCCGGTTGGCCCCGTGCACGCCTGTGCAACTTACCTCCCCCACGGCCCGCAGCCCCGTAATGTTCGAGCGGCCCCAGCCGTCCACTGCCACACCTCCACAGGAGTAGTGTGCTGCCGGCACCACGGGGATCAGGTCCTGCGTGATGTCTATACGGTAGCGCTGGCATAACCGGTGGATCAGCGGGAAGCGCCGGCGCACCCACTCCGGGTCGCGCTCCCGGATATCCAGGTACATACAATCCTGCCCGGTCGCCATCATCTCCTCGTGGATCGCGCGGGCCACCACGTCGCGCGGGGCCAAGTCCCCCATCTCGTGGTGCTTGTGCATGAAGGGTTCGCCTTCGTGGTTCACCAGCCGGGCGCCTTCCCCGCGCATGGACTCGCTTAGGAGGAAGCGCGGCGCCTGCCGGTGGTAGAGCGCCGTGGGGTGGAACTGAATATACTCAAGGTTGATGACCCGCGCGCCGGCCCGGTAGGCCATCGCCAGTCCGTCTCCGCGCGCCTTTGCCGGGTTGGTCGTGTGCAGGTATATCTGCCCCAGCCCTCCGGTCGCGATCACCGTCTCCCGCGCCAGAATCGGAAGAACCGTCCCCTCTTCGGGATAGAAGATGTACGCGCCAAGGCAACGCGGCCGGTGGTAGTAGTCCCGCGGGTCTTTCGTATGCGGCCCGCGCATGATCAGGTCCACCGCCACGCCACCACGAACGAACGAAATCCCGGGGTGTTTCTCCACCTCCCGGACAAGGCCCTGGGCGATCGCCCTGCCGGTCGCGTCCCCCACGTGGATAATCCGCGCGCATGAATGCGCACCTTCCTCCGTCAGATGGAGTTCCCCCTCCGGGGTGCGGTCGAAGGGTACCTCGCAGCGCTCGATCAGCAACTCCTGCACGATGTCCGGGCCCCGCTCGACCAGGAGCTTCACTGCCCGGTCGCTCGAAATATCGCCTCCCGCGCGCTGAATGTCGCGGGCGAGCAGTTCCGGACTGTCCTCCGGCCCCCGGTAGATGATCCCTCCCTGGGCCCAGCTCGTGTTTGTCCCTTTCTCTCCCTTTTGGTTCGGCGAGATCAGGACGACCGAAAGCCCCAGGTCCGCTGCCCGCAGCGCGCACGCTGCTCCCGCCGCACCCACACCGATGACGAGGACATCTGCGTCCATGAACTGCTCCCCAGTGGAATCGGCACTCTATCGGCAGGCTCAAACCCCGAAAGCCAAGCCTAATCGTTCCTCCCCCCTCGTTGCGCCATCGGGCTTTCCCCCGCTTTGGACCATTGTCCGCCCGAAGCAGGGAAAAGGCTTGCCGTGCCCTTCCCCCCGTTCTTAGCGTCCATCAGGAAGAAGGCGAGCATCAAACACGGAAACCAACTTCGGCAGGCACACACCAGGCCGCGCCAGGGACTTTCAACCAGCCATGAGCCGCTTCGAACTCCGCGAGGAAGACTTCGATTTCAATGACTCCCTCGAACCATTCGAGCTGCTCAAGCGCATGGGCTTCACAGAGCATTCCATCTATCAGGAAGGCGACATCGTCCGCGTCCATTGCCCCATCCACAAGGACCTTGTGCGCAAGTCCCTGATCATCGACACCCTCGAGAAGACCTTCAAGTGTCAGTACGCCAACTGCGCCGCCCACGAAGGCGGCCTGCTGGTCGAACTCGCCGCCCTTTACTACGACTGCAACCTCGCCGACGTGCCCAAGGTCCTCCACGGCGAGGAGGACAAGGCCAGCGAGCTCCTCTTCCGCGGCGAAATGTATATCAACACCGGCCGCCACCGTGACGCCCTGCCCTACCTCCAGCAGGCGTGCGAAATGAACCCCCGCGACGAGGTCACGCGCTGCAAGCTCGCCGCCCTCCACCTTGAGCTGAACGACAAGGACAACGCATACGCCGAGTACCTGCGCGCCGCGGAAAGCTACGCCGTGCGCGGCGAACTCGACAAGACGCTCTCCATCTACAACATCCTGATCATGCTTCAGCCCGGCGCCGTGCGGGCCCGCCGGGAGTTGGCATTCCTCTTCTCACGCATGGGCCGGCCCGACGCGGCCGCCGAGCAGCTAAAATGGGTTGTCGATTACTACTTCAAGAACGAGCAGCTAAACGGCGCCCGCGACACCTGCGAGCAGATTCTCGAACTCGACCGCGAGAACGCCATGGCGCACTTCCTCCGTGGGCGCACCCTCACCATGCTCGGCGACCGGCGCGAAGCTGCCCAGAGCCTCGAAACCGCCGGCCAACTCTTCCTGCGCCAGGAGGACCACGTCCGCGCCGAGGAGGCCGTCGGCGAAGGGCTTGCCGTCATGCCGACGAGCGAATCCCTCCACACCCTCCACCGCCAGG
>SLMS01000043.1 GCA_007133495.1 Candidatus Sumerlaeota bacterium | reverse complement strand
ATAGACAATTACTCCGGAGGATTCGATTGCTGTGAGTGAGATGAAACCTTTTCGCGTCGGCCTGGTTGGGTTTGGCAACATCGGCACGGGCTTCGTGCGTCACGTGATCAGCTACCGGGACCTGCTGAGCCGGCGGATCGAAGGCGGCCTGGAGCTGGCCGCCATCGCTGACCGGAACCTGGACCGGAAAAGCGACGTACCCCCTCCACCGGAGACCAAACTGACCACCAACTGGAAGGAAGTGACGGACGATCCTTCGATCGACGCGGTGGTGGAGCTGATCGGCGTGGACCGGGAGACGGGCCGGCCCGACGCGGCGCGGGAGGTGGCCGTGGCCGCGCTCTCCAGCGGCAAGCATTTCGTCACGGCGAACAAGGGCCTGATCGCCACCCACGGGGCGGAACTGCATGCGGTGGCGGAAAAGTCCGGCGCGCTGGTGCTCTACGAGGCGACGGTTGGCGCCGGAATCCCGATCATCACCGCGCTGCAGGGAGCCCTGGCCGCCAACCGCATCGTCAGCATCCACGGCATCCTCAATGGGACGTGCAACTACATCCTGACGCGGATGGCGGAGGAGTCCGAGCTGACGCTGCACCAGGCAATCGACGAGGCCAAGCGCCTTGGCTATGCCGAACCGAACCCAAGCTCGGACATCGAGGGCGAGGACGCGGCGTACAAGCTGGCGATCCTCAGCTCGATCGCGTTCGGGCAGGAGCTGCGGGTCTCGCACGTGCGGACCGAGGGCATCACGCGCCTTACGGAGAAGGAACTGAGCTTTGCCCGCGAGAACGGCTACTCACTCAATCTGTTGGCTTCAGCCTACATCGAACCGAACGACGAGGCGTGCCTGCACGTCAGCCCTGTCTTCCTCCCGGATACCCACATTCTGGCTTCGGTGAGCAACGTGTTCAATGCCGTACTCGTGACTGGCGAGCCGGGCGGGGAGACGATGTACTACGGTCAGGGTGCGGGGCAATTCAGCACGGCGAGCGGGCTGCTGGCGGACCTGATCGTGGCGTCGCGCCAGCGTCGGCATCCGGAATATAAACCGCATTGCTTCAAGATTCCGCAGGGCGGGGCGCGGCTGATTCCCGCCGAGCAGATCATTCAGCCTCACTACCTGCGGCTGGACCTTTCCGGCCGGCCGGACCTCGAGCAGAAGGTCATCGAAATGATGCCGGGCAAGCTCGTCTCAAGCACGAGCAGCTCGGTCAGTTTCCTGATCGACCCCATCTCGGAGCTGGAACTGGAGAGGCTGCTCGAAAAGGCCGAACGGCTCGGAGTTCACCCCGAAGCGATCTGCCACGTAAGGTTTGCCTTTACCAGCGGAAAAGAAAGCTCAGAGTAGCTGGCAACCAGCAGGGAGGCATTTTCTCTCGGGAGGTGCGGCGATGAGTGACCAGCGCCAGCTTCTGCGCGTCATGTCCGGGCAACTTTACGCGGACATCCGCTTCATCGCGGAACGAAACCCCACCCAGGTCGTGGACGACGAAGGCGCGAAGACCTACAACGCCCTGCTCGGCCGCTTGCGGCGGGCATTTCCGGGCCTGGAATCGCTGAGTGATTTCGGCGACTGGTCCCCGCGGACGATCAAGTACAAGGACGCGCTGATGGTGGCGGGTCAGATCCATGCACTGGTCGCTGCGGCCCTGGCGGCGGACCGGAGGGCCCACGGCACGGGCGATCCGGGCTCGGGCGCCGAGTCGGCTTCGGGCGAGGACTACGAGAAGGAACTCTACGGTTCGGGCGGGGTGAAGCGCCGTGAGGACGGCACGATCCCCTTCAGCCTCGATCTGGATTGAAGCTGCCGGCCGGTGACTGGTGGCCGGCTTCCTTGGCCCCTGCCTCCGGCGCGGGCCGGGAGATGCTGTGGCGGATGCTTCCAACGTAACGTTTGAAGAAGCGAATAGGAGGCGCTGGCAGGCCATTGTGGCCGGGGCCGGAGTGGCCGGGAGCTGTGTGGCGTTGGCTCTGGCACGCACCGGGCTGGAGGTGCTGCTGATCGAAAAGGGCCGTCACCCGCGGGCGAAGACCTGCGGGGGGTGCCTGCACCCGGCTGGCTACGCGGCGCTTGGGGCGATGGGGCTTGCGCGGCTGCCGGAGTTGAGTGCAGCGCCGCTGCTGGACTTGGTCGAGCTGCGCTGGGCGGGCCGCCGGCCGGTGCGGATTCCGCTGCCGGAGGCAGCACCCTATCGCGCGGTCGAGCGCCCTTCCCTCGACGCGGCGCTTCTTCGCGAGGCCATCGGAGCCGGAGTGCGCTACCTTGACGGCTGTCAGGTTCTCGATTCGGAAGCTGGCGGACGGAACTGCCGTTCCGTCCGCGTGAGAGGGGCGGCCGGGGAGGCCGTCCTGCGGGCGGATTTCGCCGTGGCGTGCGAAGGACTCAACAGCCCGCTGGCCCGAAGCGCCGGGCTGGTGCGCCCGGCCCGGCCTTGGTGGAGGCCGAAGGTGGGTTTCTCGCTGGACGCGGAAGGCGAGGCGGCCGTCGCCCCCTCCTCCATTGCAATGCACTGTGAGGACTGGGGGTACCTCGGGGTGGTTCGCCTTGCAGATGGGCGCTGGCACCTTGCGGCGGCGGTGCGGCCGGGGGTGCTGCGGGAGGCAGGCGCGGTGGAGCTGGCGGCGGGGACGCTCCGCAGGCACGGGCTGGAGGGGCTGCACCCGCTGCCGGAGTCGTTGGTCACGGCGCCGCGGCTGACGCATTCGCTCGTCCGGCCGTGGGCGGAGCGGCTTTTCGTGGCGGGAGACGCGGCGGGCTACGTGGAGCCGGTCACGGGCGAAGGAATGACGTGGGCGGTGCTGGCGGCACAGGGCGTGGCCCGGGCCGCCAGCCGCGGGTGGACGCCGGAGACGGGCCCGGCCTATGAGGCGCTCTGGCGGCGTGACGTGGCGCGCGGACGGGGGTTGGTGAGGCTTTCCGCGTTCGCCCTGGACCGGCGCCCGGCGCGCAGGGCGGCCTGGTGGGCGCTCTCCGCCGCCCCGCCCCTGCGCCGGCTCGCGGGCCGGATGGCGGCGCGGTAGCTGTTTGACAGTGACCCGCCATGATGGACATAGTGTACATCATGAACGTTCCGGAGCGATGCACCATGACCACGTACACACTGACCGAAGCCCACAACCGTCACCGGGAAGTGTTTGACCGGATCGGTGCCCCGGACCTGTCGTGCTGACGGAAAAGGCCCGGCCGGAGGCGTTCTTCGCCCCAGCGTTGCAGCGGCTGACGAGTGGCGGACGTTGGCGGGATGCTCACGTTCATGCGCGAGCACCAGCCGAGTGTTCAGGCACAGACCGCCCGCAAGTTGTCCTGAGGCACGAGGGGGGCGTACATGCTCTAACTTGCGTTCCGGTGCCAGACGATGACCCATCTTGACGCAGATTCCATCCGCAGGTTGCTGACCAGGCTTGGTTCCGTGGCCCAGGAGCAGGGGTTTCGGGTCGAGCTGGCTCTTGCCGGTGGTGCGGCGATAGCGCTCCTGCTTGGACTCCGGCGCACTACCAAGGATGTGGACGCGATCATACTCTCCCCCCCAGGGAACTGGGCAAGTTCGAGAAATCATCTCCGAGGTCGGTGGTGAACTGGGGCTCGAGAAAGGATGGCTCAACGACGGAATGAAGGGATTCCTCCACGGAGTCGCGCTTGGAGAAATCGTCCTTGATGAGCCGGGAATCACGGTTCGGGCCTTGGCACCGGAACAGTTGCTTGCCATGAAACTCACCGCTTGGCGGGACGATGTGGATATCGAGGACGCACGGGCGTTGCTTGGATTGCTCGAGGGAGAGAAGGACGCCGTATGGACTCGTGTCCAACCTTTCCTTGTTCCCGGCCGGGAGTTGAAGGCACAGTATGCCTTCGAGGACCTGTGGGAGACGCGCCCATGACTGACCCGCTTGCCATTGCCCGTGCTTTGCTCGCCTTCGATGCGATGGCGCTGCGGTTGCTTGCGGCGGAGGCGCTGGAGGACCCGGCCGACCTGTCCTGCGTGCCGGAACCGGCGGAGGCTACGGCCGAAGAGCTGGCCGCTGCCGCCGCAGTGGTCGAATTGCTTTGCGAGCGGGCAGGTGTGCCGTCTCCAGAGTGGACGGAAAGGGCGCCGTCGCTCCCCCAGCCAAGGTTCGTGCTCTCCCATGCGGCTCGAATGCCTCGTCTGCGGGCCCTGTGCGAACGAGAGAGCCCGCCAGCCCTCCGCCGGCACGGGTTCCTTGCTCCGCCAGACTTCCTCACTACTGCCTGACCCGCTGCAGCGGGGATTATGCGGACGGCTGTCCCACTCCATGACCCGTCATCACGATTCAAACGAACGCAATGCCGCAGCGTCTGGCCTGCAGGGCGGGCGCGTCCGGCCGGTGGGGGTGCTGGGTGCCGGGTGCGCCGTGCCGGAGGGCCGGCTTTCAGCCGGGGCGTTCGAGGAAATGGCCGTGCGGCTCTGTGCCGGGACGGACCGCGAACGAGGACTGGTGAGTGCCGTCGTGCGGCGTTCGGGTATTACGGAGCGCGGCATCTCCGTTTCGGTGGGGCTGGACGGCGCGGCCTCCTTCTATACGCGCGGGGAGAAGGGCAGCCGCGGGCCTTCCACGGCCGAGCGGATGGAGGAGTTCGAGCGGCTGGCCCCCGCGCTGGCCTCGGCGGCGGGGCGGAAGGCGCTCGCCGAAGCGGCTGCCGCCCCCGGCGCGATCACGCATCTGGTGACGGCAAGCTGCACCGGATTTTCCTCCCCGGGGGTGGACCTGCGGCTCCTGGAGGACCTCGGGCTCTCGGCGGACACGGCCCGCGTGCACGTCGGGTTTATGGGCTGTCATGGCGCTGTGAACGCCTGCCGGGCGGGCCGGGCCCTGGCCTTGGAGAGCCCGCAGGTCCGCGTGCTGGTCGTTGTGGTGGAACTCTGCGCGCTGCACTTTCAGTACGGCATGGGGCGGGACGAACTGCTGCCGAACACGCTTTTCGCGGACGGGGCGGCGGCTTTGGTGCTCGGGCAGGAGGCCGGTGGCGGAGGAGGGCTCGAACTGCTCGGCACCGCCTCGCGCGTCATTCCGCAGAGCGCCGGGGCGATGACATGGCGGATCGGCAACACGGGGTTCCGCATGACGCTGGACAGCCGGGTGCCGGACCTGATCGGCGCGCACGCAGGCGGCTTCGTCCGGGAAGCGTTGGCGGAACACGGTCTGGCGCCGGAGGACGTGGCGGGCTGGGCCATCCACCCGGGCGGACCGCGAGTGGTGGAATCGGTGCTCGGGGCGCTCGGGCTGCCAAACGAGGCGGGAGACGCGGCGCGGACGGTGCTCAGGCGCCGGGGAAACATGTCCTCGGCGACGTTGCTGTTCGTGTTGGAGGAGTTGCTCAGGCGCGGGACGCGCGGGCCGGTGGGGGCGTTGGCATTCGGACCGGGCCTGACGGCGGAGTTCGCGCTCTTCCGGGCCCGGTAACGATTACAACCCGCTCAGAGTGCGGTCAGGTCGTAGGCCGTGTCGGGGTCGTAGAGGAGCCTGCCGCAGCTCTGGCACTGGGTGATATCGTCGTCGAGCTGCTCCGGAATGGCAGGTTGGAGAACGAAGCACCCCTTGCAGATTCCACGCTCGGCCGAAACCACGGCGGTGTCGCCAAAGCGCCGCAGGGCCCTCTCGTAGCGCTGCCGGGTCTTCGGGGACAGCCGCTCAATCAGGCGCGTGTGCTCCTCGGTGAGGGAGTAATCGCTCTCCGGGTCCGCGCCGCGGCGCAGTTCGTGGAGGCGGAGCAAGGCGTTGAGAGGTGGCAGCATGGAGAGGGACTCCTGATTGAGGCTGATTTACGGTTTGAGTGGGGACGACCTTCTCATCTTTCCGGTGGGCATATAATCAAGCCTTCGATGTAGTGTCAAGTGTAAGCGGTTGTTTTTTTGGTTTTTTCCTTTTTGTTTTTATTTAATATGTTACAATCTGAATCAATCCGCTTGTCACCGGTTACGCCCCGGGCATCAGCTTGCCGCGCACGGTGGGGGCATTACTCTCCTCAAGGGGGGCATTCGGAATGCACACCAACAACTTCTTCCGGGGCACTGCGCTGGGCGTCGCAGCAGCGGCCTTCTTCCTCGTGCCCGAAGGCGTTCCGGGTCAGGGCGGCCCGAATGCTTCCTGGACGGTGGAGGCGGACACCGCGCTGGAGAACGGAGTCCCGGCGCTGGAGGTGAGCCTGCCGGACGGCCATCGGCTCCCACATGCGGCAGTAACCGATCTTCACCAGAAGGAGCAGGAGCCTCGGGCGGTTGCCCCGCAGTACCTTGGGGCTGGGGGCTTCCGATTCGAGTTTCCGCGTGTGGACAAGTTGTCCTACTTGGCGATGACGCTGACCGATCCGGCCGATGGGGAAGAAGTCTTCCGCTGGCAGTCGGTGCGCCTGTCCGAGGGCAAGCGGCTGCGGGACCACCGCGGGCGGCAGGAGATGCTCCCACCGGAGGACTTCGACGCGTTCTGGGCGGCCGCGAAGGAGGAACTGGCGGCTGTGCCGATGGAGCCACGCGTGACGATGGTGGAGGGACAATACACGGAAACAGGGCAGCTTCTGCGCGTGGAGCTTCAGTCGGTGCGGGACACGACGATCGTCTGCTGGATGATGGTACCGAGGGAGGCGGCCGCGGCCGTGCTGGGGGAGGCACCACCCCCGCGGGAATACCCGGCGGTGATCGTGATGCCCGGCTATGGGGCGGAGCAGCCGCCGCTGGACCGGACGGCCGACGGGCTGGTGACGCTGTCGGTCAATCCGCGCAACCACGGCCCCTCGCGCGACTACTGGACGGCGCCGGTGGAGCACCTGCGCTACAACATCGAATCGCCGGAGGATTTCTACTACCGGCTGGCCTT
>SLMS01000188.1 GCA_007133495.1 Candidatus Sumerlaeota bacterium | reverse complement strand
TCCCAACCTTCTACTCCTCCGCATCGAAAACGCGCACCTCCACAAGGTGCGTGCTTTCGTTCGCGCTGTTGTACAGCATCGTGACGCGGACGTGGCGGGCAGGCGTGGCGTCGAACCGGACAAGGTCCCCGGCCGGCGTGGCGCGCGAAAAGTTATCGCTCCGGTCGCCCACAAGCATCCACTCCTCTCCGTCCTCCGATATCTCCACCTTGTATTGGTAGAACCGCGAACCGTCCCAGTACGGAAAAACACGGATACGGTCGATTTCGTATATTTCCTCAAGGTCTATCTCCAGCCACTGGGGAGGAGGCGGCTCGGACCACCAGCCTGTATTGTTTTTGTCCGCCGCGTTGCCATCCACGGCGCCTTCGGGCGGGTGGCCGGGCTCCGGCGCGGAGGAGGCCCTCGCGGGCTTCCCGACGGCAATGCCCAACTCCTGAGGACCGTGCAGTGTATCGAATTCGCTCGTTCGCTCCTCCTCCGAGAGGAAGGCCGGCGGGCCGACTTCCAGCGGCGTGTTGCCGGCCTCGATATACTCTTCGAAACGGCGCGCGTACTCTTCCTTGAAGTCCTGCACCGCCTTTTCGTGGCTGAAGTGCTCCGTGCCCTCCCGCCACGTCCACTCGATATCTATGCTTGAGACATCCGGCGGAAAGACAATGCTGTCCTCACCCACTTCGAGCGGCTCCACGTCGGCCTCGATTTCTCCCGCCTCCACGAAGTAGGGAATATGCAAAACCATCCGTCGCGGCGGTGTTCGGAAGCTGTTCTCCAGACGGATGGAGGCGCCACCCTCCGTGAACGCAGCCTGAAGAGTCAACGGGCCGTGCTCTGTCGCAGCGTCCGCAAAACTCAATTCCCTGCCGGGCTGTGCCCACTCCGGCGAAACAACCGAAAGTATATGTATATCCCGCGGGGCAAGCCCCCCATTTCCGCCCTCTTCGCGGATGAGCATGTTCCGCAGCATCAGGTTGAACATCGAAGCGCCCCAGCCATGCGGCGGATAATTGACCGTGCCAAAATGCCGCTCACCCCAAGGGGCCGCTTCCCACTCGAACATCTCATTCGTCGGTCCCATCCGCGCGGCCATCGCGTAGAAATGCCGGAGCGCCGCTTCCTGCTCGCCCCGGAAGACATGATTTTGCGCCTTCTTCACGGTCAGGTAGTGGTGCAGCCCCCAACGGTAGGTCATCAGGTCCTCTGCCACCTTCTCTTCGTCCATGCGCGCCAGCGTCGTATCTATACGGGGATCGTATGGATCGATAACCTCTCCGGGGAAGACTCCGATCAGGTTTCCCCAGTCCTGCCCGCCCTCGACATCGAGCCCGGGCGGAATATAGCCATCGTCACCGGTCACGCCATGAAGGACTTCGAGGAAGGTCTTCTCGTAATCCTCGTACTCACTATGGAATTCGATAGACTGACGCAGGTCCCCCGCGAGAGCCGCCGCGCGCGCTGCCTGCCGCAGCCCCGTCAGCGCCCAGAAATTGTGACCCGTATAGCGCCCGATCAGAAGCTCGTTGTCATACGTGTGCGTGGGCGGCATGACGCCCAACTCGTCCTCCGCCCGCGTCCGCCGCAGCCAATCCACAGCCGGACCGAGCAGCGGCAGCGCCTGTCGCGCCCAATCCCCGTCCCCGGTCATGACAGCGTGCTGGCCAAGAGCATAAAGCGCCTGCCCGAAACCATCCATCTGCCCTTCCTGGGAAAGGAAGAGCCCCTCCTCATTCTGATATTCCGGATAGGCCGCGAGCACCTTTCGCCCCCTTTCATGAAAACCATACACGTCGTATGTACGGATAATATAGGCCGCATCACGGAGCCAGAAACCGCGGTACTGAAGCTTGTTCACTCCCTGCAGCCAGTGCCCCTCCGGGTGCTGCCAGATCGCCTGCTTTGGATAGACGAGGCTCGCCCGGTGAGCAGCCTGGATTTGCGGCTCGGGAATGCTGAGTTGTGCCCCCTTTGCAAGCTCCTCCCGCCACTTCTGCGCCACACGCGAACGATAGACACTGTAGTCCGCCTCCCGGATCGCTGAAATCCGCTCCGTATCCTCCAGCGGAACCGGCCGGAAGGGCATCTTGAAATCGAGCACACGGCTCTCACCCGGCGCCAGCTCCTGCCGGCTCCGTACCATTCCCACCTCGGACCTGGCAGTCACCTTCATATCCCGCCCGCTGAACGGCCCTTCATAAGGCACGCCCGGCACGGCTTCGCGGCGAAGCCCCATCGGATAAAAATAGACTATTTTCCCATCACGCACAAGCCGGTCGTCCCGCATTTCGTATTCCCAGTCCGGATCGAACGGCTCCGGCTGCATGTGATGAAAACGGTGGTCGTCCGCTATGTACCGCGTCATCATCGAAAGGTTCGAGGGCCGCGGCTCCTCCGATATATTCGAGGCGGTTGCCCGCACGAACGCCACCGATCCCACCGGTAAATCCTGCTCCGTTCCCTCCAGCATCGAAGCAAACGCCTCCCACTCGTATCGGATGCCATCGTATTCCCACGAGTGCTGGACTATCGGAATCCAGCCTTCGAGAAATTGCCGCTGCCGCGCAAACATCGGCCGCGGCGGGTCACCGTACCCAACGACCAGCTCCGCCGCGCCTGTATAGAGCGCCCCGTCAAACGTAACCTGAAACCCCTCGTTCCAGCCGATTCCGGCAAGCTGCGTGTTCGGCTTCGACGGCCACGCGAAGGGCTCTTCCGCGTCCATGGCCGGGTCCACCATCCGGACCGGAGTGCGGCGCTCCTCCACCTGGGCCACAGTCGGCGCGGCACCAAGAAAGAAAATCAAAATGACAACAAAGCTTGCAGCAACACGTGCAGCGGTCATGGTCATCGGCTCCGGAGCGCGGCCCGCGCGGGGGAAAGGAAACCGGACCGGCAAGATGGCTGCAGGGCGTCTCCCGACTGTCCCCGCAGCGCCCCCATTTTCGCTCCCGAACGGGGGCACCAATGCAAGGGCATTTGGAGGGGATGACCGGCAAGAGTTTCCGGACGGTGCCCGCCGCTGTCGTCCGGACTCACATTCACCGCGGAGCAACGAGCCCACCTGCGCAAGGGAAACCCCGCTGGGAGTCCTACTCTCCCATCAGCTCGTGCACCCGCTCCGCCAGGTCCGCCAGCCGGCCGTCCGCCACGTTGGAGGGATACACCGTCAGCGCGCACAGGATATAGCGTTTGTTTCCGTCCTCTATGATTGCAGCTTCACTTGTATAGATGCTCCACCAACCCGTCTTCGAATGAATCGTGGCGCTCTCGGGAAGTCCGCGATAGAAGCGCCCGCGGTCGTTCATGGCAAGATAGCCCTTGATGAGCCCCCGCCCTTTCCCGCCGCCGATGGCACCGATCTCGGTGGCCCAGAGGAACGTCGCGAGGTGAAGCCCGCTCGTCACTGTGCCGGCCACATCCTCATAGCCCTCATCCTCCAGTTGGCGCGGCAGGAACTTGCGCGTGATCTCAGAGCCTTCCGCTCCAAGCGCGTGCATCAGCGCGCTGACCTGCTGCCGGTCCACGATATCTATTAATTCGTTGGCTGTCGTGTTGTCCGAATACTGCATGGTGAGGCGGATGAGCTCGGAAAGAGTCAACTCGTCCCCCGCCTCCGGGCGCGAGCCGCCCCGCACATTGTGCTCCTTCACTGCATGCACGTCGTCGAGCGACATGTCCCCCGCCACGACACGCCGGACCGCCTCCCCCATCACGTACATCTTATAGGTGCTGGCCGGATAGACGAAGTTCTCTTCCTTCCAGCCGGCCACGCGCGGATTCTCGATATCGGAAATGTCCACCAGACAGACCGAGGACCACTCCTCCTCCCCGTTGGGCGCGCTTTCGTTGAGCCCGGCGGCCTCCACGATTTCGCGCAGCTTCTCCGTCAGCTCCGCGTCCGGATCGGGAAGCGCCCGGAATTCCGGCAGTTCGGGAATTTCAATATCGTCTCGGAGTTCCATCGCAGCCCTTTGCGCGGAAAGGGAGGTAACGGCGAAACAGGCCAGGAGAGCGAAGCAGACGTGACGCATTGCATGACACCTCCTCGTGTTCATGGGGCGGAGGCTTTCCGCAACCTCCCACCGGGCGCAATCGAAAGGAAGGCGGGGGAGGCGAACCCTGCCAGGAGCGCCGTCCCGGCACTCAAGCCAAGCGCTGTCAATGATCCGCCCCCCTGGCAGGGGAGGATGCCCGGGCCGGGGGGGGCGTGCCTCAGTCCTCCTCCGGGGACAGTACCCGCGCTTCCCCGTCGCGCCGCTGGTCGGCAGCCGCCTCAAGGAACGCCGTGCCGTCCTCCCGCAGCGCAATCCACGCCGCGTGCGCCCCGCCGAAATAGTGATGGAAATCCGCCATCTCGCGGATGCTGTAATCGCCTTCCTGCATCTCGACCAGCGAGAGCGCCTGCTCCACGGCGGATTCATCCAGCCTGCCTTCGTAGCTCACCCGCGCCGGGCCTGTGTCTGCAAAAACACGCGGCAGGTCGATCGCCTCCTCAAGCGGCAGGCCGAAGTCTATCTTTCCTGAAAGTATCCGCACCACGGCGAGCGGTATCCGCGTGGCACCCGGGCTGCCGAGCGTCCCCACCAGCTCCCCGTCCCGCAGTACGAGAACTGGAGTCATGCTGGAGCGGGGGATTTTTCGTGCTTCCGGGAAATTCGGCGAACCCTCCGTTACGTCGAAGTCCGCCATCTCGTTGTTCAGCATGATTCCCATGCCTCCATCGAACACGCCCGAGCCGAAGAAGAAGTTGATCGTTTGCGTAAGCGCAACGGCATTGCCCTCCCTGTCCACGACCGAGAGGTGCGTCGTGTTGCCGTCGTCAACACCGGCCAGGAGCGGAGTACGGTCGCGCGCGGGCGACGCCACGGCTTCCGCCGGTTCCAGGTCTATACGTGAACAGATTTCCTCCACCCGGTCCTGCGAAAGCAGGTCCGACACCGAAACCGACATGTGGTCCGGGTCGCCGACGTGTTCCCGGGCCAGGTTCAGCGCCGCCTCCCCCGATGCCAGCAGCAGCGCGAGCACCTCCGGGTCGTTCGGATTCATTCCCGACAGGTCGTAGCCCTCCAGTACCGACAGCATCAACAGCACCTGAATGCCACCGGCACTTGGCGGCCCGATCGTGACGATTTCATAGCCGCGGTATTCGCCGCGCAGGGGCGTGCGCCATGTCGGCGCGTAAGCCGCAAGGTCCTCCATTTCGAGAATGCCGCCGGCGGCCTGCACCGTCTCCACAAGGGACTCCGCCCGCTCGCCCGAATAGAAGGCGGACTCGCCGTCCTCACCGATCGCGCGGAGCGTTTCTCCCAGGGCGGGGTTCTCAATCGTCTGTCCCTCTTCTATCGGAAAAATCCCGTCCGTCAGAAATATTTCCGCGGCGGCCTCGTCGTCGGCCAGCATATCAAAGCGGTCACCCGCCAGGCCCGCCAACTGTGAGGAGACCGGAAAGCCCTCCTCCGCGGCGCGCACGGCCGGGGCCACGACTTGCGAAAGCGATAGATTCCCTTCCTGCGCGTGGACGAGGAGCAGACCCCGCACCATTCCGGGCGTGGCAACGGCAAGACCACCCGAGCGCAGCACAGCCGAGTCAAACCCGTCGTCGCCCGTAAAGTGGTCCGGGAGGAGCGAGGCGGGTGCGCGCTCGCGGTAGTCAAGGAAGCGCTGCACGCCCGTTTCCGCATCGTGGAAAAGTATAAAACCTCCACCTCCCGGGCCGCCGGCATGCGGTTCCACAACGGACAGCATGAACGCAGCCGCCAGTGCAGCGTCTATCGCATTGCCTCCATTGCGGATCATTTCCATGCCCGCTTCGCTCGCCAGCGGATGCGCCGCGGCAATCGCGGCGCGCGGTGAATCGTCCGCCGCGTCCGCATACCAACCGAGCGCCGTCGCCGTACGCTGGCACCCGAAGTGAAAAGCAACCAAGCCGGCAAGCAGGGTGCCGGAAAGGATCCTGGTCAGATACCTTGTGACGGATTTCATGCGTAATTCTCCTCGTCTGGAATAAAGGGTGGGTGGGGCCTGCTGAAATAGACTATCGCCGCAACGATGAAAAATGCACCGAACAGAGCCATCGTCCGCCGCGTGGGGGGCAGCGGTTCGAGCAGCATTTCCCCGCCGGGCGGAAGCCCCTCTTCCGCCATGATACCCCTGATATCGAGAACGTTGATCACAGGGATGTCAAGACGCAGGGCGTCTCCGAGGACACTTTCCGGCACGGCATCCTCCCCCACCTGCTCCGGCCTGATGACCCCGCGCGGCAGCGCCAGCGCCCGGAGCCCCGTGCCGTACCCCGTGGCGTGACCGCCAATGGAAACATAGACATCCGGCCGGAACTTGCCCAGGAGGATGCGCCGGCGGAAGTCGCGGCTTTCCTCCGTATTGGCCGGCCAGAGCACCTCCGGTCCGCCGCGGATGCCTTCCAGTTCGTCTATACGCACACGCAGCGCCGCCCGCGCGTGGGCGTCCAGTCCCGCCGCCACGTCCCCGTGACCACCCGGAGTCACCCCGAACACCGAGCGCGGAAGTATCTGCCGTTCCTGAAGCGCCGTCTCCATCTCCCAATAATCGAAATCCGGCAGGTTCGCACCGAAATTGGACGCCGTCAGCGAGATGACAGAATGCGTCTCAAGCCCGAGGCTCTCCGCCGCAAGCCGCGCTGCATAGAAGAGCGCCGGAAAGGATGCGGAGGAATTAATCGCGACCCGGTCCCCCGTCCGCAGGCCGAGCTGCTGATACCATCGCCGGAAGAGCGAAATCCAGGCAGGACTCACGGTCGCGCGCTTCGCATCGAGCGTCCCCGCAGTCGTGGTCAGCCCGGTCCACTCGGCACCGATCAAACCCGAACGGATCGCGTCATTGCGCTCCACCTCACGCAGCGTCTCCTCGTCGAGGTGCTTCCTGCGCGTTTCCCAAAGCACGTCCTGCGCGTCCTTGTAACGATAGACAGCAAGCTGCAACATCGGATCGCCCGCCTCCGTATCCGCACCTGCGCGCAATACAAGCACCATCCCGTAGGCCACAAGGGCCAGCACCCAAAGCACGGAGAGAGGAAGGACGCGCCGTTTCACCAGCCGAGTATCCCCAGCGTAAGCAATCGCGCCAGCGCCGTCGCCAGCAGCATCGACGCAAGCGTCGGCCAAATGCCCTGCCGTATAATATTGTCCGCCAGCACACCCGGAATGACGTATCCCACAATCGCCAGTCCGAAGGGAAACACCCCCACAAGGGGCAGCCAACTGTCCAGCGCCATCTTCAGGATCAACCCGGTCAGTATAAGAAAGGCAAAGCGCCTCCGGCCGTACAGCAGCATCCAGGATTGCGCCAGCAAGCCAACCCAGAACGCCACGATCGCCACGCCGATTGTCAGCAGAAACTGTGTGGGCACGTGCAGGGTGAGCACCAGAAACGCCGGAACAATAATGCCGCCGGGAGAGTAGCCCGTCAGCTCGTCCACAAGGAGCGCCGCCACGATGCCCAGCACGAAAAGCGTCACCATCGCGCGTGCTCCCCCAGCGAGCGGAAAAGCGAGCGTACCCGCACTCCCGCATTCGCCGTGTTCCCGGCGGCAAAGGCAAACCCACTACCGGGGAACATGTCCGGCTCCAGCCGCTTGGAATAGTGTGCCCCTGATTTTCTCAGCAGCCACAGCGGAGGCCTGTCCCCCACCACCACTGCCGGATGCCGGCGCAGAATATCGAGAAACGACTGAAACCGCACCCCGCGATCACCGCGGTGGCAGTAGATCACCCCCGCCTGTTCCGGCTCCACGCCCGCCTTCGCCAGCAGCAGCCGCAAAAGCTGCGACGTGGAAAGCGGATCATTCACCGACAGCAGGTCCGCCAGCCGGAAGCCTTCCGTTGTCGTATAGACATCTATCTTCTGGTATTCCTCGGCAAGCGGCACGATCGCCTCGAGCGCCGCGTCCCTTCCCGCTCCGAACCGCACCAGTGCCGCCATCACTGCCGCCACGATGTGCCGCATGTGCGCGTGCAGCCCCGGAAGCGCCAGCCCCTCCACCGGTTCCACGAGCGAGAAACCCCGCTTCCGTGCAAGCGCGAGCATTTCCTCGTTTTCCCCGCCCGGCACCAGCAGCAATGGCACCCGCTTGTCCAGTGTTCCGAGCAACATCGCCGCCCGCGCGCGCGGGTCCTCCGGAAAAACATCCAGGTGGTCCGGGGCGTCTCCCGCCATTACCTGCAACGTTGGCCGGAAAATCTGCTCCCGCACGACCTGCTGCAAGTCAGGCCGGATGGCCATGTTTTCGAGAATAACCGCCTCCGCGTTGCGCGTCATCGGGTCGAGCAGAACGCGTTGCAGTTCAGCTATATTGGGCAGGCCCCGGCGCGGGGACAGGCGCTCCTGTCCGTCCGGCAGGAGCAACACCGGCGAATCGCCGCTCACGCGCCCAAGCGTACGGACACCGTGCCGCAAGAGTCCCGCATGAAGCAGCCTTACGAACGTCGTCTTCCCGCGCATCCCGCCGACCAGGATGCGATTCGACACGTGGCTCAGGTTCCTGCGCTTGCGGAATTCGAGATACGCCCCGCAGGCGTTCCAGGCCAGCCACACTGTGGAGACGACGGAAAACACGGCTTCATTCTTCCTCTCTTGCCGCTCCAGCCGGCGGTTCACCCTCCGGGCCATGCAGATAGTGCCCGGAACCGTTCTCTATGATTTCATCGTAGTGAGGAATATCCGCGATACCGATCGGCGGGCCGGCCATCTGGTCGTTGTAGGCTTCAACCAGCCGCGCCGTCGTCTGCACATGCCGGGCGACCCGCACGTCTATATGTATTCCCGTTTCCGGAATATTGACGTACAGGATGCGCCGCGTCCGCTCGCGGGGAATCCGCCCGCGTTCCTCCAGCCGGCGCGCCCGCTCGGCCAGCCGCTCATTCAACCGCTTCTGAATCATCTGCACACGCACGTAGGCCATATCGAGTCCCTCTACAATTTGCTCCGGGGTGCTGCGCCCCTTGAGCCGGCCTTGCGCCACGTTCGGCGCCTCCAGCAACACCGGCCGGATGCCCATATAGGCATCCCCCCATTCCCGGTGAGTCAACCCGCGCAAATGCATGGCGGACGTGTCGGTCGAAATCGCGACCCCATCTCCTGAAAGGAGCAGCTCCGCCCACGTTGCCACGTCCGCGGCGCGCTCATGCGCGACGATTACATTGTTCGTGGGGTATTCCGGGGAAGCTTCGTGATAGTCCACCGCAAGGTCCACCTCCTCCTCCCGGATCATCGTCACGATCGCATAGGCAAGCTGTTCCGTGATCGTGCCGCGCGGGTCTCCCGGAAACATGCGGTTCACGTTTCGAGAATCGACACCGGCAAGCGTCTGCCTTCCCGGGCCGGGATTTCCCTCGGCGATTTCCGGGTGTTCCGCCACGATTTCATCCCAGAACGGCCCGCGCGGATTTACATAAACTGTCGGGTCCGGCCATTGCAGCACCGGATTCGTCACCCGCGAACCGTGGCGGAATCTCCGTTCCCCGTGCGCGGTGGGGATGAAAAAGTTCGGCAACTGTGCTTCCTGGCTTTCCGTGTGCAGGAACGCCCCCCTGTTCATCCGCGGCATGACGATGGCCCGGCCTTCGGTCATGCGGAGATTTTCCAGTATGAAGACGGCCGCCAGATAGCCCGCCGGTTCGTTCGGGTGATTGCCCCCGCAAATGAGCACCGTTCCTCCGGGCTCGCCGCTGTCGAAAATATAGAGTTCCGTGTCCATCGGCGTGCCTTCCAGCGGCGCGTGGTACTCGCTCAACATGCGGACTTCTGTCAGGTGGGGCGACGGGTAGAGCGGCTCGTCCACCCACTGCGCCCGGAAGCGGTACCCCGCCACCGCCGCCACAATCAGGGCGAGGCCGAGGAATATACTTGCGCGGATCGTGCGGTCCTTGAGTGCCTTCATCATTTTATCCCGAAGAGCCTGAGCAGCAGGGGAATCGTCACCATCGCGCAGGTGACCTGGTCCATCGGTTTCTCCTCCTTATAGAGGTTGTAGATCGTCAGGTAAACCAGCCAGGCAACGATGAGAACGTAGAGCCAGGTAATCACGGCGTCCTATCCTCCGATCCGGACAAGGTACTGCGCCAGCGGCGCAGCAAACTGAATCGCGAGAAGGCCCTGCACCACCGCAATAATGCCGGGAATGATGCACCAGCGCAAGACGCGGATGTATTTTTTCTCTCCGACCACCTGCGCGGCGAAAATGCCCGCAAGCGCCGTCGGCGGCATCAGGTCTCCCACCGCCACGATGGAGGAAAGAGCCGCCGCGTTCATGATGATCGTTTCCGGCCCGGTCGGCAACGCCAGCACGAACGGCACCCCAAGCACCGAAGCCGCACCGAACGAAGACACCGAGCCCATCAGCGGCATCGTCGTTCCGATAATCGGATAAAGACCCGTCCAGCCGCGTGGAAGCTGTAGCGACTGAATCACCACCTCCCCCCGCGCGCCCGTCAGCGTCATCACCTGGATGAACATGCCCACGCCCATCAGGATGCCGAGAATCGGCAGCGCCGCCTTCATCGCCTCGATGGAAACCTTGTTCGCCGAGACTTTCTCCCCCGTAAGCAGGGCCACCCCCATGCCGATGAGGAAAATCAGCGGCAGCCCGAGTTGTATATGTTGAGGGAAGACGCGCTCGCCGATCATCAGTGCCGCAACAACGAAGAGCGGCAGGAAGAGCTTCGCCCCGTGTTTCGCGGCCGGCCCAGCCTCCACGTCCCGCGCCGTTTCCACGGCGGCCTTCTTGTTCACGTGCGGCAATGCCAGCGCCCACGTCGTCCCCAGCGCGATCGGAACGCTCAGCACAAGCAGCGGCAGGTCCAGCCCCACATACGGAAGGTCTACTCCCGCGCCGATAATCAGCGCCGGGATATTCACCGGCGGAGCCGCCATGCCGAAAAGCGCCGCCATCGCGATAATCGCCCCCGCCTTCTCCCGCGGCACCCCCATGTGCATCAGCACCGGGGCCATCAGCGCTCCCGTCGTCAGCACAGCCGCCGTCGACGAACCCGTCAGCATGCCGGGGAACATGATAATGAACGTGATCGCTGCCAGAAGCACAAACGGAGCACGCGCGAACGTCCGCAGCGTCCACGCCGCCAAAACCTGCAACAGCCCGTTACGCTCCATCGTGAACATGAAAATCGTGGCTGTGGCGATAATTAATATGGGATCGAAATAAGCAAACATCCCCTCGACGAGATGCCGTATCGATTCATCCAGCGGGAACAGGTGCCCCCCCGCCAGGATACCCGCGATGGCGCCGATCGCCATCGCAATACCGATCGGCAGTTTGATCGCGAACGCCGAAACGAAGAACGCGATCACCATCACGGAGAAAACAGTCAGTTCATATACTCCAACAGTTTCCGGCATGGTGGTTGTCGAAAAAATCCCCCCGGTGTGGTGTGTCCCTTCACGGCGGCCTCCTCCGGCCTCAGTCGTCCCTCACTTCCGCCAGCGCCGCCTCGGCCGAAGCTTGCAGCATCGCCGTCGTTACTTCCCCTTCGATTCTGGTAATTGTCTGGCCCATTCCGGTTGCAAACACAACAGCCGTTTCCTCCCCCACTCCGAACCGCGCCGCAACGGCAGCCTGCGCCTCCGGGTCCACCGACGTCAGCACGCATTGCGCCGCGAGCGGCCGCACCTCACTCGATTCCACGGCTGCCCGCACGGCGCCGGCCCGCTCCCCCTCCACCACGATCAACAGCGGCCGGCCTGTGCGCCGCGCCAGCGCCGCCCCCTCCGTGAGCTCGTGCCATACGATCGCATCCAACTCCGCCGGGTCGGTCTCCGACTGCAGCATCGTCAGCGACACCTCCTGGTCCGGCCCGTCTTCCACGCCGATCCGGTTTCGCAGAGTCTGCCGCATCAGAATCGCCCCCGGCCCGCGGCCCTGCAGGCGGACATTCACCTCCGCCGAGCCGCCAGGCCCTTCCAGGAGCGCCATCATTCCCGGCCCTGCACCGAGTTCCCGCATGTCCACGATGCTCAGCCCGACCGCATCCCCATATTCCAGAAACGCCACCGGCGGCCGAACAACTTCGGTGAAGCTCGCCGCCTGCCCGCCTTCCGTCTCCCGCGGCCACTCGATTCCCTGCACGCGGATATCCATCTCACCGTCTTCGATATCGAGCGCGTTGCGCAAAGTCTGCTTGATATAGACGGCATTCTCCCGCGCCCCGTGAATCCGCGTGGGCACGCCGATCACGTTGCCGTTGGGAGCTGTCAGCGTCACCGAACGCCCGGGCACAATCTCCAGCTTTTCAAAGGCCCCGGGAGCAAATCCCGCTGCATCGCCCTCATCAAGGAAGGCCATCGAGGGCCGGCGCACTTCTTCGAAAACAATCTCCGAATAGGTGCTCTCATCCTCTTCGGCGGAGAGCGGGGCGGCCGACGCCACCAGCAACGCAGCGGCAATCAGGGACAAAAAGGCATGCCTCATCGTAGGCTCCATCCTTCGCGGTGAGTGACAGGCGCCTCCTCAAGCCCCCGCGCCACGCCGTCGCGTCTTGGGTCCGCGGCGCCTTCCAGCATTCCCGTCTCCGGATCGCGGGAAACGGCGTGAACGCCTCCGAAAAAGAGATCGAACGCATCCCTCCGCGTTACCGGATGGCCGTATTCCTCCATGGCGGCATCCAGTTCCGGCGGGTAGTGCCCCTCCACATAGAGCGGATCGAACAGCGACCCCGCCGTTATACGCGGCAACAGCATCGCCTCCTCCACGTCCAGCCCGAAATCCACTGTATTGACGACCATCTGCGCCACCGTGGTAATGATGCGATAGGCGCCGGGCGAACCAAGCGCCAGCACGAAACCATCCTCCCCCGTCACAATCGTCGGCGACTGGGAGGAGTGCATGCGCTTGCCGGGCTCAAATCGATTCGGCCACGACGGGTTGTTCGCAAAATTCTTCATTTGATCGTTCATCACGATGCCCGTGTCCCCGGCAAGAACCCGGCTTCCGAAGAACCCGCCCAGCGTTTGCGTAACCGCCACCGCATTGCCCTGCCCGTCGGCGATGGTGAAATGCGTGGTGCTTGCGCCCTCCTGATCGTGGAAGGGCCCGAGCGGAATTTCCGTGCGGGGGATGGCCTGGTCCGGGTCTATATCGAGGACGCGCTCCGCCGCATACTCCGGCGAGATGATCCGGTCCACCGGCACGTCCACAAAAAGCGGATCGCCACTTACCGCATAACGGTCCCGCGAGCTGAGCTTGCTCGCCTCCGCCAGGTAGTGCAGCGTCTGCGGGTCCATGGGACCCGCGTCCGTATCGAATTCGAGAAGATTCAGGAGCTGAAGAATCCCGTGCACCCCGATCCCGCCGAAGGGAAGCGGCGCCCCGTACACCGTATAGCCACGGTAGTCGATGGTCAGCGGCTCGCTCCGGTAAATCTGATAGGTATCGAAATCCTCCAGGGTCACATGGCTTCCCTGCTCGCGCAGGGAATCGACCATGTGGGCGGCCAGGTCCCCACGATAAAACTCCTCCGGCCCTTTTTCCGCGAGCAGGCGGAGCGTTGCCCCCAGCGGCTCATTATGGAGTGTGTCACCCACCTGCGGCGCCTGCCCATCGATCAGATAGAGCGCGGCGATTTCCTCTCCCGCATTGAGAAGCCGCGTGCGGTAATTGCCGATGATGCGGGACAGGGCCGGCCCGACCGTAAACCCATCCTCCGCCGCCTCGATCGCCGGCTGCAGCACCTGCGCCAGCGGAAGCTGCCCATACTCCTCGTGCATTTCCGCAATTCCCGCCACGAGCCCCGGCACCCCCGAACCCATGCCCGTATAGAGCCACTCGCTCTGCGGGCCGAGTTCGTACAGATCGTAGGTGTCTGAGGCCGGCGCCCGGGCACGGAACTCGAAGGAGACGACCTCGTCTGCCGCTGCCAGATAGACAAGTGCAATCCCGTCGCCCCCAAGCCCCGAGCCGAAGGGCTCCACCACGGCAAGAGTGAACGACGTGGCCGCCGCCGCGTCCACCGCGTTGCCCCCCTGCTCGAACATGCGCAGGCCCGCTTCCGCCGCCAGCGGGCTCGCCGCCGCAACCATCCCGTGCGGGCTCTCGGCAAAACGGCCCTCCAGATCGGGAGAGGCCGCCAGGGGCGCCGTCAAGAGTGCGGAAACAAGAAGGGTGGAGCAGCCCGCGGCCACTCCACCCGTTGAGAACCCTCGCATGCCTGGACTCACTCCTCGCCGGCAGCCTTGCGGAGCAGCTCGGCCAGTGCCGTGCCCGTCTCCGGCTTCTGCTCCACCTCGACAAGGTGCACCTCGTGCTCCTCGGCGATCTCCGTGAAGAACCCGTCCTGGTTGCCGCCCTCATAGACGATGAAGGCCGTGGCATGCTCGCAGACGAGTGCATTGAAGGGGTCGGAAAGCTCCCCGCGGCGCGGCTCCCCGCCGATATGGACCCCGACGACGGGAATCCCCATCTCCTTGGCCTTCTCCAGCAGCGCCTCGGTGCGCTCGCGCTCGGAGCCAACATCGAGCCCCGCCGCGCCAAGGCCCTTCGTGCTGCCGCCAACGCCGATCACCAGCGTCTCGTACCCATCCAGCGCATCCGCCTTGCCGGTATCGTCCCGGACCATTTCCCACTCGCCCAGCCGGCGGAGCAGCATCTCCACCATCCGGGCGGTGTTCCCCTGGCCCACGTCGGTGATGTAAAGCGGAGCGCGGATGTCGGCAATCGTGGGGCCGGAAGTGGCGGCTGCCTCGCCAGCCTCCTCGGCCGTGACGGCTAAGGGCTTGCCCGCCAGCAAGAGCGCAAGCGCAGCCACCATCAGCAACCGGCCTGCAATCGGATAAAACATGGAAACCCCCTTCGTTTGTTCGCGTGAGAATCGGACTGGACTCCAGCCGCCGTTCCTAAGGGAAAGGCCCGCCCGTGGCAAGCCTCTCCCGCACGGCCTCAGTTCAGAAACCCTGGACCCTGCACATAGAAGATGTTCCCGCGGCTGATCGTCCCGTTGGTCGGGTCATACGCGGTGCGCATGTCCACGGTGCTGCCGAGCGCGGCATCCCCGGTGCCGGTTCCCATCGGGCCGCGCGAGCGCAACAGGAACTGCGAGCTCGGGAACTGCGCCCCCCACATGATCCGGTAGATGTTCGCCCCATTGAACCCGGGACCGTAGGGGGCCGGAACATGCTCCTCATAGGAGTCCCGGTCCGCATAGAGGAACGCCCGCACGGCGTCGCGGCCATAGTTCGCCGACTCCTCCTGGTTGAACACGTCCTGCGGCACACTCGTCAGATAGGCGATCGGCGTCGTAAGCGGCACAAGCCGCTGGATGCGCGGGTTGATCGTCCGGTACTGCGAGGAGACGATGTACCGGTCGGTGCTGGTCGAAGCATGAGCAGGGGGATACCTGGTGTGATCGACGTGGTAGGATTCCAGCCCTGTGGCCACGCTCCGCATGTCGGACTTTGCCCGGGAGACCTTCGAGCGCGTCTGCGCCTCAAGGAAGTTCGGCACGGCTATCGCCGCCAAAATCGCAATGATCGCCACCACAATCAGCAGCTCAATCAGGGTAAACGCACGAACCGCCGCACGCGGAGTACACAGCGGCAGCACGGAGGAGGGGGACTTCATGTCGGATACATCCTTTTGAGGAGAGTCGGCACGGCCGGGAGGGGCTGTGCGGCACTGAGGCGATGGGACTAGGGAGGCCGCAGGGGCATGTCAACGCAAAATCCGTCGAATCATTTTCGAACGCACGGACAATAGGGCTTGAGCCCCCTCCAAAACTCCGCTAGGCCATGGAATACAGTCCGCACCGCCGGGCCTGCCCCCCCCCATACTCCGCCAAGGCGCCGCCCAGTATGCCGACAACCACAGACACCATCACCGGGCCCGACTGTGCCATCCTCCTGACCTCCGCCCGCACCCGCGCCGGCAGCCACGCGAACGCATGGCGCCAGCGTCTGGTTGTCGAACTCGCCCTCCACACCGGCGCAAAGGTGGGGGAGCTTACCACCCTCACCTGTGGCGATGTCCGCCTGCTCCCGGGCCACGAGACCCTCCGCATCCGCTCGCGCAACGCCCCCCGGGTCCTCCCGCTTACCGCCGAACTGGCCAGCGCCCTCCGGGAGTACCTCCGCTGGAAGGAGCAGGCACGCGAGGCCACCGGCAGCGAAGCCCCGCTCGTCTGCAGCCAGCGCGGCGGCGCCCTGACGCTCCGGGGCTGGCAGGACGCCTGGCTCCTCGCCCAGCGCCATGCCCGCCTTATCGACCGCGCCGGCAAGCCGCTGTTCAGCCTCGAATCCGCACGCGAACACGCCGGGCGCCGCATCTACACCCTGCGCGAGAACCCACACGACGTGCAGGCATGGCTCGGCCTGGCCCTTTCCTCGAACGCCGACCGGTTCCGCCCGCAGGACCTCGACTTCAACCCCGTCTGCCTGCGCGCCCTGCTCGAGCCCAAGCCCGGCCGCAACAGCCGATGGCCCACCAACGCAAGCCATGCACTCCTCATCGCCGCAGGATACTTCAACGGCACCGCAGGGGTCATGGACCGCTACGAGGCCCGCCGGCGGCTCCTCGCCCTGCCGGACACCGACCCACTCGCCCAGTACTGGATCGCCCGTTGCCTCGAGCGCGGCCGCGCGTTCTTCCCGCGCAACCACGACATGGCCCACGAGAAGGCCGTCAAGTGCATCGGTCAGGTCCGCGAAATGGCCGAAACCGGCGACGTCATGGCCATGTACCTGATGGGGTCGGAATACACCGAAGGCATCTCCGGCGTCCCCATCGACCATCGCAAATCGCTGGATTGGTACCTCCGGGCGGCCGAAAAAGGACACGAAACGTCCCTGAACAACATCGGCCTGCTCTACGAATACGGCCTCGGCGTGGAGCGTGATTCGGCCAGGGCCATGGAATACTTCCGCCACGGAGCCTCCCTGCACGAAGGGTCCGCCATGTTCAACCTCGCCGTCATGCTCGCCGAAGGAATCGGCTGCGTTCCCGACCTTGGCGAAGCGCTCACCTGGTACAAGAAGGCGGCCTCCATCGGCGAAGTGCGCAGCATGAACAACCTGAGCTACTACTACCGCCACGGGATCGGCGTCCCCAAAGACCCCGCGGCGGCGGAGCGTTGGTACTGCCACACCGGCCAGTTGCCGCATTCGCCGCACGGATACGTGCGCCCCACGCCGCAACCCGTCCTCATCCGGGCGGCGGGCTGACCGCCGGCGGGCGCCCAACCAACATCCGGAGCAATAGATGTCCAGCTTCCGCCACCTCACCGGCGGGGCACCAGCCCTGCTCACACCGCTCGCCCTCCTTGCACTCGCTGCCGGGCCACGCCCCGCGCCGGCAGAGAACGTCAAAAGCGGCGGGCCGGGCTCCTTCGAGGTCCGCACCGGCAGCCTAAAATCCTACCTCGAAGGCGTCCCCATCCCCGGCCGTACCTCCAGCAACATCTTCCGCGAACCAACCTCCGCGGAAATGGACGCATGGCGCCAGGTCATGCAGCTCGTCCTCGAAGAGCGCTACATCGCCGCCTCCCAAGTCGCCGGCACCATCGGCTACCGCCTCATCTACTTCCGCGACACACAGGAAGGCGGCCGGCACATCGTCCTCCGCGAGGACACCACCGGCCCCGGCTGGCACGGGGTCTACGCCTTCCGCCTCAACCCCGTGCTCGACATGTTCACCCAGAGCCCACACCCTCTGTTCGATGGGACCCGCGTCAATGCTATCGACATGTACGTGGAGACCGGCTCCTTCGCCTTTGCCCAATCCGGCACCCATCGCCTTAACAGCCCCATCGAATCACCCTGCGACGGGACCCTCCGTGGCAACCCCTACCGCATTTCCGACGTCTCCCACTACATGAACACCTTCTTCCAAGCATTCCACGAGGAAATACGCCTCGAACGCCCCCCGAGCATCACCCTCGACGTCCACGGCATGGCTGCCACAACCCACGAGTCCCACGTCATCATCAGCAACGGCACACCTTTCACGAACCAGAACTATGAGCAGTCCATCAGCCGGCAGCTCGCCGACAGAATGAACGAAATCCTCGACGCCGCCGGCGACAGCCGCTTCGCCCGCAGCCACCAGGAACCTTCGACCTCCCTGCCCCTCTCCGGCAGCACCAACACCCAGGGGCGCTTCACCAACGGCTCGCCCAACCCCTGCATCATCGCCGTGAGCAGCAGTCCCTCCACCGAGCGTTTCATCCACCTCGAACAGGACCCCGAGGTGCGCAGCGGTTCCCGCTCCAACTGGGCATTCGTCATCGAGGCATTGCAGGACGTCATGCCCCTGCACCCCGAATTCGTCCCCGAAGAGCCACCCGAACAGGCCCAGCTCGGCAACTGGCCGCTCGACGCAACCCCGGAGGACATCATCGCCGGGCGCGACGCCACCTTCAGCCCCGGACTCGGCGAAGGACCGGGCAGACCCGGCGGAGGTCCCGTCTCGCCAGTCTTCAACGGACAGTCCGACTACATCCTCCTTCCCCACTTCGATTACACCGGCGGGCACGAGGAGTTCACCCTCTCTCTCTGGTTCGAAACCACCCCCAACGACACCGGCTCCTTCCAGTACCTCGCCAGCCAGGGCCCCGTCGGCTGGGACAACGAGGTGAACCTGCCCCACTCCCTGCACCTCTACCTCACCAACGACACCGGCCAGCTCCGCGTCCGCTTCACACCCTCGGACGGCAGCCACTGGCTCTACAATGGCCCCGAGGGTTACCACGACGGCCAATGGCACCACCTCGCCTTCACCTGGGCCACCGGCGATGGCGCCGCAGTGTACCTCAACGGAGACCTCCTTGAGCAGTCGGAAGAAGTAACCGGCTCCCGCTTCAATCCCGAGGGCACCCTGCGCCTCGGCACCCGGTCGGACCTCTCCCAAGGCCGGTTCTTCGGCAACGAGGACCCCGAATCCGGCCGCATCGACGACGTGACCATCCACAACCGCTCCCTCCCCGGCGAGGAAATCACGGCGATTTTCGAAGGGGAAGCCCCCCAACCCGTCGAACCGGGTGACGTCTGGCTGGTGGACTGAAGCCCCCGAACCCAGCCCCCCTCAGCCTCCTTCCCGGGCCATTTTTGCGTATCATCACAAAAAAAAGAACGAATATTTGCACATCGAAGGTTGACAGACGCCCTGCATGACCTCTTTGCTCCCC
Source organism: Candidatus Sumerlaeota bacterium (assembly GCA_007133495.1). Classification (GTDB taxonomy): domain Bacteria; phylum Sumerlaeota; class Sumerlaeia; order SLMS01; family SLMS01; genus SLMS01. The sequence goes on along the minus strand of SLMS01000188.1, from coordinate 3,472 downwards.
CTAACTTCGCACGAAAGGACTGAAAAAAGCCGATGAGACGTTCTCTGGCCTCCCTCACGGCCGCGGCTGCATTCGCCTCCATCGCGGCCTACTCCCACGCACAAACCACCTACACTTGGGACGCCCCGTTTGAGGTGGATTTCAGCAACCCCAACAACTGGGACCCCCCAAGAACCGCCCCCGCCAGCGACGACATCCTCGTCTTCCCCTCCGGCGGGTTCGCCATCGAGGAAGGATTCGAGGAACTCCACACCTTCGGCCGCCTCGTCATCGAGTCCGGCGCCACGCTCTTCATTCAGAACAGCCTGGACGAGGTGGGCGGACAGCCCCTCGACGAGGGCGTGATCTGGCTGCTGACGGGCGGCGACGACGCCCTTGTCGTCGAGGAGGACGCCACCCTGGTTCTCCAAGGCAATCGCACCTTCTCCATTGAGTTGGGCCCCGGGTCCAGCGGCTACGTCGAAGGCGAGGTCCAGGCCTACTCCCGCGCCTCCGGCGAGCCCCAAGCCCTGATCGCCAGCGACCCAGAAAGCCTCGAGTTCCGCGACGGCGCCGTCTTCACCCTCTCCCCCGGCACCCTCCCCAGTGGCCTGCTCACCACAGGTGCCCGCGAGGGCTTCTCCACCTCCTCAGACCGCGAGACCGCCATCGACTCCGTCCACTTCCTCCCGGGCTCGGAGTACTACCGCGGCGGCCTGCCCGACGGCACACTCACCGGCGGGACCGGCAGCACACCGCTCAACTTCAACCAGGACCCGGACATTATCATCTTCCACGAAGGCAGCAGCTACATCCACCTTCACGGGCGGATCAGCTTCTCCGGCCGGCAATGGCCCAACATGATCTTCCGCGAGGGTCGCGGCCGCACCTTCGACGACATCCACGGCGAAGGAGACGAAATCGCCCTCGGTGCCGGGTCGGGCACCCCCATCACCGTTTACGGCGACGTGATCTTCGAACCGCCCACCGGCCCGTGGATCCGCGACGACAAGGACATCCTTGTGAGCGACTACGAGTGGCGCGTCTTCGGCCCCAACGAGGAGGGCACGGTCGCCACCTTCATCCAGGGAGACTTCATCGTCCGCGAGGACAGTGTCGGCGTTATTCGGGAGACGGGCCTGCCCAGCGAAAATGTCCGTTTCTGGGATACCTGGGGGGATTTCATCGTGGAGGACCCGGACCTGTTCGAGCCGGTTTCGGCCGCACAGCGCCGCTTCCGCTTCAACGGCCCGGGCCCGCAGGTGCTCGACGTCAATGGCTTGGCGTTCCCGCGCGTGGACTTCTCCAACCCCAACGGCGTGACGCTTGAATCGGACGTGGAGTTCTTCCGCAACGTCCGCTTCCCGGAGGGACCCGTGTTCACAAACGGGCACCGCTTCTTCGTGAGCGAATGGGAATCCGGCGGCGGCGACATCATCGTGGCCTCCGTCCTTACGGAAGGCATCGGATACGTGAACGGCACGCTCGAACGCCGCGTCGATGCCGAAGAAACAGGCTTCCGCTTCTTCCCCGTCGGGAACAACTCCCGCACAGGACTGCGGCTGAACATCACAGAGGCGGGAACCGGCTTTGGCTCCGCATCCGTCACCATCGCCAACTCGCCGCCGAGCTACCCGGCCGGATTCGGCCCCGGTGGCACCGTTCCCCACGTCTGGGAAGTCGAAACCGACGGCATCTCCGGCTTCACCGCCAGTGTGGAACTCAACTATGACCCGGACGAAATCGGAGCCCTCGAGGAAGACAACTTCGTCGTCGGCCGCTACGACGGCACGGACTGGGAGCTGATCACCAACACCGACGACTCCGTCCTGCCGTATATCGAACGGGAACCGGACGAGAATCGGATCACCGTCCACGGCCTCACCGATTTCTCCGTCTTTGCCATCTTCGACGAGGAAGCCACTGCCGTCCCCGACTGGCACCTGCACTGAGTCCGGACGGAGTGCGGCAAGAACGAGACTTCATCTCTCCCCTCCCTTCCTCACCATCCGCCCGGAGTGCACCCGCACTCCGGGCGGGTGCGTTTGGAGGTGGCCCCGTGACCGTCCCTTTGTTGCCAAAACGACGATGAATGCGCTTGACGGGTCCTGCTCCCCGCCGGACCATTCAGTGCCGTAAATTGCCGGGGCCTCCAGCTCTCCCGGCCCCTCCCCACTTCTACTCCACGGGCCACGCCCCGGCCTTCCACGAGGATCTTTCTTGCCATGAAGCCACTCCCCTCCGCCGTTACCTTCGCCGGTCTCGCCATCGCGATCGCCAGCCCCACCGGCGCTTTCGCCACAGCGATCGAGTTCCAGGCCCACCTTGAGGGCGCGGAGGAGGGACCCAACATCGTCGTCACCGCCCCCGAACACCGGAAGGCCAACGAACTCGGGCTCGCCGAGCAACTCGCCGCCATCGAAATCGAACGCGGCTCCCTCCTCCTGCTCACCGCAGCGAAGGACACCCCCGTCGAGGACACCATGGCCTTCATCAATGGCTACCTCGGCGGAGACCCGGACCTCCTCCTGATCAACCACCTCGCGATGGAAAACTATCCGTGGCTCGACGTCCCGGAGGACGCCCCGGCCATCGCGGTCTCCCGCGAGGGCGACCTGCTCGACCTTGCCCCCCGGTTCTTCGGCGAAACCGTCACCACGCACGTGGACACCGAACTCGCGGCCGAAGGTTCCGGCGCAACGGTCGCCCTTCTCCTCTCCCACGACGACGAGCGCATCTCCCGCCAGGGCCGCTGGAGCCGCGTCCTTGCCACGGCCGCACTCCACCAGGCCGGCATGACGCCCGAGCCGGACTACCCATGGTCCGCGCTCACCAATCCCGCCGGCGGCGAATTGATCGGCCTGTACGACGCCGAGGGCATCGGCGGCCTCGGACCCCAGCGCGTGGAGCTGGCCCTCGCCGATCAGGAACCGGACATGCGCGTGGCGCGGCTCTGCGGCGAGGACATCCGCGAGGGCGCCCTCGACGCGTTCTCTGTTGGAGTCTTCCCTGGCGGCAGCGGCCGCGGCATCGTCGAGGCCCTTGAGCCCGAAGGGACCGAAATCGTCCGCGACTTCGTCTCCTCCGGCGGCGGGTTCCTCGGCATCTGCGCGGGAGCCTACGCCGCAGGCAATGGTATAGATGTCTATTTCGGCATCATGCCGCTTGCCCACGCCGCACCATGGCGCCGCGGCAGCGACCATATCGAAGTCGAACTCACTCCTGAAGGCATTGCGCTATACGGCGAAGAATTCACCACCTTCACCACCCGCTATAACAACGGCCCCGTCTTCCTCGAAACACAGGAGCCCGCCCCCGGAAAAAGCGAAGTCACCGTGCTCGCGACGTTCAAGACTCCCTCCACCGACAACGACGGCGTCGTGCGCGAGGAGATGGTCGGCACACCCGCCATGGGCGTCTCCACCTTCGGCCAAGGCAAGGTCCTCTTCATCAGTCCCCACCCCGAAACACACCCCGAACTCTACTCCATTAT
>SLMS01000063.1 GCA_007133495.1 Candidatus Sumerlaeota bacterium | reverse complement strand
TTGTCCTTGCGCGTAAAGCGCACCTGATCGAGTTGCTCGAGAAGACCCGTGTAGCTTTGTGTATAGCCGTTGTGTGGCGTGGCGGAGAGGAAGAGCTTGTGTTCGAAGTGCTTCGCGATGCTCTTCAGCATGTGATACAGGGCGCTCTCTGCTCCTGCTGCTGACGGCATGCAGTTATGCGCCTCGTCAACAATGAGTAGGTCCCACGGCAATGTCGCCGAAGGGGAGCCCTGCCGGCCACAGACGGCAAGGAAGTCCTCCAGAACATCCGGCTGCTTGAGATAGTGATACGAGGCGATGATGCGTGGGAACGTCCGCCACGGATTCACGTCCATGCCCAGGCGGCGGCGGAGGGCATGGGTCTCCTGACGGTCAATGATGTCGAACGTGAGCGAGAATTTTGACTTCAACTCGTCCCGCCACTGATGACGGAGCCAAGCCGGGCAGATGACGAGAACACGGCGAAGCCGCCTGCGCAGGATCAGCTCGGAAAGGACGAGTCCTGCCTCAACCCCCTTGCCGAGCCCCACGTCATCGAACAACGCAAGCGAGACACGCGGCATCTTCAGTGCCCGGACCAATGGAACGAGCTGATACTCCTCGACCTGTAAGGATCCGAAAAGAGGCGAGGCCAGCGGGGCAGCCCCTTCAGGCAGCCCTTTGAGGCCAACGTAAGGTGAGAGCGCCATCCAACGGGCAGACCTCGTCAAGGCCTCAAAGCCTCGGCTTTCCATGGGCGCTTCGTCCTCGACCCGGGGCAGTCGGCGAGGCTCGACGACCTCCGTCCCTGGCTCCAGCTCCCAGAGAAGCTCATCCTCAGGCGGTGACGAGGCATCCATGTACTCGACGCGGACGAGCCGGGAGACAGCGTCCCGGAGGGCGGGGCTCTCCGCTACCGAGGTGATCAGAGCCCGCCGGTTACGAACAGTGGCGAGCATACCTTCCCGAGGCAGGCTGTTACTCATATCGATTCCCCCCGGCCCCCCGACTCGCAATCGTCAGCATGCCAGCCCCCCCGTTTCTTGCCACCAGCGCCTGACCGCAACCACGCGGTTGTGCATCTGCCCGTAAACCATGACCCTTCCCCATAGGCTCTTACCCTCCTGCCCGGCGTAGTTCCGCGCTGTTGCTGTCCAGCACAGTCCTTCAAACACCCCGATGAAGGAGGAGCAAGCGTTTCGCCGCCCTGCCTGCCAATCTCCCCCAAGGTTGCTCATCAGACGGACCACGTTTTCGTATGCTTGATGGCGACAGGTCCTCTTGTCTGAATCCGTTGGTTGGTACCCATTCCCAAGTCAGCGAGTTTCTCCCCCCTCCCCCGCCGCACATGGCTCGGTGATCGGTGCAGTTTGAGCCAAAGCTGGAATGCCTGTCCTTGTCGTGTCATCCTGGTGATTGCCGGTCGTAAGGTCGGTGGCGAAGCCATGGGGATGCGAGACCCCAGTTTCCGGAACCTGGCGCTCCACCCCTGCAGAAACAGACCCCCATTGGACCCCAGAAATGATCTAGAGCGCAAAAACTCCATCAATTTGGGGGTTCACACCGGACTGTAAATCCGGCGGGCGAGAGCCCTACGTTGGTTCGAATCCAACCCCGTCCACCATCTCTTCTTTTTTGTCCGAATGCGGTGCGAGGCGGGCGGCGGGCGGTCGATTAGCCGCGCTTGGCGCCGATTGGACCCAGGCTCAGGGGTGGGACCGGGGTGTCGCCCAGCGTTTCGCCCACAGGCTCCCGGTCGCGACTTGTCTGTCGCCTTCCGCCACGCGCCACTCAGCGCCGTGAGGCGATCTCGCCGAGGCCGAGGGGGCCGTCCGGGAGGGCGACGATCTTGCAGCGCTGGCCGTGGCTTTCCATGGCACCGAGGATGGCTTCGTTGATGTCGCGGGATGGGGTGAGGCCGGCTTTCCAGAGGGCGTCCTCGTCGGTTTCGGTGTTGTAGAGGATGACTTCGTGTTCCTGGAGGATGGAGAAGAGCTTCTGGGCGACCCACTGGGCCGGGCCGCGGTGGGTGGCGAGGGCGATGCGGCGCAGGCTGTTGTGGATGCTGCCGTTGCGGCGTATGATTTCGTCGAATTCCGGGGGGCCGAAGCCCTGCTCCATGGCGCAGGCGGCGACGATGGTGCCTTCTTTTTTGAGGACGGGGAGGACCATGCCGAGGGTCTGCACCAGGTCGTAGAGTGTGCCGTCGCGGGGGGCGCCGCCGCCGCTGGTGACGACGATGTCCATGGGCTCCTTGACCTTCACGACCATGGCTTCGCGGGCTATTTTCATGGCGGCGAGGTGGGACTGAAGGACGTGGCCGGCGTTGATGGCGTGTATTTCGTCCTCGGGGTTGAGGACGGCGGAGACGAGGAGTTCGCACCCGGCGGTGTGGATGGCTTCCATGCCGGCCAGGTGGAAGGGATTGTCGCGGAAGTTGCCGGCGCGGGCGTTGCGATTGCCGATGTTGTTGAAGGTGAGGAGGGCGGAGTGTGTTTGCTCGCCGGTGAGACCGGGCAGGATGACGGCGCGGCCGCCGGTGAAGCCGAGGAGCATGTCCGGGCGGACGCCGCCAAGGACGATGCGGAGCGGCGCGCCGATGTATGCCTTGTTGATGCGGAGCGGGAGCTTGCCTTGGGGGTTGGCGGGCTCGGCGTTTTGCTCGGGGCCGGTGGGGTCGTGAACGATTACTTCGCAGGCCGCTCGGAGATTGGCCGGGAGGCGTTCCGCCACTTCGGCGGCGGGGAGCGGCAAGCCCCATGGTGGGTTTGAGAAGAGGAGGGTTACCTGGTTGTGCGGAATGCCTGCTTCGGTTTTGAGGGCGTCCACGAGAGCGGGGAGGACCTCCTCCATCAGGACGGGCGCCGTGGAGTCCACGGCGACGAGCGCGCAGTCGTGTTCCCTGCCAAGATCGGCGATGGTGTGGCCTTGCGGGAGGTCGGCGAGTGCGGTGTCGAGTGCGGCGCGAACGTCGCCGAGCGGCTCCATCGATTGTGGACGGTAGCAGCGCCCGTTTATCCAGTTATCGGGAACATCGACGGGAATGTGTCCCGATCCGTAGGCGAGGTTGATGTGCATTCAGCTTGGGCCCGCAAACTGTGTCGAAGCGTATCTGTAAGGAAGTTGGTTCGTCCTGCCTTCGGTCGTCAACCGGGGAGCCCCAGGGAGTTGGGGATTTTTTCTGGTTCGACGGGGGTGAAAGCCCCTGCTAGCTGTTGGTGACGAATTGTTTGAGCTGGAGCATGCCGTAACGGAGGTAGTTGAAGAACTCGCGGGGCGAGCGGGTCTTGCTGAGCGTGCGGACGACGAAGCCGGGGCGGAGGTAGAACTTGCGCAGGCATTCGGTGCGGAGGCTGGCGAGCTCCTCCATGCTGAGGTGGCGCGTCGGCATGGCGGGCAGGCCATAGGCTTCGCGGGGGATGGCGCCGTCGTCGAGGAGTCCGGCGGCAACGGCTTCGCGGTAGAGCGGGGTGCCGGGGAAGGGATAGGGATAGAAGATTTCGAGGTAATCGGGATCGAGTTCGCGGGCGAAGGCGATGTCCTGCTCGATGGTGGGACGGTCGTCCGCGGGAAGACCGACGAGGATGTAGATGGAGCGGCGTATGCCGGCTTCGCGGGTGATGCGGAGCGCTTCGCGGGCCTGCTCGACGGTGGCCTTCTTCTCGATGAGTTCAAGGGCGGTGTCGCTCCCCTTCTCCACACCGAAGGCGATCAGCCAGCAGCCGGCGCGCTTCATCGCGGCCAAGACGTCGGGATTCACGGTATCGACGCGGGAGTTCGCGGCCCAGGAGATGTCGAGCTTCTCCTCGACGATACGGTCGCACAGGCGAATGACCCACTTCTTGTTCTGAGTGAACAAGTCGGAGCGGAAGAGGAAGTTGCGGATGCCGTGACGCTGGACGCATTCGCGCAACTCGTCCATGACGTTTTCGACCGAGCGGTACCGGTTCTTCAGGCCAGAGACCTGGTTCGCCAGGCAGTAGGTGCAGGAGAAGGGGCAGCCGCGGTTGGTGACGATGGTGGTCTGTGCTTCGCCGGTGTCCGGGCGTATATACAGCTCGTTGCGGGTAAGATGCCGCGCCGGGAAGGGGATGGTGTCGAGATTGGCGGGAAGGGGCCGGTCCTGGTTGCGAACGACTTCGGCCCCGCGGCGGAATGTGAGGCCGTTGATTTCCTCGGCCGGTTTGCCACGGGCGATATCCATGCACGTTTCCTCGTATTCACCGCGCAGGCCAATGTCGAGGGTGGGGCACTTTTGCATGGTCTGCACGTCAAGGGTGTTGAAGTGGGCACCCTTGGCGATGGTGACGATGCCGGGATCGATCTTCTTGGCGATTTCGGTGGCGCGAAGGTCGTCTTCGAGGGAGGGGGTGGTGATGCTGAGGATGAGGTAGTGGGGGCGGAACTGGCGCAGGTCGCTCTCGAAGTGCTCCCAAGTGTGCTCCTCTGCCGGGTAATCCACGAGGCGGCAGTCGAGCCCCTGCGACTCGAAGGCTCCTGCGGCGTACATGAGGTCGATGGGTGGGCGGAGGGCGACGGTTTTCAGGCGGTCGATGGGCGTCTGACACCGGTCCTCGCGAATGTAGCGGCCGGTGGGCGGTACGGCGAACAGGGCGCGCTTCCGGGAGGGCGATTGCTGGGTCATCGAGTGTTCTGCACTGCTCCTTGCGGCCGCGTGGGGGATTGGCTGGGGACGGGTTGGCCGGACCCGCCGGTGGCTGTCCACGGTAGGAATGGGCGGTGAGCGGTCAATTGCTATGGCCCGCTCCAGCCGTGCGAGCCTGCCCGAGTGGTGCGGTGCAAGGAACCGGCCAACACCGCCGGACCAGGGGGAGCGGCCGTTCAGTCCTGGTCCTTGAGCGGTTCGAAGGGTTCCTTGTTGACGGCGCGGTGGTAGGCCTCGCGGCCGCTGATGATGTCCTGCCGGCAGAGTTCCATGAGCGACTCGTCCATCAGAATCATGCCGAGCTTCTTGCCGCCCTGGATCAGGGAGGTGATCAGGTGAGTTTTGCCCTCCTTGATCTGGGCGGCGATGCCGCTGGTGTTGATGAGGACTTCGCGGGCGAGGACGCGGCCGTGGCCGTCCTTGCGGGGAACAAGCTGCTGACAGATGACACCGCGGAGCGATTCGGCTACCATGGTGAGGACTTGGACGCGCTGGCTGGTGGGGTAAATGTCCACGATGCGCGAGACAGTGCGGCTGGCGGTGCTGGTGTGCAGGGTGCCGAAGACGAGATGGCCGGTTTCGGCGGCGGAGATGGCAATGGAGGTGGTTTCGAGGTCGCGCATTTCGCCGACCATGATGATGTCGGGGTCCTCCCGGAGTGCCGCCCGAAGAGCATTGGCGAAGCTTTCGGTGTGAAGGCCGACCTCGCGCTGGGTGATCTGGCATTTCCTGGGCCGCAGGACGTATTCGACGGGGTCCTCCACGGTGATGATGTGGTCGGAGCGGTGGCGGTTCACCAAGTCGAGCATGGCGGCGACCGTGGTGGTCTTCCCGGCCCCACCGGAGCCCGAGATGAGGACGAGGCCTTGGTTGTATTCGGTGAGGACGCGCAGAGAGTCGGGCAGGCCGAGTTCCTGCAGGCTGGGGACGTGATCGGAGACGATGCGGAAGGCACCGTCCCAGCCGAGGCGCTGACGGAAGATGTTGCAGCGATAGCGCCCGGAGTTGGGTATATCGAGGGAGAAGTCGAGTTGCAGCTTGCGGCGGGCGATTTCCTGCTGCTCGGGGGAAAGGGCGGAGTAAACGAGGCGTTTGCACTTCTCGGGCGTGAGGGGGTCGCGCTCCATGTAGCGTATCTTGCCGTGGAGGCGGACGAATGGTGGCCGGCCGACGGTGAGGTGCAGGTCCGAGCAGCCCCAATGGCGGGCGAGCTTGAGAAGGCCGACAAGTGTTTTTGGCTGACGGAACTCTCCTTCGGCAACCTCCGGGGGCGTGGCGGTGTCGGTTTGCTCCGGAGGGAGTGGCGTGAGGTCGAGTTCCTCCACGGGGCCCCTGACCTCGGGCGGTGGCTGCACGGGCCGGTGAGCAGGCTTCGAAGAGAGCCGGCGGGGCTGAGCGGAAGGGTGGGCGGAGGGTGCAACGCGGCCCGGACGCGCCCCTTTGGAGGGAGGCAGCGCGAGCGAGCGCTTCTTCGGCGCGTCTTCGCTGGCTGGCTCTTGGGCTTCGTCCCGGGCGGGAGCTCCCGGCTTGGTATCGTCGGCGTCCTCGGGCACCTTCCTAGCCTCGGGGGAAGCACCGGCAGGGGCTTGGGGGGCCGCGGGCGCGGGATCCGGCGCGGTGGGAGGGTCCCTCTGGACTACTGACCCGGAGGAGGCCACGGCGGCCTGAAGCTCCTCGAACTGTTCTTTGGTGACATAGTGCCGGCGCAGCATCAGCTCACCGGCGGTTGCGGGCCCGCCGCGCGCAAGTTCCTTGCGGACGAAATCAGCCTGCCGGCCAGTAAGCAGGCGGCGTTTCAGTGCGAGTTGAAGCAGAGCCTCTTCGGTGGGATTCGGCACGTGGTCTTTCTACCGGTCTCGGGGCGTAAGATGAGATCGCAGGGAATCAAGCGGAGGAGGACTGGCGGCTGCGGTGCAGGTCCACGGCGACGCAGAAGGCCTTGTAGAACTCCTTGATGGCACGCATCTCCCAGTCGGAAAGGTCTCCTTCCTCGTAGCTCTTCCGGACGTCGGTGAACATGGAGACGAGCTGGAGGCGCATGGCTTCAAGGTGCTCTGAGTCGAGGTCCTTCATATCGTTGAGACAGAGCTCGACACGGCGGTCGTCAGGAGTGATTTCGGAGGACTCCTTCTGCTGGGAGGCAGGCGCCGCTTCCTCCTTCTCCTCCTGCTCTTTTTCCTCCTGGTTCATTTCCTGGAAAAGGGGCAGTTCGTCGGCCGATTTCGGGACTTCGGGTTCCCCCTTCGGCTCGGGCGGGCCCGGGGGCGGAGGGGCGCTGATGAAGTCTGACTTGCCGAGCTTTTCGTCCATGGTGTTGAGCCAGTCCATGAACTCCCGCTCGTCTTCCTTGCTGACTTTGGAATCGTTGGAGGGGTCCTTGCGGCGGCCGCTGGCGCCGATGG
>SLMS01000135.1 GCA_007133495.1 Candidatus Sumerlaeota bacterium | reverse complement strand
GCTCAGCCTCGGGGTTGTTGTACGCCGGGCAGGCGGGGTTCGTGCACACCCGCTCCTCGATGCACTTCACAAGGTGCGGATTGGGGAGCCGCAGAGTCCCGTTCTGCGTCCCCTTGTGCAGATACTGGAAAACGTGGTGAAGCAGGTCCTCAATGTCCTGGTCGAGCTTGCCGATCTCCACTTCCGTTTCCTCGGGGGCGGCGACCTGCTCGGTTTCCTCCACGACGAGGAACTGCTCGTCGGTGCGCAGCGGCCAGGCCGTCACCTTCCACGCGCTCCCGCTGCCACGGCCGTTTTCCTCCCCGGCAGGGTAAAGCCGCGTGGCCGAGGGCAGACCACCCAGGACACGCACCACCGGCCAGTGCTCCCACTCCGGGCCCTCGGGCGGGATCGTGCCGTTCCCACCGAAACATGGCCCTGCTTCCTCCGAACCTTCGGGCCGGTTCGACCAGGCCACCTCCAGCCGGCTGTTGAAAAAGCGCACCCGCCGCGGTTGCGCAGCAAGGTACGCCGCGAGGGGGGCGGTGTCCGCCGGAAGAGGGCCGATTGCTGGATGCTGAATCATTGTTTCCGTCCGCGGCACCTTTCCCGGGCGCCTTTCCTCATTGCCTTGGTGCGTTGCCCGGCCTCTCCCGGCAACCCGAATCTGGCCCGGAGCCGCGCCGGAGGCCTCCCTCCGGGCCTTCCGGCAGGGGTCGAAACATGAGTCAGGGCGCATGGCAGTCCGTGCAGTTGTTCCCCCGCCAGAGGTCCTCCATCCCCCGGGGATGGCGGAACTCCTCGCTGTCGAAGGACACCGGCTGGCGGGTGGCTTCCCCGACCACCTGCTCAATGATCTCGTGGCAGAGGTTACAGTCGTGTGAGATGGTGATCCCCGTTTCCAGCTCGTAATGGTCCCCGGCGTGGCAGCGATTGCAGCCGGGGAACTCAAAGTGCCCGATATGGTCGGGATAAACGCGCCAATCGACGTTGTGCTCGGGGAAGAAGTTCTCCTGGTAAAGGTCGCGCAGCCACCCGATGTTTCGTTCCACCATCGCGCGGCCTTGCGGTCCCTCCATCCTTGCGGCGTACCGTTCGCGCAGCTCGCGTCCGATCGCCTCCAGCGCCTCGCCGGTGCTTTCGTAGGGAGCTTCGAGAATTTCCACGGCGTAGCGCCGGATGTACGGCAGCGAGGTGCTCAGCCGGCCCTCCGCCAGCGAGGCATCGACGAGCTGGCGCGGCGATTTGAACATGTGCGCCGGCCGGTTATGGCAGTCGATGCAGTCCATCACCCGGATTTCGTCCTCGGGCGGATTCAGGTCCTCGTAGCCGGTGGCCCGGAATATCTGCGGCTCCTCGTCCGCCACGGTGACCTCCACCCAAGGGATCTCCATCCGCGACCAGTCCGTCGGCCAGTAGCGCACGGTCACGTCCGGGCTGATGTGCCAGTGGATGCCCTCGCCCTGGCCCTCACCGATCCGGGGTTTGCCGCCGCCGACCTTCATCAGCATGCTGTAACGCATCGGCGTGTTCGCCTGATCCGGCGAAAAGTGCCAGATTTGCCGCACCATCTCCCCCGAAAAGTGCCCCGGCCAGTGGCACTGCTCGCACGTGTCCCGCGCCGGCCGGAGGTTGTGCACCGGCACTTCGATGGGGAGTGTGTAGGTATTGGTCAACATCGCGTACACCTGCCGCAGCCCATCCACCTTCGAGCGCACGTACCACTCCGCTCCGGTCCCGATGTGACACTCGGTGCACAGTACCCGCGCGTGCGGCGAGTGCTGGTAGGACGTGTACTCCGGTTCCATCACCTGATGGCAGACCAGCCCGCAGAACTCCGTGGATTCGGTGTAGTGATAGGTTTGATAGATGCCGACCGCTGAAGTGCCGAACAACACCGTCAGCATCCCCGCCCCCAGCAGAATCCTGCGCCGCATCCAGTCCTTGTTGAGGTCCACCGTCGGCAACGGCGGATAATAGTGCGGCGCCGAGCGGTGCCGGCGCACCCATTCCACCGCTATTCCAAGGAATATCAACCCAACGCCCGCACCCACCACGCCCGGCATGATCAGGTAGGTGACCATGGCGTTGTAGGGCTGCTCCCTGTGGAAAAGGATATCGGAAGCAACCAAAACCAAGGTCATCACAGCCGCCACAATCGTCACACCCCACCCGGCGTAGGTGATCAGGTTGCGCGAGAGCGGCGGAGGGGGAGACTCGTCCGGCTTGCCGGGCTCTTCCACCAGTGGACTCTTTGCCATCGGACTCTGTTTTCTCCCTTTCGGGCCGACTGGAGAGACCCTTGCTAGACAAGAACCGAGCAGCAAGATTCCCGGAAACAAGGTGCCCGTTAGATGGAAGGCGAGGAGCAAGAAGGGTTCCCGGCGCGGCAGCCGGACAAAGCTTCACCTTCCAGAACAACCACTGCAGCCGCTTTTCTGGCTGCCGCCGCCATCGTTCTGCTCTGGTTTGGCACCCCCAACGCCGCACCCACCGCACCCCTCGATACCTACTACGAGCAGACATGCACCACCAGCGAGTGCCATCCCGCAAGGCACGACGAGCCCGGTCTGATCAGCCATCCCTCCTTCCTCGAAGAGTGGTGCGACCGCTGCCACACCGATCATTCATCCGACGCTGAGATGCTTCTCCGGGCGAAGCCGGCCGAACTGTGCCTCCAGTGCCACACAGAAACCGAGACACACGAGCACACCGTCCTCCACCCGCCGGATGCAGGCAGTTGTATAGAATGCCACGACCCCCACCAGTCCACCGTCCGCCACATGCTCCGCAGCGAGGATGTCCTCCGCCAGTGCGGCGAATGCCACGAGGACGACCTCCAGCGCGCGGCCGACCAGCCCTACCACCACCGCTTTTTCGACGCCCGCGCCGAGTGCGGCTCCTGCCACCACGCCCACCGTTCCGGCGAAGAAGGGGTGTTCCTCCGCGAAGGACTCGGCGAGACATGCCTCACCTGCCACGATATGAGTATCCGGTCCGGCGGCCGGCAGCTCGAAAACGTCGGCTTTGGACTCCAGCGCGCAGCATTCGTCCACGAACCCCTCCACGACCGGGCGTGTCACGCCTGTCACACACCCCATGGCTCCATCCAGCCGAGCCAGCTTCGCGAGGGCTATCCCGCCGGCAGTTACGAAGGATATAGCCGCGAAAGATATGCTCTTTGCTGGACCTGCCACGACCCGGCCCTAGCCGAAACGCCCCGTGGCGCACAAAGCACGCGCTTCCGCGACGGGACCCGGAACCTCCACCACCTCCACGTTGTCTCGGCGGAGCGGGGGCGCGCGTGCCACCTCTGTCACACTGCTCACGTGTCCGAGCGGCCTTACCTCCTTCGCGAAACAATACAGTTCCGCCAATGGGAGAGTGACTTCCATTTCGAGGCCACCCCCGACGGGGGAACATGCAGCACTGCGTGCCATCGGCCGGAAACGTATAGCCGCTCCGCGCCTTGATTTCCGGGGAGTTGCCCTCCATGGCGCCCTTCCCCACGGCGGCGCCATAGACTGCCCAACCCAATTTTCGACAATCCAAACAGCGAACGGGCTCCGCTTCAGGCATAAACTCGGGTTCAAACCTTGCTCCCCCACGGGTCAGCAATAGCAACCCCCGCCACTGGAGTACACGATGGAAACCGCAACCGCCGTCAAACCCGCGCAGGTCCCCCGGCCGTTGACCCCCGCCAAGGAACCACCCCGGACGAGGCAGGGCGCCACGCCCGTTCCGATATGGCACCGCTCGCCATGGAATTGGTTCTTCTCCCTGGGGCTCGGCGTGACCATTCTGGTCATCCTCACGATCGCCTCCATTATTGGGTCCATGATCGATCCGCTGTCCCGCGCTCAGGCGCTCGTCTTCTACACTTGGTGGTACAAGCTTCTGCTCATCGCGCTCGCGGTCAACATGACCTGCGCGACGGTCAAGACGATCATCACCAAGCTCATTCCCACGCAGGCCCTGCGCGTCCACACGAACAAGAGCTTTTACGCCAACGAGCAGATCGTCACCCGAGTCCCCTTCCGCGGAACCACCGAGCAGGCTGGGGCCGCCTTCCGCGCCCAAGGGTTCAAAGTTAAAACGGATGGAGCCGCCGGGGCCGCCCGCACCGGATGGTGGGGGCGCTTCGGCGCACCCGTCTCCCACCTTGGGATGGTGATCGTGCTTCTGGCCGGATTCACATCGAGCTGGGTGGCCAAGGAGGCCATCGTCCAGGTGCCCGAGGGCCACACCACGACCACCAAGCGGATGCAGGTCGGCGGCGAGGGCATCGTGCCACTGGGGTTCGAGCTGACCGTCAACGACTTCTCCACCGGATATCACCCGCGCACGCGCATCCCCTCCCACTACACGTCCGACATTACGGCACGGAACAACGGACAGGTCCTCTACGCCGGGCCCGTCGAGGTGAATCACTCTCCCCGGATCAACGGCTGGCGGCTTCACCAGACCAGCTACCAGGAACTCGAGAGTCTGCCGCGCTGGCGCGTGGAGGTTGCAGGGGTGGGGCTCCCGTCGCCGCTGACCACGGAAATCTCCCCCGGCCAGACCCGCGACCTCACCGGAGCGGAAAACCTCCGCCTCGCCATGGACAACCGCCAGAACTGGGTCCTGGTCAACGGCCACGAGCAACTCGCCTCCGGGACCGCTGCCGGCGGAGGCGCCTCCAACGAGCGCCTCACCCTGGTCGCCAATCGCTTCGAGCCTGATTTCGTTCTCGGCGCCGACAGGGAGGTCACCAGCAGGTCCGACGAACTCAACAACCCCGCCCTTCACGTCACCCTCTTCAGCAACGGATCACCCTCCGGGCAGCAATGGCTGTTCGCGCGCGACGACATGAAGGCCATGGCCCATGCCCCCGGCGGGCACCACGAAATCGAATTGCTGGACATCCGGGGCGAGGCGCCCAACTATACGTTCGTCGTCGCCGTCACCGATTGCGACAGTTGCGGGGGCGGTCTCATCGGCCGCGTGGCCCTGACCATCGGTGAAGAAGCAGTCGTCCGAGAACCCAAGGAGCCCGAGGAACCCGCCGAAGAGGAGGAGGGCGAGTGGACAGTCGCCATCGGCGACCGCGTCACCGCCTACGCCACCGTCCTCACCCTCACCCGCAACCCCGCCATCCCGACGATCTATTTCGGCTGTATTCTCATGATCATCGGGCTTGGAATGTCGTTCTTCGTGCCACGCCGGAGCGTTTGGTTCCTCCACGACGCGGAGAAGGGCGAATTGCACGTGGCGGCCCGCTACCGCCATCCCACCGAATCGTTCGACCGGACCACAAGCGCGGCCCTGGCGCGCCTTGAAAAAAACCAGGCACCGTCTTCAGAGGAGAAAGAGGAGTCCTGAAATGAACCCCACCCGCTTTGCCTTCCGTCAACTTCTGACCCTGGTCATCGTCTCCATACTCTTCGTTGGAGCCAAACCCGCACACGCCTCAGAAACGGACTTCTCCCTTGGGCCCGAATGGCGCGAAGCGCTCTCCGAACTGCGCGCCCTGCCCGTACAGGACACAGGCTTCGTCCGCACCGGGCACACCTTCTCGGAGAACGTACTCAACGCGATCACCGGCAGAAGCGCCGCCGGAGACGCCAGCGCCCTTGAAACGGTTCTCTACCTTCTCCGCGATCCGCACAGGGCGCACCACGCTCCACTCATTCGTATATCCCGTCCTGAACTCATTGAGATATACGGCACCAGCCGCATCAGCGCCCACACCTGGCGCGACATGAGCTACCGCGACGCGCTGCTCCGCTTCCTCCATGCCGACGAGGAAACCCGCATGCGCCCCCTCAACAGCATCGAATACCGGGCGCAATTAATAGAGAACCTCGAGGGTGAGTTCGCCATCATCCCGCGCAACAGCGACTGGCTTCCCCCCATCGCCCTGCGCAACGCCACGGACATCTCCCCGGCCGACCAGCGGATCATCGATCAATGGACCGCCCTGCGGCGCGCCCTTGTCCAGGACGACCCGGAAGCCGGCACCGTTGCAAGCCGCGAACTCGTCACGGCCGTCAATGCCGCCGCCGAGGCACAGAATGTCGAGCTTCCCCGCCTCGGGCTCGACCTGTTCTACCATTCCCACAAGCCGTATAGAAACGCTGCTGCCTTCTACCTCTTCGCCTCCTTCTTCTTTGCGGCGGGATTCTTCCTTGCCAAACAGTGGCTCAACTGGGCGGGCATGGCGCTCCTTTTCATCGGTTTGGTCGAGCACTCCATCGGTATCGGGCTGCGGTGGGCCCTTTCGGGCAGGGCGCCGGTCGCCAGCATGTTCGAATCCTTCATCTTCGCCGTGGGCGGCATGGTCCTGCTTGGGCTGATCCTCGATTGGTTCCGCTACACCCGGCTTGCCGGCCTTGGCGCTGCCATTCTCGGGTTCATCTTCATGGTCATCGCCCACAAGGCGCCGATTTTCGATAGTCAGATACGGCCGCTCGTGCCGGCATTGCAGTCGAGCTGGCTCACCTACCACGTCATTTCCTATATGCTGGGCTACTCGGCAATGGCGCTTTCGTTTTTCGCCGCGGCGTTGTACCTGCTGAAGGACATGGCCCTCGGCGGCGACAGGGGCACGAGCCTGCTGGCCCGGCGCCTCCCGAGCCTCCGCACCCTCGACGTGTTCAACTACCGCGCGATCGCCATCGGCTTCCCGTTGATCACCATCGGCATCGTGGCCGGAGGCGTATGGGCCGCCACCGCATGGGGCCGGCCCTGGGGCTTCGACCCGAAGGAAACATGGTCGCTGATTACCTGGCTCGTCTATGCGATCTATCTGCACGTTCGCTACATGGCCGGCTGGAGCGGCCGCTCCGCAGCCATCATCGCCATTATCGGTTTCCTCTGCGTACTCTTCACGTACTTCGGTGTAAACTATCTGCTTCCCGGATTGCACAGCTATGTCTGAGCAGGCCACCGTCATGCCCGCATCGGCCCCAAGGCTTGTCTGCCTGGGCCTGAGCCACCGGACCGCCCCCATCTCCCTGCGCGAGCAGGTCAGCCCGGGCCGGGACCGCGTGGAGGAATACCTCGACTCGCTCTCCGGCGAAAACGGAGTGGAGGAGGTTGCCATCCTCTCCACCTGCAACCGGCTCGAGTTCTACCTCTCCGCCACAGACCCGGAGGGCGCCTGCGAAGCACTCCTCGACTGGCTCGCCGCAGCCACGGGGCCGGACCGGCTTCCCGCCCTCCACAAGGGCTCGTATATACACCTGGACAGCGACGCCGCCGGCCACCTGTTCCGCGTTGCCGCCGGCGTCGAAAGCCTCATCGTCGGCGAGGCACAGATACTCGGCCAGGTACGCAAGGCCGCCGAGACCGCCCGCGCGCTCGGGACCATGGGCGAGCACCTCGGCCCGCTCTTCCAGCGCGCCATCTCCTTCGGCCGGCGCGTGCGCACCGAGACCGCCATCGGCCGCGGCAACGTCTCGGTCGCCTCCGCCGCCTGCCGCTCCGCCGCAAAGCGCCTCGGGCCCCTCGCCGGAAAGGAACTCCTCATCGTCGGCTCCGGCGAGACCGCCCAGCTCGCCGGCCGGCACTTCGTCAAGGAGGGCGTCGGCCGCGTGCGCGTCCTGAACCGCACAATGGCCAACGCCCGCGCCCTGGCCGGGGAACTCGGCGGCGAAGCCGTCCCCATGGACAACCTTCAGTCCGCCATCGATTCCGCCGACGTCGCCGTCTGCGCCGTCGGCGCCCCCCACTTCATCCTCACCGCGGAAGGCCTCGCCCGCACCATGCGCCGGCGCCCGGGCCGGCCCCTGTTCCTCATCGACCTCTCCATGCCCCGCAACATCGAACCCGAAGCGGCCCACCTGCACGGCGTGACGCTCTGCACGATAGAGCACCTTGAGGAAATCGCCGACGGAAACCGCGCCAGCCGCGAGAGCGAAGTCCTCCACATAGAAAAACTGGTGAAGAAGGAAACCCGCAAGTACCTGCGCTGGGCCGCCTCCTCCGGCCAGAACCAGCTCGTCACCACCCTGCGCCGGCGGATCGCCACGATCGAAAGCCAGGCGCTCGACCGCCACCTCCGCAAGGCCGATCCGGAGGTCCGCGAGCAGGTCGCCCGCTTCACCGGCAGCGTCCTCCGCGCCGTCTTTCACGACGCCACGGAGTACATCCGCCAACTCGACCCCGAAACCGAATCGGGCCGGCGCCACATGGAAACCATCCGCCGGCTCTTCGCCCTGGACGGGCCAGCCGAAGGCGAAAAAAACTCCGCCACCTCCATCCCCGAACGGCGCCGCATGGTGTCCTGAAGCTCCGCGGCGCCCCGGCGAATACCACCGAAAACCCTCCAGAGAGCCTGACCATGCATGGCTCGGTGCTTGCGGGATAAGCAATCCTCAAGCAACTTCAGGAACGGTGGAACGCCATGCTTCCCCCACGACCGTTCGAAGGCATGAGCTTCTTTATTTCTCTGGTTGTTGGACTTACGTCCATCATCCATGCAGAGAGCACCGTCCCCTTCGCCGTGGAGGAGAGAACCTGCCTGACGCAGGGGTGTCACACTGCCGTCCAGGAACAACGCTTCCTCCATGCACCCATTCTCCAGGGCGATTGCTCGGACTGTCACGTACCCCCTGGCGAACAACCCCAAGGGCTGGATTACCAGGTTTCGGAGGTTCACGATCTGGTGACAATCGCCCCGGTATTAGAACTTTGTGGCGATTGTCATACAGAGGACCGCTTCGTGCACGGCGATTGGATTCACGAACCGTTCACGAACCGTTGCGATACCTGCCACGACCCCCACGGCGGGGACGTCCGCCACTTCCTGCACACTGAAACCCCCGGAGCGCTGTGCTCCTCCTGCCATGAAGATATACCCGGGGAACACGATTACGCGCACGGACCGCTCGTCCTGGGGCTGTGTCTTGAGTGTCACACGCCGCACAGATCGGAATTCGAGGGGCTGCTGCGGGACACCCCGGAGGCCCTTTGTATCGATTGCCACCGTGACGTTGGGAGCGGCCTCCGCAGGGAACACTTCCTTCATGCCCCGGCGGAGACAGGTTGTCTGGACTGCCACGATGCGCACGGTGGGGCGCACAGGTTCTTCCTCCCAACCACACAGGAGGAACTGTGCCGCAGCTGTCACGAGGAAACGATCGTCAGCAGTGCGGAGATGGCCTTCCCCCACGCCGAAATGCTGGAGGGCAGAACCTGCTCGTCATGTCACGCTCCTCACTTCAGTTCGCACGAAGGACTGCTCAGGCGCTCGTCCTTGGACACATGCTCCAGGTGTCACGACGAACCGGTCGAATCGCTGCGGGGGACGCCCCTAGCCCCCGTAACCCAGACGGTGAGGGCAGCAGAAAACGTCCACGGCCCCCTGGAGGAAGGAAACTGCGTGGCCTGCCACGCCGCCCACGGCAGTGACGAGCGCCTCCTGCTGAAGGGAAGCTTCCCGCAAGGGCTCTATGCAGTGTATCGGGAAGACACTTACTCACTCTGCTATACATGCCACGACAGGCGCCTGGCGGAGGAGGAGTTCACGGAGACGACAGGTTTCCGCGACGGTGAGCGAAATCTCCATTTCGTGCACGTGAACCGCGAACGAGGCCGCACGTGCGCTGTCTGCCACGATGCCCACGCCGCGGACGCCGATTTTCTGCTTCGCGATTTCGTCCAGTATGGCGCATGGGAAATGGAGCTTCGCTTCACGCCGGCCGCCACGGGCGGCTCTTGTCAGGACGGCTGTCATGGCCTGCGCAGTTACGAACGCCTTCCCGCCGCAAATGGCGGCCGGTGAACCAAAACAGCGGGATGCGACCGGAGGAAAGGAAATGTGCCCTGAAAGAAATTGCCCCAACTGCCCAGGGGAAGAAAACCGCGCCGAATCGCCGTCCAAACGCCGGCTGCTCAATGTCCTCCTGGGGGGGAGTGTCCTGGCATGGCTGGGATCGGTGCTCTACCCGATGGCCGCTTTTCTCCTTCCCCCTCCGAGCCCCGCCATGAGGGAGCGAAGCGTGATGGTCGGGACTGTGAACGAGTTCGCGAACAACAGCGGAACGCTCTTCCGTCTGGGCACCCGGCCGGGAATTCTGGTCCGCACAGACCGGGGGGAATTCCGCGCCTTTATCGCCATCTGCACGCACCTTGATTGCACGGTGCAGTTCAAGGAAGACGAGAGCGTGATCTGGTGCGCCTGTCACAACGGAAAGTTCAACCTGCAGGGAATGAACATCTCAGGGCCGCCCCCGCGCCCACTCGATCCTTTGGAGGTCTCGGTCAGAGGGGATGAAGTCCACGTCTCCCTGCCAGCCTGAGAGAGAGAAAACGCGATGAATCAGGATGGCTCCACTTCGATAGGCAGGCGGCTGTACCGCTGGCTGGACGAGCGCTACCACCTCAACGACCTGGTCGCGTTCCTGGGCAGCAAGGACGTGCCGATTACCCGGATGTCCTTCTTCTATTATTTCGGAGGAATCACCCTCTTCCTCTTCTTCGTGCAGGTCGTCACCGGGATTCTGCTCCTGATGTATTACGTTCCCTCGGCCGATGAGGCATACGAGAGCGTGCATTACATCATGGCAAAGGTTCCCTTTGGCTGGCTCATCCGCTCCATTCACATGTGGTCGGCCAACCTTATGATACTGAGTGCCATGATCCATCTGGTCAGCGTCTTCTATATGCGGGCCTACAGAAAACCACGGGAATTGACGTGGATAAGCGGGTGCATGATGCTGGGCCTGCTGCTCGCTTTCGGGTTCAGTGGATATCTGCTGCCGTGGAACGAACTGGCTTTCTTCGCGACGCGCATCGGTACGGAGGTTGTCGCGAGCATCCCGCTGGTGGGCGATTGGATGGCCTACGTGATGCGCGGCGGAGAGGACGTATCAGGGACGACACTGAACCGGTTCTTTGGCCTGCACGTGGCCGTGCTGCCTGGGGTGGCAGCGCTGCTGGTTGCCTTCCACCTGATTGCCATACAGCGCCAGGGGATGAGCAAGCCAACCGAGTGGCTGAACAAGCCGCCGGAGCAGAGGCGCCGGATGCCGTTCTTCCCGAATTTCCTGCTTCGTGATCTGCTCCTTTGGTTCGTCGTGCTGAACTTCCTGGCAGCGCTGGCCGTCTTCTTCCCCGCCCACCTTGGGGAGAAGGCAGACCCCTTTGCCCCGGCTCCGGCCGGGATCAAGCCGGAGTGGTATTTCCTTGCCCAGTACCAGGTCCTGAAGTGGCTCCCCCCGACGATCGGCCCGTTCGATGGCGACTCGGTGGGCATGCTGGTGATGTCTCTCGGAATGCTTGCGGTCGTCCTGCTGCCCTTCCTGGACAGGACGCCCGAAGGGGGTCCGCGGCGCCTTTGGCTCGATCTGGTGGCAACGCTGGCTCTCGTCATCCTCATAATCGTAACGGTACTCGGCCATGTGCTTCCTTGACCGCATTGCGCCCCCCCTGCTCCTTCTTGCCGTTCTGCTCGCCGGCCTCCATGCCACGCCGGCAAGGGCGGAGGGAGAAACTCCCGTCATCACCGGTCCCGGCGAATGCGAGTCCTGCCACACGCAACTCCAGGAGGAGTGGCTGCTGGACTCGGTGGCCAACCTCGCCTATGACCAGCATTTCAGAAAGGGCATGGGGTGCGTGGATTGCCACGGTGGAGACTACACCGCCACCGATAAGTCTGCTGCCCACGATCCGGCCCACGGATATATCGGAATCCCGAGCGAACTGGATATTCCCGCCCTGTGTGGAAGTTGCCACAACGACCCGGAGTTCATGGCAGCCCAGAATCCCCAGCTTCCCGTGGATCAGTATATGCGATACTGGACCAGCCGGCACGGTCAGTTGCTGAGGATGGGGATGCGCAAGGTGGCCCAGTGCAGTTCCTGCCACACCGCGCACAACGTGCGCCCGGCGAACGACACGCGTTCATCGGTCTATCCCGCCAACGTTCCCCAAACCTGCGCCAATTGCCACAGCGACACCGACTATATGGCAGGTTACAGGATTCCCACCGATCAGTTCGAGAAATACCGCTACAGCGTCCACGGGGTGGCCCTCCTCGACGAGGGGGATATAGCGGCACCCGCCTGCAACGACTGCCACGGCAATCACGGCGCCGTCCCGCCCGGCGTCCAGTCCATCTCGCACGTCTGCGGGATGTGTCACTCCCTCGTTGCCGATTACTTCGAGGAAAGCCCCCACGCGGCGCACTTCGCTGCCGAAGGAATTGGGCAATGCACCGCCTGTCATGATTATCACGCCGTTGCCCATCCCCAGCCGGCAATGTTCAACATGGGGCCGGACTCGGTATGCATTTCCTGCCACAGGCACGACGACGCAGGATGGCAAACCGGCCGCCAACTATTCACCATGGTCAGCAACCTGACCGAATTGCGTGAGGAGGCGTCGCGGGAGTTGGCCAACGCCAAGAACCTCGGCATGGATATCACCGAAGGCGAGTTCCTCCTTCAGGACTTCCGGAACAACTTCCTCGAATTGCGCACGCTTTCCCATAGCTTCGACATGGAGTTGATCGAGACAAAGGCCGAGGAGGCCGTGACTCAGGCCAGCGAAGCCCGCGCCGTCGCCTTTGGAGCTGTGGAGGAGTTCCACTTCCGGCGCAGGGGCCTCCTCGTGGCGCTCCTCCTGAGTGTCCCTGTCATCATCATCCTCGCGGTCAAAATCCGAAGCCTCGACATCTAGCACCCCCCCCGGCGAAACAGGGCCCCAGATTGCCCACTTGCTGCCCGGAATTCCGGACCCATTCCACCTCCACCCCGAACTCCTCCGCCTCGCCAAAGCCGAGTTCAACAACAACGGCTGGGGCCGCCAAATCGCCAAGGTGCTCGACAGCCGCCGCACTGCCTGAATATGCGGAAACAGGGGACAGGTCAGGACCAACGGCTCCAAGCTTCCGGCAAAGAGACCGCGCGATTCAGAGCTCCCAAAGCCGCGCCTTGCCGTCAGAGTGCCCTGTCAAGCACCACGTTGTCTCCCGAGAGCATGTAGCAAGTCAGCAAGCCGAGGAGGAGCAGCAGGAGAGCAAGCGGAGCTCCGGTTGGGAACACGAGGCGCCAGGGATTCTGGCGAGTATTACGGAGGAGATTGCGGTTGTTCATGGCCCTTGCCCCCCTTTGGTTCGATCGGGGGTGCAACTGAACCGTCTTGGAGTGAATTCGGAGGCGCACGGTTTTCCGAAGGGCCGGGCCAGGCCGGGTGAGGACGCATTCGACGTATAGCCACGGGTGGCAGCCACCTCTGCGGCAGCCTTCGAGGCCTGGCCGCTACGGCCCCAGGATGGCAACGGATTCAGGCCCCGCAGTGAGGGTGCCGTCCGTGATGGCGGCGGTGTCCGTCCCGGAGGCCGCAAGGAGGCGGGTGCCGCAGTCTGCGAAGAGCGGCACGCGGCGCCCGGTGCCGGAGAGGTTGGCAACGACCTGGTGCCGGCCCCGGCGGATGGCAATCCATTGCTCGGCGCCGTCGTGACGGGTTTCCACAGTGGAGAGGTCCGGCGACCGGAGGTCGTAGCGGTCGCGGCGCAGGGCGATGAGCCTGCCGTACCATTCGAGCATTTCGCGGTGGGGCCCGTGCTTGCGTTCCGCCCAGTCGAGTTTCGAGCGCCGGAAGGTTTCCGGGTCCTGCGGGTCGGGGATGTCTTCGGGGTTCCATCCGAAGGCGGAGAATTCGCGCCGGCGGCCTTCGCTGACGGCGCGGCCAAGGGCGTCGTCCTCGTGCGCGGTAAAATAGAGAAACGGTGCGCTCGCGGCCCACTCCTCTCCCTGAAAGATCATGGGAATAAATGGGGAGGTGAGGGCCAGCGCGGCGGCTATACGCGCTTTCCCGGGGGAGACGAGATGGGTGAGGCGCTCACCGCGGGCGCGGTTGCCCACCTGATCGTGGTTTTGTATATATGCAAGGAAGGAGCGGCCGTCGAGGCCTGTGGGCCGTACGCCGTGGGGCCGGCCGCGGCTCTCGCAGTAGCAGCCGTCGTAAACGAAGGCCTGGCGGAAGGCCTTCGCGAGCTGGCCCACTGTGCCGAAGTCCGCGTAGTAGCCGCTGCGCTCGCCGGTCAGGGCCGCGTGCAGGCAGTGGTGGAAATCGTCGCTCCATTGTGCGTGCATGCCGTAGCCACCGAGGGCTGTGGGGCGGACGATGCGCGGGTCGTTGAGGTCGCTTTCGGCAATGAGAACGAGATGCCGGCCGAGCTCATCCGCCAGGCGGTCCACTTCGCGGCGGAGTTGTTCGAGAAAATGGACGGCGGACTCGTCCTGGAAGGCATGCACCGCGTCTATACGGAGTCCGTCAAGCCGGTAGTCCCGGAGCCACATGAGGGCATTGTCGATGAAAAAGCGGCGGACTTCGGCGCTGCCGGGCCCATCGAGGTTTACGGCGTCGCCCCAGACGGTGCGGTGACGGTCCGTCTGGTAAGGGGCGAATTTGCCCAGATAATTTCCTTCCGGGCCGAAATGGTTATAGACAACGTCCAGCAGCACGGCGAGGCCGGCGCCGTGGCACCGGTCCACGAAGCGCTTCAGGCCGTCCGGCCCGCCGTATGCTTCGTGCGGGGCGTATAGACACACGCCATCGTACCCCCAGCCGCGGCTGCCGGAGAACGAGTTCACCGGCATCAGCTCCACGTGGGTGACCCCGAGGGCCCGGAGGTGTTCGAGCTTTTCCCCTGCGGCGTCAAAGGTCCCTTCCGGCGTGAACGTCCCGGGATGCAATTCGTAGATAATTGAGCCGCTGGAGAGCGGAGGCGGCTGCCACGCCGCGTGACGCCAGGTGAAGGCGGTGTGATCAACCATCCCGGATAGCGCATGCACACCGTCCGGCATTCGGCCTGCGCGGGGGTCCGGGAAGGGGCCTTCATCATCGAGTGCAAAACCGTAGCGGGCACCGTGGGGTATTTCCTCCGGGGACGCGCTCCACCATCCACCGCCTTCCTGTTTCATGGCGATGCGGGTGCCGCCCAGATCAAGCTCCACACGGGTGGGGAGCGGGGCCCAGACTTGTATAGACGTCATGATGGCCCGCTCCGGCCGCTGGTGCGCGGGATTGTGGATTCGAACACCGCCACGGGGAACCTCTCGAAAAGGATGCCGGGGGAAGTGCGGCCGCCGGCCATCTTCTTCCCGGTGAAGACTTCGCGCCAGGAGCCCTCAGGGATGACGATTGCCGTCCCACCCCATCCGCCGGAAAGGCGCATTGTCAACCGTTGCACAAAAACCAGGACTTCATGCCCGCGCGAGAAACCGGCAAGGCACTCCGCCCGCTCTCCTTCCGCCGGAACCGGCGTATAGCTGGCCTGGGGGCCGAAGCATTCCGGCCGGGATGCACGCAGGCGAAGCAGGCGGTGCATCACGAGCATTTTCGGCAGACCTTCTTCCCAGCCCTCGGACAGGTCCACGTTCCCTTCCCGAATCCTGCTGAGCAGCCCGCGGCGTCCTTCGTAATCGACGGGCCGGCGGTTGTCGGGATCAACGAGGCTCAGGTTCCACAATTCCGTACCCTGATAGACGTCGGGAACACCGGGACACGTCAGCTTGAGGGTCAACTGCGCCAGGGCGTTACTGTGCGCGGCGGGAGCAATGAAGCGAACAAACTCCTCCATGTCCTTGAGAAGAGCCTTGTCCGCGTAAAGGCGTTTTATGGTTTTTGCGAGAGCTGCCTCGAACGCCTCGTTGGGCCGGGTCCAGTTGGTCTGCTCCTTCGCCTCCCGCACCGCCTTCAGCATATACGCGCCGAGCCGGTCCTCGCCAATCGGCCAGGCCCCGACAACTGTATGAAACAATAGGTAGAGGGTTTTTGGGTCCACGTTGTCAGCGCGGCGTTTTCGGCGGATCGCGCCCATCCAGCGGCGCACAGCCGCCTCCCATCGCTCCGGGATTTCGGAGAGGACAGCGAGCCGCGCGCGGACGTCCTCGCTCCGTTTCGTGTCGTGCGTGGAGGTGGTAAGCATGGAACCCGGCCTTGCACGGTGGCGCACTTCCTGGCGGCGGTGAAACTCTTCC
Organism: Candidatus Sumerlaeota bacterium; assembly: GCA_007133495.1. Lineage (GTDB taxonomy): Bacteria > Sumerlaeota > Sumerlaeia > SLMS01 > SLMS01 > SLMS01. The sequence continues at coordinate 6,855 of SLMS01000135.1, read as the reverse complement.
GCGTCTATACCGAAGACAGCGGGATCGCCCCCGACCTCGTTCAGCGCCGGAAAACGGAGCCATGTATAGAACGCGGTATCCTCCACGCCTTTGGCCATGACGGGGCCGGCAAACTGCTGAAAACGCATGACGAAGTCGCTTTCGAGAGGCCCAGTGTGCCGGAGCAGGAGCAGATCGCGCAGGAATCCGGTCAGCCCCTTGTCCAGGTCCGGCTGGCGGTCTGTGACGCGCTCGGCTGTCTTCTCGATAATCTGGCGGTCCTCCGCCCCGCAGCGTCCCTCCTGTGCCTCTATGTACGTCCGGTAAACGGGCAGGTTGATGGCAAACCCGGTGATTGCCTCACGGAGGTCCTCGCGCGTATAGTCACGAAATTCGCGCCGCTCTGCGCAGACGTCGAGCAGTTGCTCGGCCAGCCACTCGAGGTCACTGCCGAGAAGCTCCTTCACGGCCTGGCGCTTCTTTTCGTACTGAACCTCCTCGAGTGATTCTGTCTCGCTCGTCAGATTTTCGTAGAGTTTCGTGAGTGGCTCCTCGCCCGCCGGGTCCACGAGCACCTCCACAGCGTCGTTCAGGAATTCATAACCCGTTGTGCCATCGACGGCCCAGTCGTTGGGAAGGAGCTCGCCTCTGTGGAGTATTTTCTCGACAACGATCCAGGCATCCGGGCAACGCTGGCGAAGACGGTCGAAGTATTCCCTGGGATTGTGGAGACCGTCGGGGTGGTCGATGCGGAGACCGTCTATCGCGCCGGAGCGTTGCCACGCCAGCACCAACTCGTGCGTCTCCTCGAAAACCTGCGGGTCCTCCATCCGGAGGGCGATAAGGTCATTCACATCGAAGAAGCGGCGGTAGCCGAGGTCGCGGCTTGCAGCACGCCAATGCGACAGGCGGTAGTTCTGGTCCTCAAGAAATTCATGCAGTCTTTCGTTGTCGTGACCAAGCTCGGCAAGCGTCTCGTCGAGCGCCCCGCCAAGGGAAGGGTTGGATTCGAGCATTTTGGTGAGAAGTCCACCAAGTTGAGCCTTCATGCGGTGGCGGCGTTCGATCTCCTCCTTGTCTGTAACAAAGGGCGAGGGCATCACGCGGAGCATGTCCCCCAGAAATCGCAACCCGGTGTGGCCGGAGCGGCGCCCTGCCTCTTCAAAAATAGGTGCAAGAGACCGGGGGGCAGCGGGAAATTCGTGATCGTAGTATTTCACGAAAAAATCCGGGCTGCGGCGGACAACCTCCAGCTCCCCCGCCGCGAGGATGCGCCCGTAATGGTCGCCCAGGACAGGCAGCATGACTTTTTGGCCGAATCGCGGATCGGGCTTGTCCCACGCTATATCAAAGAAATGAGCATAGCGGCTGGCGGGTCCGTTTTCCAGCACGTCCCACCACCAGGCGTTCTCCCTCCCCGCCACGGCCATGTGGTTCGGAACGATATCCACGATCAGGCCCATGCCCGCTTCCTGCGCGCGGGATTGCAACCGGCGGAAACCCTCAATACCGCCAAGCTCGGGATTTACTTCCTTGGGGTTTGTGACGTCGTAGCCGTGGGCACTTCCCTTTCGCGAGCGGAGGACCGGCGAAAGATAGATATGGCTGATTCCAAGCTCCGCCAGATAGTCCACGATTCCCACGACAGCCTCGAAATCGAACTCCCGGTTGAGTTGCACTCTGTAGGTTGAGTGGACGTCCATCATCACCCCTTGCTTTCCTGCATAAGAATGATGATCGATCTGCCTTCAACCGGCAGGACGGCATCGGCTTCGTGAGTTGGGGGGTCATTCTCTTCCGGGAACCCATCCACCGTATCCATCACAACACGCCACACCTTGCCCCAGTGCCTGGGCGGAAGCTTGAACTCCACCTGCTCGTGATGCGCGTTGAAGGCAAGATAGAATGTGTCGTCCACGACGCGCTCGCCGCGCAAATCGGGGGAGACGATCCCCTGCCCGTTGAGATAGAGCCCGATCGATTTGGCGTGCTCCTCCCCCCAGTGCTCCTCCTTCATCTTCTCCCCGGAAGGATTGAACCAGGCGATATCCTCCTGTTTTTCGCCGTGAATAGCGCGGCCCTGAAACCAGCGCCGCCTGCGGAAAACAGGATGCGCATGGCGGAATGCGATCAGTTTTGCGGCGAATTCCTGCAAACCTTTATCAATATTATCCCAATTGAACCATGATATCTCGTTGTCCTGACAATAGGCATTGTTGTTGCCCTGTTGCGTTCTTCCCAACTCGTCGCCCCCGAGCATCATCGGAACACCCTGCGACAGAAGAAGCGTCGTCAAGAAATTGCGCTTCTGCCGGTCGCGAAGCGCAAGAATTTCCGGGTCTTCCGTTGGTCCTTCCTCCCCACAGTTCCAGGAGCGATTGTGGTCCTCACCATCGCGGCTTTCCTCGCCGTTTGCCTCGTTGTGTTTCTCGTTATAGGAAACGAGGTCGTTGAGAGTAAACCCGTCGTGCGCCGTGATGAAGTTGATACTTGCGAAAGGGCGCCGGCCGGTCTGCTCGTATAGGTCGGAGCTTCCGGTAAGGCGGTAGGCGAACTCGCCGACGGAGCAGTCCTGCCCGCGCCAGAAGTCACGCATACTGTCGCGGTATTTGCCGTTCCACTCCGACCAGAGCGGCGGAAAGTTTCCCACCTGGTAGCCGCCCGGTCCGATGTCCCACGGCTCGGCGATCAGTTTCACCTGGCTGATGACGGGGTCCTGCTGCACGATGTCGAAGAAGGTGGCGAGCTTGTCCACGTCGTACAGTTCACGGGCGAGGGTGGACGCGAGGTCGAACCGGAACCCGTCCACGTGCATTTCATTCACCCAGTACCGGAGCGAGTCCATAATGAGCTGAAGTACATGTGGATGCTGCATGTTCAGGCTGTTGCCCGTACCCGTGTAGTCCATGTAATGACGTGGATCGTCTTCCATCAGCCGATAATAGGCTCCGTTGTCGATGCCCTTCAGGTTGAGTATCGGCCCCAGGTGATTTCCTTCGGCGGTATGATTATACACAACGTCGAGGATGACTTCGATTCCCGCACGGTGGAGTTCCTTGACCATTTGTTTGAACTCGGCCACTTGCATGCCGGCGCCACCCGCCGAGGAGTATTCATGATGCGGGGCGAGGAAGCCTATCGAATTGTACCCCCAATAATTACGCAGCTTCCTCTCCACCAAGTGGGCATCATGCAGGAACTCGTGCACGGGAAGCAGCTCCACTGCCGTGATGCCGAGCGCGGTGAGGTGCTCTATCGCGGCCGGGTGGGCCAGTCCGGCGTAGGTCCCACGCAACTCCTCCGGGATGCCGGGGTGCCGCTTTGTGAAACCCTTCACGTGGACTTCATAGATAACGCTTTCATCGAGAGGGCGCCGCGGCGGCCGGTCATCCTCCCAATCGAAATGCGGATTGACGACGACAGATCGAGGCATGTGGGGGGCACTGTCCCGATCATTCATCGGCCCTTCCGGATCGTCGAAAAAATACGGAAAGACCGCCTCGTTCCACTTCACCGTTCCATCGATGGCCTTGGCGTAGGGGTCGAGCAGGAGCTTGGCCGGATTGCACCGTGTTCCGTTGGCGGGGTCCCAGGGGCCGTGCACCCGGAAACCGTAATGCTGGCCTGGAAGTACCCCCGGAACGTACCCGTGCCAGCAGTATGCAGTGACTTCAGGAAGGGGGATGCAGGTTTCCTCGTTGGTCTCGGAAAAGAGACAAAGTTCGACTTTCTCGGCTGCTTCGGAGAAGATGGAGAAATTCGTTCCGTTCCCGTCGAAGGAGGCACCAAGGGGATAAGGGCTTCCCGGCCAGATTTTCATATGGGGACTCCAGAGGGGGCGCGCCGGAGGACAGCCACGCCTGCGGATTGCAGCCGGGGTGGGAGCCGGCGGCTACGGCACCAGTCGCACACCGTGAGTGCCTCTGTGTCAAGGGCACTCACGAGGCCCTCCGGTCCAAAGAATCCTATGCCGTGGCTGCTGTGCGTCCAGCCGCCCAGCTCTCCGCGGCCATTCTCTCGATGCGGGCAATTTCTTCCGCCGGCACGGCGTCCAGGTTGCCATACTCCTGCCTGTCGTAGTGAAAGATATAGAGGCGCGAGGCAAACTCGCCAACCGGGAGGGAGGACTCGCCGAAAACCTCGCCGTGTCCCTCCGTCGAGACGACGACGTCCCGGCCCCAGTCCTGGCCGCTATCGTTGTTCGGGTTGAAAAAATAGACGCGCATTTGCTGTTCGTTGTCCAGCGCCACCCGAAGGATGGTGATGGCATGCCAACCGACAAACCGCCCGTGTGAATCCGTGACAGCAATCCCGGCCGGCTGCGGGTGAATGACCGGTTGGTTGCCGTTGTAATACGGATGGTAGGAGGCGTAGAATTTGCGGAGAAAACTGTCGTAATCCCTGAGCAGTCCCGTGCCGATATCCACCGCAATGGCAAAACCGCGGCCCACCCACCAGCCATGGAACTCCGGGTTTACCCACTTGTGCGGGTCCTCTCCGCGGCCGGCCGCCATGCGTCCCATCTCCATGTAGATGCGGTCCAGGTGGGGAACAAGGACGAGCGAGACCGGGTCGAGATCAAGGTGAAGCACCTGTGCCAGGCCCGCCTGCAGTTCACGCGAATTGACGGACTGACCTTCGAAGTGCATCGTGATCTCGCCGTCGCGGGCGGCCCAGGTCAGGAGCTGGAGCAAATAGTCGGGATCGTTGTACGCCCACATGGAGAGCGCCCGGGCGGACTGGCAGGTCGGGTTCTCTCCCTGGCCGACTCCGATCGGCATCCCGAGAATGCAAATGGCCCCCGCCAGCAGGTGAACACGGGCGGGCAGGCCTATTCCGAAAACCTGCGCGAAAACCTGCTCCACTTCCGGCAGGAGCGGAAGCTGCACCTGCCGCCACAGGGCCGGGGCGATCGGTGGCACGTAGAGCGTCCCGCGTTCGAGAAGCCGCGCCAACCCGTAAACGGCCCCCGCCGTCTCCGGATGGATGGCCTCCCGGATGAGCGTATAGACAAGCTCACGATAGCAGAGCAGGGCGTCGCTTCCGGTGGAGCTGAGCCCGAGCGCGTGGGGGACCAGATTCCCGCCCTGTTCCAGGGCGTACCGCATGAACACCGCGTGATAGGGCGAGACGAGGCCGGTGTCGTGCATGGCACGGGCGAAGACGCCGGCTTCCTGGGAGAGCATGGAGCCGTCCATACCGGCGAGCCGCTCCCGATAGACCTCCAGGCCGGGGTCCTCCTGCGTGGCGGAGGTGGGGCCGTAGAGCGCACTGATGAGCCTATCGGCGCCACGCGGGGCGGAAACCCCGTCGCGATGGAGCGCCACCGCCATTTCGGTGACCATCCGCTTTACATGATTCACCTGGATGGGGCGCTGGCGAAGGATTCTGTATATCTCCTCGATAAGGTTGTCGAGGATGCCGCCAAAGCCCACCTTCCTGGCGAGGAAACCAAACACACGGATGGCGGTCCGGTTCGTGCGCTGCCGGGCGGCCTCGGTCTGCCGCTCGAAAACGTAATCCAGGTTCTGGACAAGCACCTCGTGCACGAAAAGCTGGGCGTCCTCCTGAGTGACGGCCGGATGCTCGCAGCGGCCCTCGGCGAGGGCCAACCAGCGGAGTTCGCTCAGGCATTCGAGCGCGACAAGGCGCGGACTGCCGGAGGCCAGAGTGGCGGGAACAAGGCGCGGGCGCAGACGTTCGGGATGGGCCCAGTCCGAATCGAAGAAGACGCCGGCCCGGTCAAACTGCGGCGCTCTTTCGTATAGAAACTCCACACCGCCTTCCAGGGGAAGAATCCGCGCGGCGGTATCGACCACAAGGGAGGTGTGGTTGGGCTTTGCGAAGGACTTTGCCTCGGCAAGGCGCGCCAGTGCCTTGTCGAAGCGCTCGCCATAGAGGGCGAGCTTGTCCGCATCTCCCATGGGGGGCTGTGGTGGTGGTTGCTGGGCAGCCATAAGCGCGGAGCCCGGCCCTCCTTCCGGTCTATACGTAGAAGTCCAGCTCTTCCTGCTTCTTGAGAAGGCGCTTCATCTCGTCCGGATCGTCCCCGAAGAAATGGACCGAGCCGTAGTGGTTGCCGAAGGCGACGCGCTTGGCGACCTTTGACTCCATGGGCGGCCGCAGATCGTGGTACTCGAAGTAGGGGTGGTCCTCGGTCTCCTCGGGAATCCCCAGTTCGGAAATGATCCGCCGGCGCGGATAGACAAGGTAGCATCCGGCATAGCCCTTGGCGTCCTCGACTTCCTTCGGGAAGAAGGCGTTGATCTCCTCCTCGGTGGCCTTCGGGTCGCTGCACAGGACGTGGCCCTGGTAGGCGTTGAAGCCATAGGCCCGTTCGATCAGCTCGAAGGCATTCCCGCCGGGGACGCGATAGGCGACCTCGCCGAAGTACATCGCACCGTCGCTGGTGACAAAGTATTCCGGGTGAATCAGGCCGTAGCGGATGTCGAAGGCTTCGATAAGTTTCTCGATTTCCTCGCGGATGCGCGGGCGCCACCTTTCCAACTCGGGAGACGCGGGGATGAACACGGAATAACCGAGCCGTACGTATTCCGAGATATTCAGAAACCGTATCTTCTTGTCGTGGATGAACACCTCACAGGCGAACTCCCAGCCGTCAAGGTGGCTTTCCAGCAGCCCCGGGAACTCGTCGTCCGGGATATGCTCCACGTCCTCGACAGTCCTGATCAGGCGGTGGCCAAGACACCCAGCCTTGTCGAAGGCCTTGAAGTGAATCGGATCATTGGGGTCGCCGTGGAGCTTGAGGAGTGCCTGGTTCACGCGGATAAGGAATCGGACGACATCATCGCGATTGTGTGCCTCCTCGAAAATGCCCACGCGGATGCCGGCAAGCTGCGCGCGGCGCTTCATGAG